>CAZCEZ010000134.1:0-7103 GCA_964497795.1 uncultured Acidimicrobiaceae bacterium | reverse complement strand
CGGCCCGGGCGAGCAGCTCGGACTGGTCGAAGCCCCGCCGCCGGCGACGGCCCGGCGCCGTCGGCACCCAGGTCACGAGCGACGGCTCGGCGAGCTCGCCGGGCAGCGCGGCGACGAGGCGGTCGGCCAGCGGGCCGACCAGGCGCCGGCCGTCCCGGTACTTGAGGGCGCGGACGGCGTCGGCGCCGGTGCCGTCGTAGGCGAAGGCCGCGTGCACCGCCCCGACCCCCGGGACGAGACCGGTGGGTGCCGGTCCCAGCCCGGCCCGGCACGCCGCGCACCACGGATCGGGTGCGGGACGACGGCAGCAGGCGCACCGGGCGGCGAGGACCTCCACGGCGCCGCACGGTACGCAGGGGCTGCGACGGGAACGTCCCGGCGCGCGTCAACCCATCCACGCCCCCGGACGTCTGGAGGGGTGATGATGGCCGTCGTGGCACCACCGTCGGGTCGATCCGACCCGTGGCTGACCGAGCTGTACCGCTCGCGGTACCGGGACCTCGTGCGGCTCGCCGCGCTCCTGGTCGACGACGTCGGCCTGGCCGAGGAGGTCGTCCAGGACGCCTTCGTGGCCACCGCCCGCCAGCGGGAGCGGCGCGGCCTCGACGACGTGGCCGCCGCCCCGGCCTACCTGCGGACCGCCGTGCTCAACGGGGCCCGCTCGGCGCTGCGCCGCCGCCGGACGCGGCGGCGCCACCTGGCCGCGGCACCCCCGCCCCCGACCGCGCCCCCGGCCGACGTGGACGTGGGAGCCGACGCCGACGCCGCCCGGATCCTCGCCGCGCTCGGCCGGCTGTCCCCGCGCCAGCGCGAGGTGCTCGTCCTGCGCTACTGGGAGGACCTGTCCGAGGCCGAGATCGCCCGCACCCTGGGCGTCTCGGCCGGTTCGGTCAAGACCCACGCCCACCGGGGCCTCGCCGCCCTGGCCGCCGCCCTCGAGGAGGCGCCGTGACCGACCACGAGCCCCGCCCCACCCCCGGCCCGCCCGACACCGGCCCGCCCGACACCGGCCTGGAGCGTCGGCTGCGCGCCGCGCTCGACGCCCGGGCCGCCACCATCGAACCGGCCGGAGACGGCCTGTCCCGCATCGAGGAGCTGACCTTGGCCCGCACCCCCATGACCACCACCCAGCGCTGGATCCTCGGCGGGGTCGCGGCCGCCGCCGTCCTCCTCGTCGTGGTCGTCCTCCTCCTGGGCGGCGGCGACGACGGCACCGACGTCGCCACCGACGAGACCTCCACGACCACGACCGAGGCCACCACGACCACGACGGAGGCCACGACGACCACCACCGTCCCGGCACCCGCCGTCGACCCCTTCGCCGTGGCCTTCCCGTCCCCCACCGACAGCCGCCGCTTCGAGGCGCCGGTCGCTGCGGCCCGCGCCTACGCGACCGACGTCCTCGGCTTCACCGACCTGGCCCTCGGCGACCTCGGCGACGAGGTCGAGGGCGACGAGGCCGAGGTGGTGGTGTCCGACCGCGAGGACGGTCCCGAGACCCGCATCCGGCTCCTCCGCGGCGGGCCCGGGGGCACCTGGTTCGTGACCGGGTCGGTCACCGACGAGATCGCCGTGGCCGAGCCGGCCGTCGGCGCCGCCCTCGCCACCCCCTTCGCCACCCGGGGCCGGGCCCTGGCCTTCGAGGGGACGGTGGACGTCCTCGTGCTCGCCCAGGGCGACCCGGTCCCCCGGGGCACCGGCTTCGTCACCGGCAGCGGGGTGCCGCCGGCCGGGCCCTTCGAGGGCCGGCTCGCCTACGCACCGCCGGCCGAGGACGTCCCGGGCGTGCTGGTGTTCCGCACCCTGTCCCCCGAGGACGGCCACGTGGAGAAGGCGACCTCGTTCCCGGTCCGCCTCACCCCGAACGAGACCGACGAGGTGCCCGAGCTCGCGTGCGCCGACACCCCCGACGAGGGCGAGGCCGATCCCGAGGCCCGGGTGGTCAAGGTGTACTTCCACTGCGGCACCGACCTCGTCGAGGTCCGGGCGCTGCGCCGGACCGTGCCGGCCGAGGACCCCGCCATCCTCACCAACACGGTGGCCGCGCTGCTGGCCGGGCCGACCGACGCCGAGCGCGACGCCGGCTTCACCTCGGTCTTCCCGGTCCCGGGGGCGTCGTCGGGCCGGGTGGTCATCGCCGACGGGGTCGCGAGCGTCGACCTGCTCGGCGGCGTCGACGAGGCGCTGCCCCCCGCCAGCGCGACGATCCTGGCCCTGCAGCGGGAGGTGTTCCGGACCGCGACGCAGTTCTCCTCCGTGGCCGCGGTCGAGATCACCTTCGACGGGTCGTGCGAGGCCTTCGCCGAGTGGGCCCAGGGCGACAGCTGCCTGGTGACCGCCGAGCCCTGACGGCCCGGCGGCCGTGCGGTGGCCGAGACCGGTCGTGCCACGCTGGTCCGGTGACGATCAACCTCTACTCCGACACCCAGACGCGACCCACGGCCGAGATGCGCGAGGCCATGGCGAGGGCCGAGTGCGGGGACGAGCAGCGCAGGGCCGACCCGACGGTGAACGAGCTCCAGGAGCGGATGGCCGAGCTGCTCGGCGTGGAGCGCGCGCTGTTCCTGCCGACGGGCACGATGTGCAACCTCGTCGCGATCGGCGCCCACACCACCCACGGCGACGCCATCGTGCTCGAGCACAGCGGCCACGTCCTCCGCTCGGAGACCTCCGGCGCCGCCGCCGTCCACGGCTGCGTGATCGAGACCGTGCGCGGCGAGCGCGGGACCTTCACCCCCGACCAGCTCGCCGAGGTCCTGCACCCCGGCAACCAGTACGTCCCGCCGACGCGCCTCGTGTGCCTGGAGCAGACCCACAACTTCGCCGGTGGCACGGTGTGGGGCCTCGAGCCGTACCGGGCCGTGGCCGAGGCGGCCCACGAGGCCGGTGTGGCCGTGCACACCGACGGGGCCCGGCTCATGAACGCCGTGGTCGCGTCGGGCGTCCCGGCCCGGGACTGGGCCGCGCCCGTGGACTCGATCTGGGTCGACTTCACCAAGGGCCTGGGCGCACCCACGGGCGCCGTGCTGGGCGGGGGCGAGGAGCTCATGGAGCGGGCGTGGCTCCTCAAGCACCGCTTCGGCGGCGCCATGCGCCAGGCGGGGATCGTGGCCGCCGGGTGCCTGCACGCCCTCGACCACCACGTGGATCGCCTCGCCGAGGACCACGCCAACGCGACCCTCCTGGCCACCGGCCTCGCCGAGCTCGGCTTCGGGGTGACCGCCCCCGAGACCAACCTGGTCTACGTCGATCCCGTCCCGATCGGCCTGGACGCCACCGGCTTCGCCGCGGCGATGGAGGACCGGGGCGTGGAGATCTCCACCATCGGTGCCCGGAACCGGCTCTGCACCCACCTCGACGTGTCGACCGCCGCGGTCGAGGAGGCCGTGGCCGCCGCCGGCGACGTCGTCGCGTCCGTCGCCGGCTGACGGCCTGGCCGCGTCGGGCGCCTCCCCGGGCTCGCCCGTGACGTCCGTCACAGGGGTTCTGGGCTGCGCCCGACCCGGGTAGGTGACTGGTGTCACGCAGGCCGATCGCCCTGGAGGGGTTCCCCATCCACACCGTCACCGTCCACCAGCCCGTCGAGGTCGTCCACGAGGAGTGGCTGCGCACCTCGTCCTGGTCCCGCTTCATGGACGACGTCGAGGCGGTGAGCCGGCTGTCGGAGGACCTCCTGCTGTGGACGGTCAAGCGGGCCGGGGTGCTGCGCCAGTGGCGGGCCACGATCACCGAGCACGTGCCCGGCGAGTCCCTCGCCTGGGCCACGACCTCGGAGATCGGTCACGACGGCCGGGTGACCTTCCGCCCCGTCGGCGAGGGCTCCACCGAGGTCTCGCTGGCGATGCGGTTCCAGCCCGAGCACGTCACCGACGAGCTGACCGACGAGACCGCCTACCTGGACCGCCGCGTCGAGCGGACCCTGGAGGACTTCCGCCGCTACCTGGGGCAGCGGCTGATGGCCACCGGCCAGCTCGACGGCGAGATCGACGCGGACGGCCGCATCCGCCCGCCCCGCATCACCGACCCCGAGGCCCTGGCCGACATGACCGTGGACGAGCTCTACGAGATGGCGCGGGAGATCGACCTCGAGGGTCGGTCGTCCATGCGCAAGGCCGAGCTCGTCGACGCGCTCGCCTCCGGCTGAGCCGTCGGCGTCGGGAGCGCCACCGCCCCGGCGAGCACCAGGGGCGTCAGCGAGGCGGCGTCCGCGGGCCGGGCCAGCAGGTAGCCCTGGGCGAGCGCGCACCCCGCGCTCGCCAGCGCGTCGAGGTGCTCGGCGTGCTCGACCCCCTCCCCCACGACCTGGAGGTCGAAGGCCACCCCGAGGCCGACGAGCGAGGACAGCACGGCCGCGGCCCGCCCGCCCTGCCGGGCCTCCTCGAGGAAGACCCGGTCGATCTTGCAGCCCGACACCCGCAGGCGGTGGAGCTGGGCCATCGAGGAGTAGCCGGTCCCGAAGTCGTCGATGACGAGGCGGACGCCGAGGCGGGCCAGGCTCGCCACCACCTGGTCGACCTGGTCGGTCTCGTCCACCAGCATCGACTCGGTCACCTCGAGCACGAGGCGCTCGGTTGCGACGTCGGCGTCGCGCAGCGCCTCGGCCACGTCGACCACGAGCTCGGGGTCGGCGACGTCGGGCGCGCTCACGTTGACCCATGCCTCGAGGTCGGGGGACGCGCCGGCGCGGTCCCACGCCGCGAGCTGGGCGCACGCGCGCCGCAGGACGAGGCGCGTCAGCGGCCGGATGAGACCGGTCTCCTCGGCCAGGGGCACGAAGTCGGCCGGCGGGCGCAGTCCCCCGTCGGGCAGGGGCCAGCGGACCAGCGCCTCGGTCCCGGTGATGCGCCCGGTGCCGACCTCCACGATGGGCTGGTGGTGGATCACGAGCTCGTCGTGCTCGATGGCCCGACGCAGGGCGATCTCGCGGTCCAGTCGCGTCGGCGCGCCGGCCGGGGCCGCCGGTCGTGCGACGCGCAGCCGGTTCCGGCCAGCCCGCTTGGCCTCGTACATCGCCTGGTCGGCGAGCTGCACGAGCCCGTCGGAGCCCTCCCCGGGACGGCCGCTGGCCAGGCCGACGGACGCCGTCAGCCGGACGAGGCGGCCCGCCACCGCGATCGGGGCCGCGACGGCCTCGAGGACCGCCTCGGCGACGCCCTGCGCCTCGGCCTCGTCGGTGCCGGGGCGGAGCAGGATGCAGAACTCGTCGCCGGCCCACCGGGCGAGCAGGTCGCCGGCGCGGGTGACCCGGGCCAGGCGCGCCACGGTCTCGACGAGCACGTGGTCCCCCGAGCGGTGGCCGAGGGAGTCGTTGACCACCTTGAACCGGTCGAGGTCCACGAACAGCAGCACGCGCTCGGCCCGCGCCGTGGGGGGACGCGACCCGGCCTCGGCGGCCAGCGCCTGCTCGAGCAGGGTCCGGTTGGCCACGCCCGTCAGCGGGTCGTGCGACGCGCGGTGGGCCAGCTCCCGCGCCAGGCGGAGGCGCTCGGTCTCGTCGCTGGCCACGCCGTAGACGCCGACCACGCCGTCGTCGGTGACGATGGGCAGCAGCGTGAGGTCGACCTCCACGCCCGATCCCCGCCCGGACCCCTCCGGGTGGGCCGGACCGGGCAGGCGGACCTCGACGGTGACCGGGGCCCCGGCCACGGCGCGGGCGAAGGCCTCCCGACACGCGTCGCGGTCGTCGGGGTCGACGAGGCCGAGCACGTCGCCGCGGAGGTCGCGCACGTCGACACCGGCCAGCTCGGCGGCGGCGGCGTTGGCGTCGAGGACCACGCCGTCGAGGTCGAGGGCGATGACGCCGTCGGGGTTCCGGGCGAACAGGGAGCGGAGGCGCTCCTCGCTCTCGGCCACCCGCCGCTGCGCCTCTCGCCGGTCGGTCACGTCCCGCCCGGTGACGTGGAAGCAACCGTCGGGCGCCGCGACCACGCTCAGCTCGAGCCAGCGGACCGAGCCGTCGGGACGGAGGAACCGTCGGTGCAGCAGGACCGGCCCGTCGTCGTCGAGCGCGGCGAGACCGGACCCCGGGGGCGTCGGGGGCACGTCGTCGGGGTGCATGATCTCGCGGCAGCCGACACCGATCAGCTCCTCGGGGCGGCGGCCGAGCACGACCGTGCTCGCCGAGCTGACCGACAGGATGCGACCGTCGGCGTCGAGCACGGCGATCAGGTCGTGGCTCAGGTCGAGGATCCGCTGGAGCCGCTCCCCCCGCTCCGACAGCCGCTGGACCAGGCCGGCCACGAAGAGGCCGAGGACGAGGAGGATCCCACCGCGGAGGGTGACGTGGCTGACGTCGCCCAGCCCGGTCGACCGCTGCACGGACACGGTCCACGCCGCTGCGGCCGCGGCGTTCGCCGTGGCCGCGATCGCGCCGCCCCGGGCCGGCCAGCGCACGGTGGCCTCGGCCATGGCCAGGAAGCCGACCAGGTAGACGGGCTCGGCCGGGTCGGTCTGGTTGTTGGCCAGCACGACGGCGACGCCGACGACGTCCGCCGCCATCGACCACGCCCCGACCCGCCGGACCACGGCGTCGGCCGGTGAGCCGCGCAGGGCGAGGCCGACCGCGGCCGAGGTGCCCGCCAGCAGCGCGAGGGCGGCGACGCCGACCAGCGGCGAGTCGCCGGGTCGGACGAGGGTCTGCAGGAGGCTGAGGAGGAGGGCAGCGAGACGGAAGCGCTGGATCTGCCGCTCCCGACCGAGCCGCAGCTCCCGCGCCCGGTCCGCCAACCGGGCGGCGAAGGGCATGGGGACACCCATCGGCGGGTGGCCCGGGCCGTTGAGGGGGCGGGCCGTGGGCCCCGCACGGGGCGGGACCGGTGCGCGACGGGGCCAGGGCCGTGGTGTCGGCCCGGGCCCCGACGTGCCGGAGGGCTCAGTACCGGTAGTGGTCGGGCTTGTAGGGCCCCTCGGCGGGCACGCCGATGTAGTCGGCCTGCTCCTTGGACAGCGTGGTGAGCTTCACGCCGAGGGCGTCGAGGTGCAGGGCGGCGACCTTCTCGTCCAGCTGCTTGGGCAGGACGTGGACGCCGAGGGGGTAGTCGGCGGTCTTGTTGAACAGCTCGATCTGGGCGACGACCTGGTTGGTGAACGAGCAGCTCATCACG
>CAZCEZ010000133.1:0-7263 GCA_964497795.1 uncultured Acidimicrobiaceae bacterium | reverse complement strand
ACCCGGGCGACTTCATCGTCGAGTACATCGGCCAGACGCGGGGCTGGTTCTACACGCTGCACGTGCTGGCCACCGCCCTGTTCGACCGGCCCGCGTTCGAGACCTGCGTCGTCCACGGCGTGCTGCTCGGCGACGACGGCCAGAAGCTGTCCAAGCGGCTGCAGAACTACCCCGACCCCGTCGAGGTCTTCGACACCATCGGCTCCGACGCGATGCGGTGGGCGCTGCTGTCGTCGGCTGCGGTGCGCGGCGGCGACATGGTCGCGGCCAAGGGCCCGATGCAGGACGCCGTGCGCCAGGTGCTCCTGCCGATCTGGAACGCCTGGTACTTCCTCGCCCTCTACGCCAACAGCGGCGCCACGACGCGCCGGGGCCGCACCCTGGCGGCCACCGACGTCACCGCCGACGACCACGTCCTCGACCGCTACGTGCTGGCCAAGACCCGCCAGCTCGTGGAGGGCGTGACGGCCCGCATGGACGTCCACGACCTGTCGGGTGCCTGCGGCGAGATCGGCACGTTCCTCGACTCGCTCAACAACTGGTACATCCGCCGCTCCCGGGAGCGGTTCTGGGGCGAGGACCAGCGCGCCATCGACGTGCTCCACACCGTCCTGGACCACCTGTGCCGCGTGTCGGCGCCCCTCCTGCCGCTGCTCACCGAGGCGGTGTGGGGCGACCTCACCGGCGAGGGCTCGGTCCACCTGACCGACTGGCCCGACGCCGACGCCCTGCCGGCCGACGACGAGCTCGTCGCCCGCATGGACCAGGTCCGAGCCGTGGCGTCGGCGGCCAAGTCGATCCGGGAGGCCCGTGGCCTGCGCCGCCGGCTGCCGCTCGCCGCGCTCGCCGTCGAGCTGCGCGACGGCAGCGACGCGCTGGCCGGGTTCACCGACCTGCTCGCCGACGAGGTCAACGTCCGGACCGTGGAGCTCGTGCCCACCGGCAGCCTCGGCCAGGAGCGCTTCGAGGTCGACCTCAAGGTCGTGGGCAAGCGCCTCGGACGGGACACGCCCCGCGTCGTGCAGGCCATGAAGACCGGCGCGTACCGCTACGACGGGTCCGCCGACGAGCTGGTGGTGGGCGACGGCGACGACGAGCTGCGCTTCGGTCCCGGGGAGTACGTCCGCAAGCTCGACGCCGAGGACCCGGAGGCGACGGCGGCGCTGGCCGGCGGCGCCGGCCTGGTCCGCCTCGACGTGGCGGTCACCCCCGAGCTCGAGGCCGAGGGCCTGGTCCGGGACCTGGCCCGCGAGGTCAACGAGGTGCGCCGCAAGGAGGGCCTGGCCGTGTCCGACCGGATCCACCTGGTCGTGGATCCCGGCCACCACGACGTCCTGCGCAGCGCCATCGGCGCGCACCGCGACCTCCTCGCCGAGGCGACGCTCGCCACCGCGATCGACGTGGCCCCGACCGACCGCCCCCTCCGCGACGGACACCGGGTCACGGTCGGCGACGGCCTCGCCGTCCACGTGGCCGTCCACGTCGCCGGCTGAGCCCCGCCCGGCAGCCCCGCCCGGCAGCCCCGTCCGGCTGGCCTCCGGCGACCCGGGGTCGCTGCCCCACCGAGTGGCACCGGGCGGTGCCGGACGCGCAACGGCCCCGCACTCGGAGGTGCGGGGCCGTGGATCGGACCGCCGGCGGCGCCGGCGTCGGGTGCCGATCGTCAGGACAGCTTGGCGTCGATGTCCTTGAGGATGGTCTTGCGGCCGGCACCGGCGAGCTCGCGCTCGCGGACCTGCTGGAGCTGCCCGTCGCTCAGGTCGGACAGGCGGGGGCGGATCTCGGCGACGGTCAGCTCGTCGTACTTCGCGATCGGGAACCGGGGGGCGCTGGCCTTCTTGGCCTTCGTCGCCTTCTTGGCGGCCCGCTTCTTCGTCGCCTTCTTGGCGGCCTTGCGCGCCGTGGCCTTCGTGGCGGCTGCCTTCCGGGGCGCCGGGGCGGTCGGAGCAGCGCCCGCGTCGCCGAGGCGCCGCTCGATGTCGGCGAGGATCGTCTTGCGGCCGGCGTTGGCCTCCTCGTGGGCCCGGACGGCCTCGAGGTCGCCGTCGGAGAGCTCGGTCAGCCTCGGGCGGATCTGCGCGACGGTCAGGTCGTCGTAGCCGGCGATCGGGAGCCCGGCCGGGGCGGGCGCCGGCGCCGGGGTCGCAGCGGCGGGCACGGGCTCGCCGGCCTCGTCGTCCCAGGCGGCGGGCTCGAGCTCGCCGGAGAGGTAGCGGTCGATCTCGGTGATCAGGCTCTTGCGGGCCTGACCGGCGACCTCGCGGACCTTGACGTCCTCGAGCTCGTCCAGCTCGAGCTGGGGCAGGAGCGGCATGATCTGCGCGACGGTCAGCTCGTCGTAGTCCGCGATCGGGAACAGGTCGTCGTCGAGGTCGTCGTCGGCCAGGGCCACGGGTGCGGGAGCGGGCGGGGCGGCGGGCTCGGCGACGGTCTCGGTCGCTCCGGCCTCGGCGGCCTCCGCGGCGTCGGCCTCGGTGCCGGTGACGGCGAGCTCCTCGAGGCGCGACGTGATGGTCGACCGGTTCTTGCCGGCCCGCTCGCGCTCGAGCACCACGGGGAGCTCGTCGCTGTAGAGCTGGGGCAGCAGGGGCAGGATCTCGGCGACGGTGAGCTCGTCGTAGTCCGCGATCGGGAACTCGAGCTCGCCGCCCTCGTCGGCCCAGCCCTCGTCCTCGTCGGCCCAGTCGTCGTCGACGGTCCAGTCGTCGGCCGCAGCGGGGGCGACGTCGACCTCGAGGTCCTCGTCGTCCTCGGCGACCTCCTCCTCGGCGGCGGGCGCAGGGCTCGGTGCTGCCGCGGCTGCGGTGGCGGCGGCGGGCGCGACCGCCGGGGTGACGGCCGTGGGCTCCGCCTCGGCCTGCGGCTGCTCGAGGTCGTCGAGCGGGGCGGGCGCCTCGGCGGAGGGCTCCGCCTGGGGGCGCGCCCGGCGGAACGCCAGGAACAGCACGACGGCAGCCGTGAACGACGACGCGATCGAGAAGTAGATCAGCGTCAGGCCGTCGTCGTTGAGGAGCCCGACGACGAGCAGGATCGTCGCCAGGAGGACGAGGCCGAAGCTCACGAGGACCAGCACGATTTGTCACCTTCCAGAAGCCGACGGCGGCCGGTCATCCTAGACAGACCGCTGTCGGCGCGAACGAAGTGGGGGTGGCGCACGCGCCGTGCGGGACCGACGACGGGGGCCGGTCGTGCACGGCCGACGTGGCCGCCGGGCGGATCAGCGGCGGTCGCCGTTGGCGGTCTCGACGGCGTCGTCGAAGATCCGCTGGTCGCTGATGGCGGGGACGGCCTGCGTGGGCTCCCCGGCGTCCCCGGCGATCCCGGCCACGTCGTCGAGCACGAGCATGTCGTCGGAGCCGTCGGCGGTCCGGGAGGCCTCGGGCGGCGTCGGATCGTCTGCCGCGGGCGCCTCCGGCGCCGGCTCGGGCTCCGCCTCGGGCTCGGACCCCGCGCCGGCGGGTGCGGGCGCGTCGTCGTGGAGGTCGGGCACCGGGAGCTCGCGGAGGGCGGCGGGGTCGTCGACCAGGCGCTGCAGGTCGCGCGCCGTGGTCCGCAGGCGGGCGCGCTGCTCGTCGAGCCAGCGGCGCAGCGAGCGCACGTCGGTGGCGAGCGCGTCGCGGTCCTGGCGCAGCGACAGCACCTCGGCCTCGATGGAGCGGCGGGTCTCCTCGCCGGCGCGACGGGCCTCGGCCTCGGCCTCGGAGCGGGAGCGGGACAGCAGCGCCTCGGCCTCCGAGCGGGTGGTGGAGGCGATCGACTCGGCCTCGGTCCGGATGCGCTCGGCTTCGGCACGAGCCTCCGCGATGGCGGCCTCGGCGGTGCGCTCCGCCGCGATCAGGATGCGCATCGGCTCCTGGACGACGTCGGGAGACGGCTCCGGCGCGGCAGCGGGTGCCGGCGCAGGGGCGGGCGGCGCCTCGACGGGGGCGGGCTCGGCTGCGGGTGCAGGTGCGGGTGCCTGCTGCGGCGCGCTGCGGGCCTCGCCGAGCGCGGCCTCGAGGTGCGCGGCCCGCTCCTCGGCCCGCTCGGCGCGCTCGAACTCGGCCTTCAGGCGGGTGAGGAGGACGTCGAGGCCCTCCGCGCAGCGCTCGAGGAAGTCGTCGACCTCGTTCATGTCGTACCCACGACGGGCGGGCGAGAACTTGGCCTCGAGCAGCAGGTCCGGCGTCAGCTCCATGGCCCTCGATCGTACGCACTCCCCCGGCTCGGGTCGGGGACCCCGGGGTGGCGAGCCGACCCGATCAGCAGATGATGCCGGCGAGGAGCTGCAGGCCGATGATCACGATGATCGGCGAGAAGTCGATGCCCCCGAACGACGCGCCGACCGCGCGGCGCACGGGCAGCATCACCGGGTCGGTGGCCCGGCGGATGAGGTCCCGGACCTGGGCGAGGCCGCCCCCGGGCTGGGTCGGGAACCACGAGAGCAGCGCACCGGCGATGATGACGATCACGTAGAGCTGGATCAGGCTGCAGATGAGCGCCACGGCCGGTCCTCAGCGGCCGGCGCCGAGCCGGCGCCGCTCCTCGTCGCTCACGTCGACGCCGGCGGGCACGATCAGGTACACGCCGGGGCGCACGCGGGACATGTTGCCGCCGAGGGCGTAGCAGATGCCCGACGAGAAGTCGATGAGGCGGCGGGCGAGCCCCTTGTCGAGCCCGCTGAGGTCCATCACGACGGGCAGCTCGGCCTTGAAGCGGTCGGCCACGTCCTTGGCGTCGTCGAAGGAGCCGGGCGACACCACGGTCGGCTTGGCGGAGGTGGGGCGCATCGGTCGAACCGTAGGCGCTCGGTCGCCGCCGCCCTCCACCGGGTTGCGGGACGGGAGCGGCCGGACCGAGCCCGACGGGCGGGCGGGGCGGGGCTGGTTCGTCATGCCGTCCTCGGGCTCGACGGGACGGCGCGGCGCGGGCCTCGCCGTCGGTCGACCGGGCCCCTGCGGGGTGCCGCCGTAGGCCGGCGAGGACTGGGGGGCGCCGTAGCCGGGCTGCGGGGCGCGGGAGGGCGGCGACGGGCGCGGCGGCTCGTCGTAGCCCCAGTCGTCGTACTCCTCGTCCGGGGCCAGGCCCAGCCAGACCATGGCCTTGCGGAACACGCCTGCCATCGGTTCCTCCTCGACCGGCCTCGATGTCCGGTCTGCTCGTCGCTCCAGTGTCGCACGGCGCTCCCGCCGGGCCGCGGACCGCCACGGCCCGCCGGCGTCGCCGCGCCGGGCCGGTCCTGCGTGGACCGGATCGGGTCCTCCGTCGACCGGGTCGGGTCCTCCGTCGACCGGGTCGGGTCCTCCGTCGACCGGGTCGGGGTCATCGCGGCGGTCGGGGGCCGAACAGCGCCGTGCCGATCCGCACCATCGTCGTGCCGGCCCGCACGGCGAGGGCCAGGTCGCCGCTCATGCCGAGGCTCCGCTCGGGCAGTCCGAGCCGATCGGCCAGGTCCGCCACCGTCCCGAAGGCCCGGGCGGTGGCGGCGTCGTCGCCCAGGACCCCGACGGCCATGAGCCCGGCCACGTCGAGCCCGGCGTCGCGCGCCCGGGCCACCAGGTCGGGGACGTCGCCCGGTGCTGCACCGCCCTTCTGCGGCTCGCCGGCCGCGTCCACCTGCACCAGGATGCGGGCGCCGGGCGCCCGGCGGGCCAGCTCGCGCACCAGCGAGGTGCGGTCGACGGACTGCCACAGCGCGACCCGGCCGGCCAGGAGGCGGACCTTGTTCGACTGGAGGCGACCGATGAAGTGCCAGGACGGCTCGAGGGCGGGGCCCTCCCCCTCGGCCCGGAGGCGGTCGAGCTCGTCGGCCTTGGCCTCGAGCTCCTGGGCGTAGTTCTCGCCGAGCTGGACGAGCCCGGCCCCCAGGGCGGCCCGGGGGGCCTCGACGCCGTGGCCCTTGGTCACGGCGACCAGACCGATCGCCGCGGGGTCGCCGCCGGCGTCGGCGATCCGGTCCCGGACCTCGGCGGCCGCCGCGGCCACCGACGACGCCGTGGGCCCGGCGGTCCCGCCGCTCACGACGCGGCCTCCGCGTCGGGGTCGGCGAGCGCGACGACGGCGGCGTGGCGGCCGTGGTCGCCCCGCGCCCGGTGCGAGAAGCGGGTGCCCGGTTCGCAGACGGTGCAGCCGCCGTGGTCGCGGACCACGACCCCGAGGGGCTCGAGGGCCTGGCGCACGCCGGCGAGGAGGTCGAGCGCCGGGGTCCCCCACCCCGTGGTGGCCCGGACCCGGTCGCCGAGCCGGGCGGCCACGACGTCGAGGTCGCCGGCGCCGAACTCGTAGCAGCGGGCCCGTGCGTGCGGCCCGACGACCGCGGTGACCGGTCCGGCGCCCAGGCCGCCCATGGCGGCGACGGTGGCCTCGAGCACGCCGGCGACGAGACCCCGCCAGCCGGCGTGGGCGACACCGACCACGCCGTCGGCCACGAGGGCGACGGGGACGCAGTCCGCGGTGTGGACGGCGAGCACGGCGCCGGGGACCGCGGTGACGGCGGCGTCGGCCTCGGCGCCGGCGTGGGCCCCGGGTTCGTCGACGACCACGACGCGGGCGCCGTGGACCTGCCGGAGCCAGGTCCAGGTGCCGGGCGCGAGGCGCTGGCGGACGACGGCGAGGTCGGACGCGTCGCGCCCGACGGCGAAGTCGCCGTCGGCGCGGGTCGAGAAGGCGACGGTGGCCTGGCGGTCGGCCGGGTCGACCACGGCGGCGGCGAGCCCCGGTGGGGCGGCTACTTCAGGAACGACGGGACGTCGAAGTCGTCGTCGCCGTCGTCGCCGAAGAGGTCGTCGTCGTCGAGCAGGTCCTCGGCCGGCCGCAGCGGCGCCCGAGCGGCGGTGCGCTCGGCACCGCCCCGGGGCGCGGAGGGCGTCGACGCCTCGCCGTCGAAGCGGTCGAAGCCGGCGGCGATGACGGTGACGCGGACCTCGTCGCCCATGTCGTCGTCGACGACGGTGCCGAAGATGATGTTGGCCTCGGGGTGGGCGACGCCGTGGATGACCTCCGCGGCCTCGTTGACCTCGAACAGGCCCAGGTCGCTGCCACCGGAGATGGTGAGCAGGATGCCGCGGGCGCCCTCGATGGAGGCCTCGAGCAGCGGGGAGGAGATGGCGTTGCGGGCGGCCTGGAGGGCACGGCCCTCACCGGACGCGTAGCCGATCCCCATGAGGGCGGAGCCGGCGTTGGACATGATCATCTTCACGTCGGCGAAGTCGGTGTTGATCAGGCCCGGGGTGGTGATGAGGTCGGTGATGCCCTGCACGCCCTGGAGGAGGACCTCGTCGGCCA
>CAZCEZ010000132.1:0-7641 GCA_964497795.1 uncultured Acidimicrobiaceae bacterium | reverse complement strand
CGCTTCGGCATGGAGGTCTTCCGGGCCTCGCCCCGCCAGGCCGACCTGATGATCGTGGCCGGTCGGGTCAGCCACAAGATGGCCCCGGTCCTGCGCCAGATCTACGACCAGATGATGGAGCCCAAGTGGGTCCTGTCGATGGGCGTGTGCGCCTCCTCGGGCGGCATGTTCAACAACTACGCCATCGTCCAGGGCGTCGACCAGATCGTGCCCGTGGACGCCTACGCCCCCGGCTGCCCTCCCGGGCCCGAGACGCTCATCCACGCCATCAACACCATCCACGACAAGATCCAGAGCGGCGAGCTGCTCCGGCGTCGTGAGGCCACCGGCGGCGGCGCCGGCGTGCTCCTCCCCCAGCTCGACGGCCAGTCCGGCGACGCCAAGGTCGAGACGCCCGTGACCCTGGGCGGTGGGGCATGAGCGACACCGAGGTCGAGCAGACCACCGAGGACGAGACGGCGGCTCCCTCCGAGGCGTTCGGGCTGCCGGTCACCTGGTCCCGGGGCCAGTGCGTGCTCCACGCCGACAAGGACGAGCTGGCCACCGTGGTCCGCCGCCTGCGCGACGACGAGGGCTTCAACGTCTGCATCGACGTGACCGCCGTCGACTACCTGACCTACACCTCGCCCCGGGGCCTCCCCGAGGGCGTCGAGCCCGAGCGGTTCGAGGTCGTGGTCAACCTCCTGTCCCACGAGCGCCGCGAGCGCGTCCGCATCCGGGTCCAGGTGCCCGACGGCGACGCCGTCGTCCCCACGCTGTTCGACGTCCACCCGGGCAGCGAGGCCATGGAGCGCGAGGTGTACGACATGTTCGGCATCCGCTTCGACGGCCACCCCGACCTGACCCGCATCCTCATGCCCGAGGACTGGGACGGCCACCCGCTCCGCAAGGACTACGACGTCGGGCGGATCCCGGTGCAGTTCAAGGGAGTGGTGAACGAGCGATGAGCATCTCCGAGTACGCCGGCCAGGACACCTCCCTCACCACCGAGGGCTCCCAGGAGATGGAGGTGCGGAACGCGACCACGGCAGCCGAGCTGCTGCGCGAGGTCGGTGCCGCGCTGCGCATGTCGGAGGAGGAGGCGGCGGCCCTGGCCGTCGACCAGGACCCCGACGACGACCAGACCATGATCATCAACATGGGTCCCCAGCACCCGTCGACCCACGGCGTGCTGCGGCTCATGCTCGAGCTCGAGGGCGAGCGGGTCCTGCGGACCAAGACCATCGTCGGCTACCTCCACACCGGCATGGAGAAGACCGCCGAGGACCTGACGTTCCTCCAGGGCGGCACGAACGTCACCCGCATGGACTACGCCAGCCCGCTGTTCAACGAGCTGGCCTTCTCCCTCTCGGTCGAGACGCTGCTCGGCATCGACGGCGACATCCCCGAGCGGGCCACCTGGATCCGGATGCTCATGTGCGAGCTGAACCGGATCACCTCGAACCTGCTGTTCATGGCCACCAACGGCATGGACGTCGGTGCGGTCGGGATGATGATCTACGGCTGGCGCGAGCGCGAGGAGGGCCTGCGCCTCCTCGAGAAGATCACCGGCCTGCGGATGAACCACAACTACATCCGCCCGGGTGGCGTCGCCGCCGACCTGCCCGACGGCTGGCGCGACGACGTCCTGCACCTGCTCGACTACCTGCCGGCCCAGCTCGACGAGTTCGACGTCCTCCTCACCGGTCAGCCCATCTACCGCGAGCGCCTCCAGGGCGTGGGCGTGATCACCCAGCAGGAGGCCATCGCCCTCGGTGCGACCGGCCCGATCCTGCGCTCCACCGGCCTCCCGTGGGACCTCCGGCGCGACGAGCCGTACCTGGCCTACGACCAGGTCGACTTCGACGTCCTCGTGGGCACCTACGGCGACGCCTTCGACCGCTACGCCATCCGGCTCAACGAGATCCGCGAGTCGATGAGGATCGTCCGCCAGATCCTCGAGAAGATGCCCCGCGGCGACTACCGGATCCAGGACAAGAAGGTCACGCCGCCGCCCCGGGCCCGCATCGACGAGTCGATGGAGGCGCTGATCCACCACTTCAAGATCTTCACCGAGGGCTTCAAGGTGCCCGCCGGCGAGGTCTACGTGCCGGTGGAGAGCCCCCGTGGCGAGCTCGGCTGCTACATCGTCTCCGACGGCGGCTCGAAGCCGTACCGCATGCACATGCGGGGTCCGAGCTTCGTCAACCTGCAGACGCTGCCGCACATGATGCGCGACGGCCTGCTCGCCGACGGCGTGATGATCATCTCCTCGGTCGACCCGATCATGGGCGAGGTCGACCGATAGTCCCGGTCCACCGGCCGGCCGTCCCGCGGACGGCGGCCGGTGCCGCAGCACGAGCGACGCCCGTGGTGGCCCGTTCGGCGCGAAACCCCTGCGGGTCGGCGGGAGCGCCTGCGTAGGGTCGCGCCCGGACGTCGTGCGCCGACGGCGTCGTGAGCACCGGGAGGGGAACCGTGGCGGAGACCGCACCGACGCGCGTCCGACATCCGGCGAGCCGGAACCTGCGACGCGTCGTCCCCTACTTCGCCCCGCACGTGGCCACGATGTGGTTCGTGGGCCTCTCGGCGCTCGTGTCCATCGCCGCCGGCCTGGCCACCCCGATGCTCGCCAAGGCCGTCATCGACGGTCCGATCGCCCGGGGCGACCGGGGCGCCATCGTCCCCTGGGCCGCGGCCGCCGTCCTCCTCGGCGTGCTCGAGACCGGGCTCGCCCACCTGCGCCGCCGGCGCCTCGCCCGTGCCGCGCTCGACGTCGAGACCCGGCTGCGCGACGACCTCTACCGGCACCTGCAGCGCCTCGACGTCGGCTTCCACGACCGGTGGCAGTCGGGCCAGCTGCTGTCCCGGGCGACCAGCGACATCGCGACGATCCGACGGTTCACGGCCTTCGGCGCCGTCTTCCTCCTGATCATCTCGGTCGAGGTCGTCGGCATCTTCCTGCTGCTGCTCACGCTGCACTGGCCCCTCGCCCTGGTGGCCGGCGCCTTCGCCGTCCCCGTCCTGGTGCTGTGCACCCGCTTCGAGCGGCAGTACACCGCCGTGGTCCGCCGCATCCAGGACGAGACCGGCGACATGACCACCGAGATCGAGGAGGCGGCCAAGGGCATCAGGGTCATCAAGGCCTTCGGGCGCAACCGGTACGCCTTCCACCGCTACGACGCCCACGTCCAGCGCCTCCTCGCCTCCCAGATGGAGCGGATCGGCATGCACACGAAGTTCGTGTGGCTGCTCGGGATCGTCCCCAACCTCACCCTGACCGCCGTCCTGCTCGTCGGGACCCTCGCCGTCGGGCGCGGGGCGATGACGCTCGGCGACCTGGTCGCCTTCGTCTCCTACGTCCTCATCCTGGTGTTCCCCCTGGAGGCCCTCGGCTGGATCCTGGCCATGGCCCAGGAGGCCATGACCGCCGCCGACCGGATCTACGAGGTCCTCGACACCCCGCCCGCGGTCGACGACGCCCCCGGCGCCGTCGAGCTCGGTCCCGTCGTGGGTCGGATCTGCCTCGAGGGGGTCGGCTTCCGGTACCCCGGCTCCGACACCGACGTGCTCCGCTCGGTCGACCTCGTGATCGAGCCGGGCGAGACCGTCGCCCTGGTCGGGATGACCGGTTCGGGAAAGACCACCCTGGCGACCCTCCTCGCCCGCCTCCACGACCCCACCTCGGGCCGCATCACCGTCGACGGCCACGACCTGCGCGACGTCAGCGTCACCAGCCTGCGCGGGCAGGTCGGCTTCGCGTTCGAGGAGGCCACCCTGTTCTCGGCCAGCGCCCGGGAGAACCTGCGCATCGGCAAGCCCGACGCGACCGACGACGACGTGGAGGCGGCGCTCGCCATCGCCCAGGCCGGCTTCGTCCACCGCCTCCCGTGGGGGCTCGACACCCGCATCGGCGAGCAGGGCATGACGCTGTCGGGCGGGCAGCGCCAGCGCCTCGCCCTCGCCCGCGCCGTGATCGCCCGGCCCCGGATCCTGGTCCTCGACGATCCGCTCTCGGCCCTCGACGTCCACACCGAGGCGCTCGTCGAGGCCGCGCTGCGGCCGCTCCTGGCCGACCGCACCGCCCTCGTGGTGGTGCACCGGCCCTCCACGATCGCCCTCGCCGACCGCGCCGCCCTCCTCCACGACGGGCGCATCGTGGCCACCGGCACCCACTCCGAGCTCCTGCGGGACGAGCCCCGCTACCGGGCGATCCTGGCCCAGGCCGCCGACGACCCCGCCGCCCGGGCGGGGGAGACCGAGGAGCTGTCGGCGTGACCGCGCCGGAACCGACCGGGCACCACGAGCACGCCGACGCCGCCGACGTCCCGGGCCACCCCGACGTCGACCCCGTCTTCGCGCCGGCGCCGGGCGACTTCGAGACCCTGGCCGAGGCCGGGCTGGACGTGACCGGCGACGCGACCATCGACTCCTGGCGCGGGGTCGCGGCCGAGGACGTCGACGACGTGCAGGGGCGCCTGGCGGACCTGCTCCGCAGCCGGAGCCGCCGGCTGCTCGGCTCCCTGCTCGCCCCGCACAGGCGGGCGATGGCCACGGCCACGGCCCTGATCCTCGTCAACATGGTCTGCTTCCTGTCCGGCCCGTGGTTCGTCAACCAGGCCATCGACCGGGGCATCCCCCCGCTGCTGGAGGGCGGGAGCGGCTCGGTCCGCCCCCTCCTGGCCACGGTCGGCGGGTTCCTCGTCGCGACCCTGGTCGCGGCGGCGACCTTCAACGCGTTCCTCCTCCTCACGGGCCGGGTCGGCCAGGAGGTCATCGTCGACATCCGCCACCGGCTCTCGATCCACTTCGGCGAGCTCGACCTCGGCTTCCACCAGCGCTACACGTCCGGGCGGGTGATCTCCCGCCAGACCAGCGACATCGACGCGATCGCCGAGCTGCTGGGCCACGGCTTCCTCCAGCTGACGACGTCGGTGCTCACCCTGCTCGGCATCTCGGTCGTCCTGGTCGTCCTCGACCCGGTGCTGGCCGTCGCCACGCTCGCCGTCTTCCCCGTCCTCGTCCTGCTCACCCGCTGGTTCCGGGCCCGCAGCGAGCAGGCCTACCGGGCGACGCGGGAGGCGATCGCCCTGGTCATCGTCCACTTCGTCGAGTCGCTCGGGGGCATCCAGGCGGTCCAGTCGTTCCGCCGCGAGCCCCGCAACCAGGAGATCTTCGAGGACCTCGACGGCCGGTACCGGGACGCCAACGTCTGGTCGGCCGACCTCGCCGCCGTCTACGGCCCGGCCGTGCAGCTCTGCGGCCGCCTCACCGGCGCGATGGTCCTGCTCTTCGGCGGCTCCCGCGTCGTCGACGGCCACATCACCGTGGGCGTGCTCGCCGCGTTCCTCCTCTACCTGCGCCGCTTCTTCGAGCCGATGCAGGAACTGAGCCAGTTCTACAACCTGTTCCAGGCCGCGGCCGCGGCCACGGAGAAGCTCTCGGGCGTCCTCGAGGAGCGTCCCGCCGTCGCGCCGCCCGCCGACCCGGTGCCCCTGCCCGCGGCGCGGGGCCACCTGCGCTTCGACGGCGTGACCTTCGCGTACGGCACCGACGTCGTCCTCCACCACCTCGACCTCGACGTCCCCGCCGGCCAGACCCTCGCCGTCGTGGGGGAGACGGGGGCGGGCAAGTCGACCATCGCCCGGCTGATCGCGCGGTTCTGGGACCCGAGCGAGGGCGTCGTGACCCTCGACGGCGTCCCCCTGCGCGACCTCGCCGACGACGACCTGCGGCGCGCCGTGGTCATGGTCACGCAGGACAACTTCCTCTTCAGCGGCACGGTCGCCGACAACATCGCCTTCGGCCGCCCCGGCTCGAGCCACGAGGAGATCCGGGCCGCGGCCGCCGCCATCGGCGCCGACGCGTTCATCGAGGCCCTGCCCGACGGCTACGAGACCGACGTCCAGGCCAAGGGCGCCCGGCTCTCGGCCGGCCAGCGCCAGCTGCTCGCCTTCGCACGCGCCTTCCTCGCCGACCCGGCCGTCCTCATCCTGGACGAGGCCACGAGCTCGCTCGACATCCCGAGCGAGCGGGCCGTGCAGCGCGCCCTGCGCACCCTGCTCGCCGACCGGACCGCGGTGATCATCGCCCACCGGCTGACCACCGTCGAGATCGCCGATCGCGTCCTGGTCGTCGACGACGGGCGGATCGTCGAGGACGGCCCGCCCGCTCTGCTGCGCGGCGGGGGAGGGCGCTACGGCCAGCTCCACCGGGCCTGGCTCGACTCCCTCGTGTGAGCCGCCCCCGCCACCGGCCGGGCCGCGCCCCGTCCCCGGGCGGCCGACGGGCGCCGTTCGGCCTGCGATCTGACCCGCCCGGACCGCCGGCGATAGCGTGCCGACCGGCGCCCGGGAGAATCGGGCGTCCCCCGACGCTTGTGCAAGGATTCACGACGTATGCCGCGTCTCAGCGCTGAGAACACGATCCTCGCTCGCGAGATCATCAGTCGGTACCCGTACCCGAAATCGGCGCTCATCCCCCTGCTGCACCTGGCCCAGGAGCAGGACGGCCACGTGACCGAGGAGGCGATGACGCACATCGCCGAGCTCGTCGGGGTGACCCCGGCCGAGGTCATCGGCACCTGCACCTTCTACGAGATGTTCAAGACCGAGCCGGTCGGCGACTACCTCGTCAACGTCTGCACGAACATCTCCTGCATGCTGCTGGGCGGCGAGGAGCTGCTCCACCACCTCGAGGACCGCCTCGGCATCCGGCCGGGGTCCACGACGAGCGACGGGCTGTTCACGCTCGAGGACGTCGAGTGCATCGCGGCCTGCACCGAGGCCCCGTGCCTGACGGTGAACTACCGCTACTTCCACAAGATCACCCACGACGAGGCGGACCGCCTGATCGACGACCTGCGGGCCGGTCGACGGGCGCACGAGATCCCCAAGCACGGGACCCTCGGGAGGGAGCGCCAGCGCATCCCGGCCGAGCGGCGCGCCGGCCCGGCGATCCCCGGTGAGTGCGAGACGCCCGTGTGGATGCGTGGCCAGGACGAGGAGGCGAGCGCATGAGCGAGGACGGCACGACGACCGAGGGCGCCGCGGACGCCGGGACCCCCCGCGAGGTCCCCCGCATGCTCACGGCCCGCTTCGACCACGAGGACAGCCACCGCATCGACCGCTACCGGGCCACCGAGGGCTACGCGGCCCTCCGCAAGGCCCTCGAGATGACGCCCGAGGCCGTCCACGCCGAGGTCAAGGCCGCCTCCCTGCTGGGTCGCGGCGGCGCCGGGTTCCCGGCCGGCGTCAAGTGGGGCTTCTGCCCGCCCGGCGTCTGGCCCCGGTACCTCGTGGTCAACGGCGACGAGTCCGAGCCCGGCACCTACAAGGACCGGCTCCTGATGGAGCGAGACCCGCACCAGCTCATCGAGGGCGTGCTCCTCGCCGCCTACGCCGTGGGCTGCGCCCAGGCGTTCCTGTACGTGCGGGGCGAGATGGCCCTGGCGCACGAGCGCATCGCCGCCGCCCTCAACGAGGCCTACGACGCCGGCCTCGTCGGCCGGAGCATCCTCGGCACCGACTTCTCCTGCGACGTCATCCTCCACTGGGGCGCCGGCGCCTACATCGTGGGGGAGGAGACGGCCCTCATCGAGTCCCTCGAGGGCAACCGGGGCATGCCCCGCCTCAAGCCGCCGTACTTCCCGGCGGCCAAGGG
>CAZCEZ010000131.1:1759-7836 GCA_964497795.1 uncultured Acidimicrobiaceae bacterium | reverse complement strand
GATGTTGTTCTCCATCTTCATCGCCTCGAGCACGCAGAGCACCTGGCCCTCGGTGACGGCGTCGCCCTCGGACACGTTGACCTTCACGATCGTGCCCTGCATCGGGACAGCGATCTGGCCCGAGCCGGCCGTGGGCGCCGCGCCCTTGGTCTGCTTGCGCTTCCGCGCCTTGGGCAGCGCACCGCCGCCGGCGGGGGCCGCGGCGGCGACCTGGTCGGCGGGGATGAACAGCTTGACGGCGAAGCGCTTGCCGTTGACCTCGACGTCGACGTCGCGCTGGACCTTCTCGTCCTCGTCGCCCTGGCCCGGCGTGGTGGTGCCGGAGACGCCGGTGAGGTCGAGGGTGTCCTCGACCCACTTGGTCGAGTGGGTGCCGGCGCGGAAGTCCTCGTGGTCGAGGATGGCGATGTCGGCCGGGATGGTGGTGGCCGGACCCTCGAGCACGAACTCGTCCAGGGCCCGCAGCATGCGGGCGATGGCCTTGTCCCGGTCGGCGGCCCAGACGCACAGCTTGCCGACGAGGTTGTCGTAGTACTGCGACACCTCGTCGCCCGAGTCGTAGCCGCCGTCCCAGCGGATGCCGATGCCCTGGGGCGGCACGAGCCGGTCGATCGGGCCCGGGGCGGGCAGGAACCTCCCCTCGGCGGGGTCCTCGGCGTTGATGCGGACCTCGATGGCGTGGCCGCGCAGCGAGATCTCGTCCTGGGTGAAGCTCAGCGGCTCGCCGGCGGCGACCCGGAGCTGCTCGGCGACGAGGTCGATGCCCGACACCAGCTCGGTGACGGGGTGCTCCACCTGGAGCCGGGTGTTCATCTCCAGGAAGTAGAACTCGCCGTCCTGGTACAGGAACTCGACGGTGCCGGCGTTGACGTAGTCGCAGGCCTTGGCCACCTTGACGGCGGCCTCGCCCATCGCCTGGCGGATCTCGTCGGGGAAGTTCGGGGCCGGGGACTCCTCGACCAGCTTCTGGTGCCGGCGCTGGGCCGAGCAGTCGCGCTCGCCGATCCAGACGCAGTTGCCGTGGGCGTCGGCGATGATCTGCATCTCGACGTGGCGGGGCCAGGTCAGGTAGCGCTCGACGTAGCACTCGTCGCGGCCGAAGCCCTTGAGCGCCTCGGACTGGGCCGAGGCGAGGGCGTCGTGGGCCTCGGCGGCCGAGCGGACGACGCGCATGCCGCGCCCGCCACCGCCGTAGGCGGCCTTGATGGCGACCGGCCAGCCGTGCTCCTCGCCGAAGGCGACGACCTCGTCGCCGGACTGGAGGTACTCGGTGGTGCCGGGCACGCCCGACACCCCGGCCTCCTGGGCGGCGATGCGGGACGAGACCTTCTCGCCCATCACGACCATCGACTCGGGCTTCGGGCCGATGAAGGTGACGCCGATCTCGGTGATGGCCCGGGCGAAGTCCGGGTTCTCGGAGAAGAAGCCGTAGCCGGGGTGGACGGCCTCGGCCCCCGACTGCTGGATGATCTCGAGGATCTTCTCGGTGTTGAGGTACGACTCGGCAGCCGTGGTACCTCCCAGCGCGTACGCCTCGTCGGCCAGGCGCACGTGCAGCGCGTCCCGATCCAGGTCCGAGTAGACGGCTACGGAGGTCACGCCGAGCTCCTTGCACGCCCGGATGACCCGGACGGCGATCTCGCCGCGGTTCGCGATCAGCACCTTGGAGAACACGGCCGTAGTGTTACCGGAGTGAGGGCCGATGACGCCATCCCACGCGCCGATCGGCCGGATCCGGGGCGTTCCCGCGACCCCCGCCGGCGCTTCACCGACGTGCGCCACGTGGCCGAGACGGGCTCCACGAACGCCGACGTGCTCGCCCTGGCCCGCGAGGGGGCGGGGGAGGGCCTGGTGCTCGTCGCCGACCACCAGACCGCGGGTCGGGGCCGCTCGGGGCGGACCTGGACGGCCCCGCCGGGCGCCTCGCTGCTCTGCACGATCCTCCTTCGCCCCCACGCGCCCGTCGCCGGGCTCGTGACGACGGCCCTCGCCGTGGCCGCGGCCCGCGCCGTGGAGGACGTGGCCGGCGTCCGGGTCGGGCTGAAGTGGCCCAACGACCTGGTGGTCGAGTCACCGGGCGACGAGGTCGACGGGCAGCCCCGGACCCGCAAGCTGGCCGGGATCCTGGCCGAGGCCGAGTGGCCCGCCGGCTCGCACATCGCGGCGGGCTACCGCGAGCCGGCCCCGCACGAGCGGGTCACGGTCGCAGCGGGCATCGGGCTGAACGTGGCCTGGGGCGACGACGTGCCGGCCGAGCTCGCCGACGTCGCCGTCGCCCTGGACCACGTCTCCGACGCCCGCCCGACCCGAGACGAGGTCCTCGAGGCGCTGCTGGACCACCTCGACGACACCTACGGCCGCCTCGTCTCCGGGGACGTGGCCTCGGTGCTGGGGGAGTGGCGGGACCGATCGGCCACCCTCGGCCGCCTGGTCCGGGTCGACCTCGGCACCGACGACGTCGTCGGCACCGCCGTCGACGTCACCGAGGGCGGCCACCTCGTGGTCGAGACGCTCGAGGGCGAGGCGCGCACGCTCGCCGTGGGCGACGTGGTCCACCTCCGCCCGGCCTGAGCCGCCCCGCCGCCCCCGGGTGCCCGTCCCCGGGTACCCGGGCCTCAGGTGCCGTCGTGCAGCAGCTCGACGCCCTCGCCGTCGTGCCAGACGCCGATGCGGAGGCCCTGGCCCCGGGCCCAGGCGGCCACGCCGTCCAGGACCCGCCCCGCGGCCCGGCGGTCGGCGCCGTCGGTGAGCTCGTCGGCCGCGCCCAGCCAGGGCGGGTCGGCACCGGGGACGTGGTCGATGCGTCCGCCCCCCGCCGCCCGGCCGTCCTGCCAGGCCACCTCGAGCCAGCTCGCCCCGTGCCCGTCGTCCCGGCGGGTCACGGTGACCTCGACGCGGGGCCGGCTCACGGGTCCAGGTCCCGCGCGACGAGGTCGGCCAGGGCGGACGCGATGCGGGTCGTGACCGGGCCCGGGGCGGGCAGGGCGCGGGCCCCGATGCGGTGCAGGCCCTGGACGTCGCGCGTGGTCGAGGTCAGGAACACCTCGTCGGCCTCGGCCAGGACCTGGGGCCGGAGGTCGACCTGGGCGACCTCGGCCAGCTCGCACACGAGCTCGCGGGTCACGCCCGGCAGGCAGCCCGAGCCGAGCGTGGGGGTGGCCACGACGCCGTCGGCGACGACGAACACGTTGGTGCCGGTCCCCTCGCACAGCCGCCCGTCGGTCGTGGCCAGGAGGGCCTCGTCGAAGCCGCGGCGACGGGCCTCGGCCAGGGCGACCACGTTCTCGCCGTAGGACGTGGACTTCACCCCGGCCAGGGCCGACCGCGGGTTCCGCCGCCACCGGACGAGGGTCGCGGTGCCGGTCGGGGGCCACCCGTCGAAGGGCTGGGCGGTGGCCAGGACCGTCGGCCGACCGCCGTCGCGGCCCGTGCCGGCCGCGCCGGTGCCGGCGGTGACCGTGAGGCGGACCCGTCCGGGGCCGGCCAGGCCGGCCGCCACGGCGTCGAGGGCGGCGGCGAGCTCGTCGTCGTCCCGGCCCGGGTCCAGGCCGACCGCGGCCAGGCTGGCGCGGAGGCGGCGCAGGTGCCGGGTGACGGCGAAGGGCCGCCACGTGCCGTCGCCGGGGTCGGGCGCGGTCCGCAGCGTCTCGAACACGCCGTCGCCCACGGTCAGGCCCCGGTCCGCCACCGACACCCGGGCGGCCTCGGCCGGGAGCACCTCGCCGTCGAGCCAGACCGGGAGCACGCCGGCACGCTAGGCCGTCGGTAGCGTCGGTCCCACGACCACCGGACCCCCCGACCCGCCCGTCCCCGGCTTCGCCGCGCTCGGCGTGCCCGAGGCGCTGGTCTCGGCGCTCGCCCGCCGGGGCTTCGCCGCCCCGCTCCCGGTCCAGGCCGCCACGCTGCCCGACGCCCTCGCCGGGCGCGACCTGCGGGTCCGGGCCCCGACGGGGTCGGGCAAGACCGTGGCCTTCGGCCTGCCCGTGCTGGTCCGCGCCGGACGGGCCGCCCCGCACCGGCCCACGGCACTGGTGCTCTCGCCGACCCGCGAGCTCGCCGACCAGATCCGGGGCGACCTGGCCCCGCTCGCCGCCGCCGTCGACCGGCGCGTCCACGCCGTCCACGGGGGCGTCGACCCCGCGGGCCAGGTCGCCGCCCTGGCCCGCGGGGTCGACGTCCTCGTCGCCTGCCCCGGTCGCCTCCTCGACCTCGTGGCCGGCGGCCACGTCGGGCTCGGGGCCGTCGCCGTCGCCGTCGTCGACGAGGCCGACCGCATGGCCGACATGGGCTTCCTGCCCGACGTCGGCGCCATCCTCGACGCGACGCCGCCCGAGCGCCAGACGCTGCTGCTCAGCGCCACGCTCGACGACGAGGTCGCCGAGCTGTCGGCCCGGTACCAGCGGGACCCGGCCCGCCACGAGGTCGGCGAGGTCGAGCCCGACCGCGACGCCGCCGACCACCACTTCTGGCGGACCACCGACGCCGACCGGGTCGGTCTGGCCGCCGCCGTGGTCCAGGCCGCGGGCCCGAGCATCGTCTTCGTCCGGACCCGCCAGGGCGCGGACAAGCTGGTGCGCCAGCTCAGCCGGCACGGGGTCAGCGCCGCCGGCCTGCACGGCGGGCGCAGCCAGGCCCAGCGGGCCAACGCGCTCGAGGCGCTCGCCGCGGGCCGCGTCCAGGCCCTGGTCGCCACCGACGTGGCGGCGCGGGGCATCCACGTCGAGGGCATCGCCTGCGTGGTCCACCTCGACCCGGCCGCGGACGACAAGGCGTACCTCCACCGCTCGGGCCGGACGGCCCGGGCCGGCGCGCGCGGCGTCGTCGTGTCGCTGGTGCGCCGCAGCGACAACCGGGCGACCCGGGCCCTCCAGCGCGACCTCGGGCTCCCGCAGCGCTTCGTCGACCCCGACCCGGCCGTCCTCGGCGACGGGTCCCGTCACGTCGCCCCCGGGCGCCGTCCCCCCGGCGGCCGCTGACGCCTCAGGTGGCGGGTCCGCTGGCCACGGCCAGCAGCGTCCGGGCCTTGAGCTCGGTCTCGGCCCACTCGCCGGCCGGGTCCGAGTCGTGGGTGATCCCGCCGCCGGTCCCGAAGCGCAGGATCCCGCCCCGTCGGCCGGGCTCGATCCAGAAGGTCCGGATGGCCACGTTCAGCTCGCCCGTGCCCCGGTCGGCGTCGACCCAGCCGACGCCGCCGCAGTAGACGCCCCGGGGGACCGGCTCGAGCTCGGCGATCACGTCCATGGCGGCCAGCTTCGGGGCGCCGGTGATCGACCCGGGTGGGAACGTGGCGGCCAGCAGCGACGGCCAGCCCTCGCCGGGGCGCAGCTCGCCGGCCACCGTGGACACGAGGTGGACCAGGCCGGGGTGGTGCTCGACGGCGAGCAGCGCCGGCACGCACACCGAGCCCCACTCGCAGATCCGGCCCAGGTCGTTGCGGACGAGGTCGACGATCATCACGTTCTCGGCCCGGTCCTTGGCCAGGAAGCGGTCGGGCGTGGCCGCCGTGCCCTTGATCGGCGACGACCACACGAGCCGCCCCTCCCGGCGCAGGAACCGCTCCGGCGAGGCCGAGGCCACGTGGACGCCGGCCGAGGGCACCCGCACCACGGCCGAGTAGGGCGCCGGGTTCCCCACGGCCAGCGCCGCGCCGAGGGCGGCGACGTCGACGTCGCCGGGCACCTCGGCGGCCAGCTGGCGGGTCAGGTTCACCTGGTACACGTCGCCGGCGCCGATGGCGTCCCGGATGCGGCGCACCCCGTCCTCGAACGCGTCCCGGTCCAGCGACGTCGACCAGGACCCGGGCGCCGGCCCGACCCAGGGCCGGCCCCGCCACGGCCGCGCGGGGCGCACGGTCGCGAAGCGGGCGAAGGTCGGCGCACCGTCGTAGGGGGCCACGACGGCCCAGAAGCCGCGCCCCTCGAGGCAGGCCGGGTCGTCGGTGACGTCGACGAGGTCGGTGCACAGCCGCTGCCCGACGACGGCGAGGGGCACCTGGTCGGCGAGGGCGGGCACCGGCGGGATCGTAGGACGGTCGTGCTGGACCGACGAGGGCGCGGGGCTGGACCGACGAGGGCGCG
>CAZCEZ010000131.1:0-1659 GCA_964497795.1 uncultured Acidimicrobiaceae bacterium | reverse complement strand
GGGCTGGACCGACGAGGGCGCGAGCTGGCCCGATCGGGGCCCGGGGCGCCGGTAGCCTCGCCGGCCGATGGGCGAGCACGGCGACGCAGCACCCGCCCCGACCCGAGGGCGGCGGACGGCCCCCCAGCGGCTCGTGCTCGTGTGCAACGTGCTCGTCGTGCTCGGTCTGCTCGGCGCCGCGGGCGGCCTCGCGTACGGCTACGAGAAGTACGGGCAGATCCCCCGGGTCGCGCTCGGCGACTTCCTCGCCTCCGCCGACGACGACGTGGCCGAGGGCGCCGCCGAGAACTTCCTGGTCGTGGGGGTCGACTCGGCCGCCGGCCTCGATCCCGACGACCCCCTCGTCGCCCAGCGCTCCGCGATCGGCGGCCTGCGCAGCGACACGATGATGGTGCTGCGGGTCGACCCCGCCGCGGCCCGGGCGTCGCTGCTGTCGCTGCCCCGGGACCTGTTCGTCCCGATCCCGGGCGCCGGGACCCGCAAGCTGAACGCCGCCGTGCAGATCGGCGGTCCCGAGCTGCTGGTCGAGACGGTGCAGGACTACCTCGGGATCCCCGTCAACCACTACGTGCAGGTCGACTTCGCCGGGTTCTTCCGCCTCGTCGAGGCCATCGACGGGGTGCCCGTGGCCTTCCCCCACCCGGTGCGCGACGTGCGCAGCGGGCTCGCGGTGCCCGAGGCGGGGTGCGTGGTGCTCGACCCGGCCAACGCCCTCGGCTTCGTCCGCTCCCGCGCCTACCAGGAGTTCGTGGACGGCCGGTGGCGCACCGACGGCACCGGCGACCTCGGGCGGATCACCCGCCAGCAGCTGTTCATCGTCGCCGCCCTCGACCGGGCCTTCGACCGCGGCCTGCGCAACCCCGTGACCCTCGACCGCCTCGTGGATGCGGGCATCGGCGCCGTCACCGTCGACGACACCCTCGACGGCGACGACCTGCTCTCGCTCGCGTCGCAGTTCCGCCGCTTCGACCCCGCCTCGCTCGACGTCCGGGAGCTGCCCGTGGAGTTCGGGTCCTCCGGCGGCGCCTCCATCCTCCGGCTCCTCACCCGCGAGGCCGAGCCGGTGCTCGACGCGTTCCGGGACGTCGACCCGACCGTGCTGACCGAGTCCGAGGTCCGGGTCCGCGTGCTCAACGGCACCGGTGAGCCGGGCCAGGCCGCCGAGGCGGCCACGGCGCTGCGCCGGGCCGGGTTCGCGTCGGGCGGCACCGGCGACGCCCGACGCCTCGGCGTCGTCGTGACCGAGGTGCGCCACCCGCCGGGCGCCGAGGTCGAGGCCGACCTGGTCCGGCGGTGGGCGGCGGGCACGACCCGTCTCGTCGAGGACGACGAGGTCGACCAGGTCACCCTCGTGACCGGCCGGACCTGGGAGGGGCTCCGCGACGCACCCCGGCCGCCGGCGGCCACGACGACCACGGCCCCGACGACGACCACGAGCACGACGACGACCCGCCCGGAGGCGACGACCACGTCGGTCGTGGGCACGATCCCCGTGGGCGACGACGCCGGCGGCTGCTGAGCACGCCGGGGCACCGGCTGCCCGACCCGGCGGGCACGACTGGTAGACACCCGACACGTGAAGGGTCTGATCCTCGCCGGCGGCGCCGGCACCCGCCTCCGCCCGATCACCCACACCAGCGCCAAGCAGCTGGTGCCGGT
>CAZCEZ010000130.1:0-7919 GCA_964497795.1 uncultured Acidimicrobiaceae bacterium | reverse complement strand
GCCGAGAACAGGAACGGCTCGTCGCTCACCATCCCGACGTGGTGGCGGATCGAGGTCATCGTCAGGTCGCGCACGTCGTGCCCGTCGATGCGCACCGCGCCCTCGTCGACGTCGTAGAAGCGCAGGAGGAGCCTGGCCACCGTGGACTTGCCCGAGCCCGTGCCGCCCACGAGGGCGATCGTCTCCCCGGCGGCCACGTGGAGGTCGAAGCCGTCGAGCACCCAGCCGCCGTCGGTGCGGGCCACCTCGCCGTCCTCGCCGGGACGGTCGTAGCGGAACCGCACGGCGTCGAGGTCGATGGCGCCCCGGGGTGCGACCAGGTCGCGAGCGCCCGGCCGGTCGGTGATCTCGGCCGGGGTGTCGAGGATCTCGAAGATCCGGCCGGCCGAGGCGGCCGCCCGCTGGCTCATGATCATGAAGAACCCGAGCATCCGGAACGGCGCCTGGAGCAGGAGCACGTAGGACGAGAAGGTGATGATCGTGCCCTCCGTGACCTGGCCGTCGACGGCGAGCCAGCCGCCGTAGAGCAGCGTCAGGGCCATGCCGAGGCGGGGCAGGTTCTCCATCAGCGGCGCGTACCGGGCACGGGAGTCGCTCACCTTCACCGAGGCCCAGCGCAGGGCGCGGGCCTGGCGGGCGAGCTGGTCGATCTGGCCGCGCTCGCCGGCGAAGGCCTTGACGACCCGGACGCCGGTCACGTTCTCCTCGACGGTGGTCGCCACCTCGGCGAGCCGGCCCTGGACCACCCACGACAGCGGGAACATGACGTCGCGGAGCTTGACCCCGAACACGAACACGAGCGGCAGGGTGGAGATGGCCACCACCGTCAGCAGGACGTGCTTGGTGAGCATGAACGCGAACGCGAGGAGGAACGTCATGCTCATCATCGCCATGAAGGGCGCGAAGGTCAGCAGCATCTGGACGGCTCGGATGTCGGAGTTGGCCCTCGACACCAGCTGACCGGTCTGGACCTTGTCGTAGAAGCCGTGGCTCATGGTCGCCATGTGGCGGAACATGAGCGAGCGCAGGTCGTACTCGATCGCGTAGGCGAACCGGTACAGGCGGCTGCGGTAGCCGAAGGTGAACACGGCCCGGACGAGCGCCAGCACGGCGAGCGCCACGACGAGGCCGGTGACGTCGCCCCCGGCGATGGTCCGGTCGAGGCCGGCGCCGACGACGGCGGGGATGGCGACGTTGGCGCCGAGCGCCAGCGCCGCCATGCCGAGCGCGGGGACGAAGAGCCGCTTGTTGGCCCACACCACCGGCGCCATGCGTCGGATCCAGCCGAGCGAGGCGTCGGGGTGGGGGCGCCCTGCGGGTGGCGCGTAGCGGGCCTGGGGCGGCAGCGGCTCGTAGCGCGTCGCCGGCGCGTCGACGTCGAGGCCCTCGGGCCCGGCCGGCGCCACCTCCTCGAGGACCGGGTCGTCGAGGTCGGTGCGGGGGTCGTCCGCGATGCTCACGACGACACCACCGCCTCGTTGTGGCGGGCCGCGGCCACCTGGAGCAGGTCGAGGCCCTCCAGCACGCGGCTCCGCTCGTCGTCCTCGAGGTGGTCGAGCAGCCCGTCGAGGATGCCGGTGAGGACGTCGGCCGCGGCGCCGAGCTGGCGTCGGCCGTCGTCGGTGAGCAGGTGCAGGACGCGGCGGCGGTCGGTCGGGCTGTGCTCGCGCGTGACCCACCCCCGCTCGACGAGGCCGTCGACCATCGCCGTCACCGACGGGCGGGACACCGAGAGCCAGTCGGCGAGCGCGGACGCCGCCCACTCCCCCTCGGACAGGAAGGCGAGGACCCGGTACTGGGCCAGGCTCATCGACTGCTCGTCGGCGAGGCACGTCTCGAACACCCGGGCCAGCCGGGCGATGATCCGAGGCGCACCCTCGGGCACGGGTTGGTTCCTGCTCACGAATGGTTAGTCAATCGAACCATTCGACTCCTTGCACGTTCTCCCGACGTGACGTGCGTCACCGCGCCGCGGTGCGAAGCCGCACCGCGGGCGGTGACGGGTCCTGTCGGGCGCCGGGCCCGAGTCGTACGTTCCCGTCGGATCCGGGCGAAGCGCCCGGACGGACCGGAAGGGGAGGCGTCGTGGAGCGCATCGTCGTGGGCACGGATGGATCGGGACGGTCGGGGGCGGTGGTGAGCCAGGCCGTCGAGCTGGCCCGGGCCACGGGGGCGAGGCTGCACCTCGTCACGGCCTACACGCCCACGAGCCACCTCTCCGACGCCAGCGCCGCCATGGGCGTGGCCGCCCCCGCCTTCTCCGACGTGGAGGTCGAGCGGTCCGCGGCCGCAGACCTCGGGGCGACCGCGGAGAGGCTGCGCCGGGCCGGCATCGACGTCGAGACCCACGTCTGCGCCTCCGGCGCAGCCGACGCCCTCTGCCAGGTCGCCCGGACCGTCGACGCCGACCTGATCGTGGTCGGGAACAAGCGGATGCGGGGCAAGGGCCGGATCCTGGGCAGCGTCGCGTCCAAGGTCGCCCACCACGCGCCGGGCTCGATCATGATCGTCGACACCGGCGGCTGAGCCCACCGCCGGCGAGGAGCGCAGCGACGACGCCGGCTCCGACTACACGTCGAGGAAGCGGGACACGGCGAAGGCCGAGCCCAGCGCGCCGATCAGGACGCCCGTGGCGACCACGAACACGCTGGTCGTGGTCACCTGCTGGGAGTCCACGACGAGGCCGGCGAACAGCGAGAAGCGCTGGTCGGCGGCGATGTTGTCGAAGATGCGCTGGACCCCGAACACGACGCCGATGGCGAAGCCGGAGCCGATGAGGCCCTGGATGACGCCCTCGAGCATGAACGGGATCCGGATGAACCAGTTCGACGCGCCCACCAGCTTCATCACCTCGATCTCGCGCCGGCGGGCGAACATCGCCATGCGGATCGAGTTGAGGATCAGCAGGGTGGCGGCGAGCAGCAGGAACCCGGCCACCACGAGCAGGCCCACGCCGATCAGGTTGGACAGGTTCCGGATCGTCCGGATGGAGTCGAAGGCGGCCACCACCTCCCGGACGCCGGGCTGGACCTGGAACACCGACCGCAGCGACTCGATCGTCTCGGCCGACTTGTCCACCGGCACGACCCGGAAGCTCGGCGGGAGGATGTCGGGGGTGACCGACTCGACGATCTGCGGGGTGTTCTGGAACAGGTCCTTGAACTCCTCGAAGGTCTCGTCCTGGTCGAAGTAGGTGAACCGCTCCACCTGCGTGGAGTCCTCCAGCTGGCGCTCGACGGCGTCGGTCTGGTCCTGGGACGCCTCGGGCTGCATGAACACGATGAACTCGATGCCGCCCTGCCACTGCTGGGTGGCGTTGTCCACCGAGTAGCGCAGGAGCACCGAGCCGCCGACCAGGGACAGCGACACGGCGACGGTGAGGATCGACGCGATCGTCAGCGACAGGTTGCGGATGAGGTTGGTGCCGGTCTCCCGGACCATGTAGTCGAGCTTGAGCGCCACGCTTGGTCGTCTCCTGGGTCGCTACTCGTAGACGCCGCGGTGCTGGTCGCGGACGATGGTGCCGCGGTCGAGCTCGATGACCCGCCGCCGCATGGTGTCGACGATGGAGCGGTCGTGGGTGGCCATCAGCACGGTGGTGCCGGTGCGGTTGATGCGGTCGAGGAGGCGCATGATGCCGACCGAGGTCGCCGGGTCGAGGTTGCCGGTCGGCTCGTCGGCCAGGAGGATCAGCGGCCGGTTCACGAAGGCCCGGGCGACCGACACGCGCTGCTGCTCGCCGCCGGACAGCTCGTGGGGGAAGCTGTCGGTCTTCTTGGCCAGGCCGACCAGCTCGAGGATCGCCGGCACCTGGGTCTTGATGACGTGCTTGGGGCGCCCGATGACCTCGAGGGCGAAGGCGACGTTCTCGTAGACGGTCTTGCCCTGGAGCAGCTTGAAGTCCTGGAAGACCGAGCCGATGTTCCGCCGCAGGTACGGGACCTTCCAGGAGGACAGGTCGAGGATGTCCTTGCCGGCCACGAAGATCCGGCCCTGCTCGGGCTGCTCCTCGCGGTTGATGAGCCGGAGGAAGGTCGACTTCCCGGACCCGGACGCGCCGACGAGGAAGACGAACTCGCCCTTGGCGATGTCGACGTTCGCGTTCTTCAGGGCGGGCACGTCGCCCTTGTACGTCTTGGTGACGTTCTCGAGCTTGATCATCGGGCTCTCGGTGGAGGGTGCGGCGGATCGGACCGCTCGCCGGGGCCGTGACGGTACCAACGACCCCGTCGCGACCGGGTGACCTCGGCGTCACCGCTCCGGGCGTGGCTGGCGCGATCCGTGCGGACGGCGTGTTGCGAACGGGTTACGAACGTTACCCGACGACCCGCGGCCTCCCCGAACGGGGCCGTGCACATCATCGTCCGTCCGGGTGGTCCCGCGACGCCGCGTTCCGGACGAGGCGGGACGGACGAGGCGATGCCGGAGGGGGACGGAAGGGATCTCACGGAAACCTGCTCAAGACGTGCGGACGTCGGCCCGAAGGAGGGTCTCCTCCCACGCCGAAGACCGGCGCGGGGATCCACGACCGGAGGGGTACGCACGACATGACGACGCTCGACCAGACGCTCAAGGAAGCGATGAACATCACGGGGGCGATCGGCGTCGCCCTCGTCGACTTCGACAGCGGGATGATGCTGGCGTCCCAGGGCGGGGCCCCGATCATCGACCTCGAGATCGCCGCCGCCGGCAACACCGAGGTGGTGCGGGCCAAGGTCAACACCATGAAGCAGCTCGGCCTCGACGACGACATCGAGGACATCCTCATCACCCTCGGCGGCCAGTACCACCTGATCCGCCTGGTGGGCGGGACGAAGGGCCAGGGCCTGTTCTTCTACCTCGCCCTCAACCGCTCGCAGGCGAACCTCGCGATGGCGCGCCGCCAGCTGGCCGCCCTCGAGGACGACCTCCAGCTGTAGGCGCTGCGGCGTGCGAGAGACCCACGACTTCAAGGTCGTCGTCGCCGGGCCATTCGCCTCGGGGAAGACGACGCTGATCGCGGCGATCTCCGACGTGGCCGTGGCCGGGACCGAGCAGCCGACCTCGGGGGCGGAGGCCTCGGTCAAGGCGACGACCACGGTGGGCGCCGAGTACGGCCGGTACACCCTCGGCGACGACGTCGCGGAGGTGCACCTGCACCTGCACGGCGTCCCGGGCCAGGAGCGGTTCTCCTTCATGTGGGACATCGCCGGCGAGGGTCGGGACGGGGTGGTCCTGGTGGTCGACGCCACCGACCCCTCGACCTGGGCCGAGGCCGGTGCCGTCGGCCGCCACCTCGCATCCGGTGACGTCCCCCTGGTCGTCGCCGCCAACCGGGCCGCGTCGGCGACGACGCTGCCCACCGCGGAGGCGCTCGGCCTCGACGGGGCCACGGTGGTGCCCTGCGAGGTGACCGACGTCGACAGCGCCCGAACCGTCCTGGTCGAGGTCCTCCTCGAGGTGCTCGACCGCATGGAGGACCACCGAGACGACGAGCTCGCGGTCTGAGGACCGCGGCATCCGAGCGCCGCGCGCCGCGCGGCCGAGCAGAGGGAGACACGACATGGACACCTCCGTGTGGGCGGAGCGTCCACTCCGCACGCTGGTGAGCAGCACCCGGGGGGTCCGGGGCGCGCTGCTCGCCTCGGTCGACGGCCGACCGATCGCATCGGTCCTCGCCGACCACGACGACGCGAGGACGGCGGCGATCGTCGCCTCCTCGCACGCCCTCGGCGAGCGACTGGCCGACCTGGCCGGTGCCGGCGCGCTGCAGGAGATCGTGGTGCGGAGCAGCAGCGGGTACGTGGTGGTCTACGCCACCCGCGCCGGGGCGGTCCTGACCGTCCTCACCGACAGCGCCGTGAACCTGGCCATGGTGCACCTCCGGGCGCGCGAGGCCGTCGCCGCCATCGACGGGGGCACCGCACGATCCGCCTGAGCGACCGCGCACCGCTCGACCACGACCCGGTCCCGTCGGGGGCCGCACGAACACCGACACCCATCACACCCCATCCCGAAGAACGCCCTGCGGGGCACCACGACAGGAGGACGCCGTGCTCACCGAGGAGCAGGTCACCAAGATCATCGAGGCCATCGCCGAGGACGTCACGGGCTTCATCGCCGCCGCGTTCGTCGACATCGAGTCGGGGATGACGCTCGGCGTCCACTCCGTGCGACCCGACTTCGACCTCGCCGCGGCGAGCGCCTACAACTCCGAGCTGGTCAAGCAGAAGCAGAAGATCATGCACGCCATCGGGCTCCACGCCGAGCTCGAGGACATGGTCATGACCCTGACCGACCAGATCCACCTCATCACGCTGGTCGGCACGGGCTCGTTCCTGTACCTGGCCGCCGACCGGTCGTCGTCGAACCTGGCCATCGTCCGCAACGCCGTCAAGAAGCGTCGGGCCGAGCTGGCGGCGTGACGGTGGGTGCCGAGCAGCGGGCGCCGGGGGCGGGCGCCGGGGGACGAGCCGGGAGGGTGCAGCCGTGATGCGGCGCGGCCTCCTGGCCCAGCAGCCGCTCGAGGAGGTGCTCCGCCACGCGTCCGAGGACGACGTGACCGGGGCGATCGAGGTCGAGTCCGTGGTGGCCGGTCACGTCTTCCTCGAGCGCGGGCAGGTGACCTACGCCCAGCTCCTCGGCGCCGCGACGCCGACGGCGCTCGGCATCGGCGCCGACGCGACCGCCGACGCGATCCGGCGCCACGTCCGCGACGTGGTCCGGGCGCTGCTGCCGCTGCGCCGTGGCACCTTCCACCTGCATCCCGCCCACCAGCTGGCGCCGACGCTCCCGCAGCGGTCCCGCATCCGCTACCCCGTGGCCGAGCTCCTCGCCGACGTCGCCGTCGACGCCGGCGCCCGGCGCCAGCTCGCGGCGTGGGAGGAGGACCTCCTGCGGGTCCGGGCGCCGGCCGGTCGGCCCGACCTGGGCGAGGACGCGTGGGCCGCCCTGGCCGGCCTGTGCCAGCCGGACTCGGTCCACGCCCTCGCCTCCACGCTCGGCTGGGACGGGCACCGCCTCGACGCCGCCCTCGGCGAGCTCCGGCGCGCCGGCGTCCTCCAGGGTCCCGGCGACCTCCACCCCGAGCTCGGCGAGCGGGGTTCCGCCGACCCGATCCGCCTGGCGCCCGTCGACGCCGGTGGGCGGCGGCGGGAGCGCTCCCACCTCTCCCCCGTCGACTCGTCGGGTCCCGACCGGGCATCGGCACCCGACGTGGCCCCCGGCCGCACGACCGGCCGTCGTCGGGCCCTCGGTCGGCTGATCGAGAGCCTGCGGACGTGACCACGACCTGGGGCGACCGTGGCGCGGTCGATGTGGGCGAGGGCCCCGTCGTCCGGATCGTCGTGCACGGCCCCTCGGGTGCCGGCAAGACGACGACGGCGCGCTCGCTCGGCGAGCGGCTCGGCCGCCCGGTGGAGACGCCGGCCGAGGACGCCGCGGGTCGCACCACGCTCTTCGACTGGCTGGAGTACGAGGGGGGCCGCTACGACGGCCGCCCGATCCGGGCCCAGGTGGTGACCGTGCCCGGCCACGACCCCGACCGTCGGGCGCGCATCCTGGCCGACGCCGACGCCGTGCTCTTCGTCGCGGACACCACGTCGGCGGGGATCGGCGCGAGCCGCGAGGTGCTCGACGAGGTGCGCGCCCAGCTCTCGGCCCGCACGCCGCGCCCGTCGCTGGTCGTGCAGGCCAACAAGCGGGATGCGCCCGAGGCCCGCCCGATGGCCGACGTCCACGCCGACCTCGGGCTCGACGACGAGGTGGTCATCGAGACGGTGGCCACCGACGGGACCGGGGTCCGCCAGGCCTTCGTGTACTCGGTCCGGGCCGCGCTCGCGCTGCTCGGGGCCGTGGAGCGGTCGACCACCGACGCCCGCTCCCTCGAGGCCGTGCTCACGGGGCCACCGGAGCCGGACGGGCCGGTCGAGGCCGTGCAC
>CAZCEZ010000129.1:0-8387 GCA_964497795.1 uncultured Acidimicrobiaceae bacterium | reverse complement strand
CCGAGGAGGTGGGCCTCAAGCTCGAGAACACCACCCTCGACCTGCTCGGCACCGCCCGCAAGGTGATCATCACCAAGGACGACACCACCATCGTCGAGGGCGGTGGCTCCGAGGCCGACGTCGCCGGTCGCATCGAGCAGATCAAGCGCGAGATCGACGACACCGACTCGGACTGGGACCGCGAGAAGCTCCAGGAGCGCCTCGCCAAGCTGTCCGGCGGCGTCGCCGTCGTCCGGGTCGGCGCGGCCACCGAGGTGGAGCTCAAGGAGAAGAAGCACCGGATCGAGGACGCCCTGTCCGCGACCCGTGCGGCCATCGAGGAAGGCGTGGTCGCCGGCGGCGGCACCGCCCTGCTCCGGGCCCGTGCCTCGGTCCAGTCCGTCATCGACGGCCTCGACGGCGACGAGCAGACCGGCGCCCGCGCCGTGTTCAACGCCCTCGCCGCCCCGGCGCGCCAGATCGCGATCAACGCCGGTCTGGAAGGTGCCGTGGTCGTCGAGGCCGTGGAGCGCGAGACCGGCTCCAACGGGTTCAACGCCGCCACCGGCGAGTACATGGACCTGGTCAAGGCCGGCGTCATCGACCCGGCCAAGGTGACCCGGGCCGCGCTGCAGAACGCAGCCTCGATCGCCGCCATGGTGCTGACCACCGAGTGCCTCGTGGCCGACCAGCCCGAGGAGGAGCCGGCCATGCCGGGCGGCGGTGACATGGGCGGCATGGGTGGCATGGGCGGCATGGGCTTCTGATCCCACCCCCGTCACCCGCCTGCTGAGGCAGGCCCCAGACGACGGCACGTGCCGGGCCCCCGGGCCCGGCACGGCCGCGTCCGGGGGACGAGGCGGCGCCCCGCTGGACGGGTGTACCGTCGACGCGATCCCCCGAGTCCTCCCGCCCGTGGACCACAGCCCCACCGGAGACCGCAGCGTGGCCGCACGCCGACCCTCGACCGTGCGAACCTCCCTCGCCTCCGTCGTCGACGCGGACGAGACCGCGGTCCTGCAGCAGCTGCTCGACGCGTCGCCGACGATCCCGGTCGCCCTCGGGTCCGGTTGGACGGTCACCAACGCGAACGACGCCTTCCTCGAGCTGGTGGGCTTCGTCCGTCGGGACCTCGAGTCCGGCCACGCCGTCCGCCTCGACGACATCGTCCTCCACTGGCCCTCTGTGCGCCGCACGATCGAGGACCGAGCCGAGTGCGCGCTGTCGGTGCACGTGCGGGTGCCGGGCCCGGCGCAGCCCGTGCAGCTCCGCTGGCGGTGGCTCGACCGGGACCGTGAGCGGTGGGCGGCGAGCTTCGAGCGGCGGACCAGCGACGAGCACGGGCCGCAGCGCATCGAGTCCCGGACCGACCCGCTGACCGGCCTCCCCAACCGGCGGCAGCTGCTCGCCGTGGTGGAACGGCACCTGGCCATCGCGCCCCAGCGGTCGTTCGCCGTGGTCTTCCTCGACCTGGACCGCTTCAAGCTGGTCAACGACACCTACGGCCACCGGGTCGGCGACCAGGTGCTGCGCACCGTCGGGCACCGTCTGCAGGCCTTCGCCGCGCACATGGACACCATCGCCCGCCTCGGCGGCGACGAGTTCGCCGCGTGCCTTGCGAACATCGAGTGCGTCGACCAGGTGCGGGCGCTGTGCGCCGTCCTGCTCGACGCCCTCGCCGAGCCGGTGCAGCTGCCGGGTCGGGCCTTCCAGCTCGGGGCGTCGATCGGGGTCGCCCTGAACGAGGGGCGCGGTCTCGACGCCGCCACCCTCCTCGGCCGGGCGGACGAGGCGATGTACCAGGCCAAGACGGCCGGCCGGAACCAGGTCGCGGTCTGGAAGCGCACCTGGACCGACACCGGCTCGAACGTGGAGCTCTCCCTGCGCGGACTCGGCGCGGGCACCGGCATCGAGACGCTCTTCCAGCCGATCGTCGGTCGAGCCGGCGAGGTCGTGGGCTACGAGGCGCTGGCCCGCTGGCGCCAGGGCAGCCATCTGGTCGGTCCCGACGCGTTCATCCCCGTGGCCGAGCGCACCGGCGCCATGCACGTCGTCACCGCCCGGGTCCTCCACCAGGCCCTGACGTTCGCGTCCGGTCTGCCCGAGGGCGTGCGCGTCCACGTCAACGTGTCGCAGTCCGAGGTCACGGACTCCCGCCTGGCGACGCTGATCGCCCGGACCGCAGAGTCGGTCGGCGTGCCACCCGACCGGCTCTGCATCGAGGTCACCGAGACGATGCTCGCCCTCGACCTCGGGCTCGCGGCCCGCTTCCTCGACGACATCCGGGCCACCGGGTGCACGGTGGCCATCGACGACTTCGGCGTCGGCTACGGCCCGCTCACCATGGCCCGGGAGGTGCACGTCGACTGCCTGAAGATCGACCAGTCCTTCGTCGCCGACCTGGTCGAGGACGAGGCGGCCCGCGCCGTCGTCGGGTCGATCGTCGCCCTCGCCCACGGCCTCGGCGCGACCGTGGTCGCCGAGGGCGTCGAGAGCGCCGAGGTCCTCGAGGTCCTGTGGTCCCTCGACGTCGATGCCGTGCAGGGCTTCGAGGTCGGTCCGCCCTCCGTCGACGGCCGGGCGGACGCCCGGCACCTCCGGTCGGGCGACGCCAGCGGGCACCCTGGCTGAGGATCAGCCGGCCGGCGCCGCCTCGACGGAGGCGACCAGGACCACGCCGGCGCGCGGGCGGTCGGGGTGCACGGGCCGCACGGCCACCTCGACGGTGATGGACCGGCCCCGGCGGTTCACGGCGTCCAGGACCCGCACCTCCTCGGCGGCCTCGCCGGCGAGCACGCGGTCGACGTCGGCGCGCAGGTCCTCCACCGGCAGGCCGAAGTCCAGCTGGTCGAGGGGGACGCCGCGGGCCTCGTCGGCGTCGACGCCCCACAGGTCGGCGGCGGACTGGGACCAGAGCACGACCCGGCGGTGGTCGTCGACGGCGATCACCGTGTCGGTCAGGGCGGCGAGGAGCGAGTCGTGGAACCGGTTGGAGCGGTCGAGCTCGTCGGTGCGGACCCGGAGCTCGACGTTCATGGTCTCGAGCTCCTCGTTGGTCGACTGGAGCTCCTCGTTCATGGTCTCGAGCTCCTCGTTGGTCGACTGGAGCTCCTCGTTGGTGGTCTCGAGCTCCTCGACGGTCGACTGGAGCTCCTCGTTGGTGGTCTCGAGCTCCTCGTTGGTCGACTGGAGCTCCTCGTAGGCCGTCTCGAGTTCCTCGTTGGACCGCTTCAGGTCCATCTGGAGGAGGATGAAGCGGGTCACGTCGATGAACTTGACGCTCATCCCGATCGGGGACCCGTCGGGGCCGTCGAGGGGGGACAGGACGACGTCGAGGAACTGCGGGTCGCCCTGGGGGAAGGTGCGCTCCACGTTGCGCACCTGGATCGGACGGTGCTCGGTGAAGGCCTGCTCGATGCGGGACCGCAGCTCGATGGGCCGGTACGACACCTCGAGCTCGTGGAGGGGCTTGCCGACGTCGTCCTGCACGATGCCGAAGCCGGCCCGGGCCAGCGAGTTCACCGAGCGGACGCGGGAGTCGAGGTCGATGACGAGCTCGGCGACGTGGCCGGCGTCGAAGGCGACGTCGCGCAGGCGCCGCTCGCCGCTCTGGTCGGGGGGTGGGGTGGCGCTGCGGACCGGCGGCGACACGAGGTCCGGCAGGCGGACCTCACGGCCCCCCACCCGCTCGAAGATCCGGTGGCTCATGTCCGACGGGCGGAACAGGTCGGCGTGGGTGAGCAGCATCTCGGCCCGGCCCAGGAACAGCGCGCCGTCCGGGCGGAGCGCGTAGTGGAACCGGGGCAGCACCCGGGTCTGGGCCTCGGCGTTGAAGTACATCAGCGTGTTGCGGCACACGAGGAGGTCGAGGTGGGAGATCGGCGCGTCGCGGGTGATGTCGTGGCGTCCGAAGATGAGGTTGCGTCGCAGGTCGGTGCGGAACCGGCACTGGGAGCCGATGGGCTCGAAGTACTGGTCGACCCGGGCCTCGTCGACGTGCTCGAGGGCCTTGCGGTCGTACACGCCGTTCCGGGCCGTCAGCAGGGCGTCCTCGTCGACGTCGGTCGCGTAGATCTTCACCCGGTGCACGAAGGCCTCGGTGCCGAGCTGGTCGGCCAGCAGGATGGCCAGCGAGTAGGCCTCCTCGCCGGACGCGCAGCCGGCGCTCCACACCCGCACGGGCTCGTCCGCGGACCGGGCGCTGAGGATCCGGGGGAGCACGACGTCGCCGAGGTGGGCCCAGGCCTCGTCGTCGCGGAAGAAGCTGGTCACGTTGATCAGGATCGTGTTGAACAGCTCGGGGAACTCGTCGGGGTGGACCTGGAGGTGGTCGATGTACTCGGCGTACCCGCTGACCCCGACGTCGCCCATGCGCTTGTCGATGCGCCGGGACAGGGTGTTGCGCTTGTAGCCCGTGAAGTCGAACCCCCGGTCGTCCCGGAGGTAGTGGAGCAGGGCGAGGAACTCGGCGTCGTCAGCCATCGGCGGGGTGCGGGTCGAGGAGCCCGATCAGGCGCGGCGCGATGCCCGACAGGGGGACGACGAGGTCGGCGCACCCGGTGGCGATGGCCGCCTCCGGCATGCTCGGGAACTGGGCGGACTCGGGGTCCTGGACCACCACCGTGCCGCCGGCGGCCTTGATGGCCCGCACGCCGTCCGCGCCGTCGCTGCCGCTGCCGGTCAGCACGACGCCCACGGCGCGCTCGCCGTAGGCCCGGGCCACGGACTCGAACAGCACGTCGGCCGAGGGTCGGGCGAAGTGGACCCGCTCGGACGCGGCGAGCGACAGCCGGCCGTCGAGGCCGACGAGCAGGTGCTTGCCGGGCGGTGCCAGGTACACCGTGCCGGGCTCGATGCGCGTGCCCTCCTGGGCCTGGACGGCGTGCATGCGGCTGCGCCGGTCCATGATCTCGGCCAGCATCGACCGGTGGTTGGGGTCGAGGTGCTGGACCACGACGATCGGTGTCGGGAAGGAGCGGGGGAGCTCGGCCAGGACCTCGGACAGCGCAGCGACGCCGCCGGCGGAGGAGGCGACCGCGACCACGTCGAATGGAGGGCTCTGTTCGGCGGTGCGCACTGTTCCCCTCGGTCGAAGGTGCCGTCCGGCGTCGCCCGAGCGTAGCCCGTCGGCTCCCGGGTCCGGTTCGGGGCTCGTCGATCCGGGGGGTCGTCTGGGTAGCCTCGTCCCCGTATGGACATCCCGCCCCCGGACCCCCAGAAGCTGCTCGACCACTGGATGGAGTGGGAGAAGGGCGAGACCTCGCCCGGCGACCTGCTCAAGCAGCTCAAGATGGGCGGCATGCGCACGATCCTCGAGGAGCTGGCTGCCACCGCGGCCGGCGAGGCCGACGGCGCCGCCGCCGGAGAGACGGTCGGCGACATCCTCGACGGTGGCTGACGCCGGGGACCCCGGCCCCGTCGCCCGCCCGCCGCGGGGCGGGCCCCAGCGCATCCCCCGTCCGCCGGGCACCCGGGTCGGCGACCGGGCCCCGTGGGCCGACCTCGGCGCGCTCGCCCGCCGGCCCGACGTGGACGCGGTCGTGCGCGCCCTGGCCGCGGGCCCGCCGCCGAAGCGGTCGCCGCTCGAGGCCGTGTCGACCCGGGCGTCGGGCGTGCTCGCCCCCCTCTACGAGGAGGGCGGCGAGGTGCACGTGGTCCTCACCCGTCGGGCGTGGCACATGCGCTCCCACACCGGCGAGGTCTCCTTCCCCGGCGGTCGGCAGGAGGAGGGCGACGCCACGCTGTGGGACACCGCGCTGCGCGAGGCGCGCGAGGAGGTCGACCTGACCGAGCCGGTGCGCCGGATCGGCGAGCTCGACCACCTGGCCACCGTGACCTCGCGCAGCTTCATCGTCCCCCACGTCGGGCTCCTCGACGGACGGCCGGACCTGACCGCCAACCCCGACGAGGTCGACGCGGTCCTGCACGTGCCCCTCGCCGAGCTGCTCGCCGAGGGCGTCTACCACCAGGAGCGCTGGGGGATCCCGGCGCTGCCCGGGACCCCCCGGTCGGGACTGGTCGAGCGGCCCATCCACTTCTTCGAGCTCGAGGGCGACACGGTGTGGGGGGCCACGGCGGCGATGCTCGTGGACCTCCTGACCCGGATCACCGACCACGCACGCTGAACCACCGCGCGCTCGGCTCGTCGTCGGGTCCGGTGCCCTCGGTACCGTCCGGACCGTGGCGGCGCGGCGGGACGACACCGAGGGGGAGATCCGGCGGCTGTACCGGTCGGTGGAGCTCGCGGTGCGGCCCGCGACGCTGACCGTCGGGCACGACGGGCGGATCGTGCTCGCCCACAAGCTCGGCGCCCTGCTCGGCACCGCCGACGAGCACCTCGTCGGCCAGCCGGTCGTGCCCGAGGGCTGGCACCTGCTCGACGAGGACGGCCGCCGAGTCCGCGACGACGAGCACCCCGCGGCCCGCTGCGCGACCACGGGCCGCGAGGTCACCGCCGTGGTGGGCCTCGTGGCGCCCGGTGGACGGGTGACGTGGCTGCGGTGCTCGGCGCACCCCGTCGTCGACGACCCCGCGGTGGCCGTCGACGTCTCGATCGAGGACCACGACCGGCGGGCCCGGACCCGGGAGGCGGTGGAGGCGTCCGAGCGGCGGTTCCGGACCCTCGCCGAGCTCGTGCCGGTCGCCATCTACGAGGCCTCGGCGTCGGGGGAGATCACCTACGTCAACGCCGCCTTCACCCGCCTCACCGGCTACGCCGACCCGACCGACGTGCCCGACCTGCCCATGCTGCAGATCGTCCACCCCGACGACCTCCACGTGGTCCTCGAGGCCGCCGGCCGCTCGCCCGAGCGCGGCGCCTACCAGGCGCGGTACCGGGTCGTGCACCTCGACGGGTCGGCCCGCTGGGTCACGTCCCGGATGTCGCTGCTCGTCGACGACGTCGGGCGGGTCGCCGGCTTCGTCGGCGCCATCGAGGACGTCGACGACCTCCAGCGGGCCGAGCAGGAGGCCCGCCGCCAGCAGGACGAGCTGTCGCGCCTCGCCCGCCACGACTCCCTCACCGGCCTGCCGAACCGCAGCGTGCTGGACGAGCGGATCGCTGCGGCCCGGGTCCGGGGCGGTGCCGCACTGGCCCTGTTCGTCGACCTCGACCACTTCAAGGCGGTCAACGACGTGCACGGCCACGCCGTGGGCGACGAGGTCCTGGTCGAGGTCGCGGCACGGCTGGCGGAGGTCGTGCGCGACGGGGACCTGGTCGTGCGCATCGGCGGCGACGAGTTCGCCGGGTGGTGCGCGGTGCCGAGCAGCCCCCGGGCCGTGGCCGGCGTCGGCCAGCGGCTCGCCGACGCGGTCGCAGCCCGACCCGTCGAGACGGCCGTCGGGCCGCTGCGGATCACCGCGAGCGTGGGTGTGGCGACGTGCCGGCCCGGTGGGGTCGAGGACCTCCTCGCCCGGGCCGACGCCGCGCTGTACCGGGCCAAGGCCGCCGGTCGGGCCCGGGCCGAGGTCGACCTGGCCTGACCCCGACGGCGCCCGACGTCAGCGGGTGTGGCGGCCCGGCGTGCGCCGAGGGGTCAGCCGGCGCGTGAGGCGGCTGCCGCGGCGGGGCGGTGCCGGGATCGTCGCGTGGCCCGACAGGTGCCGGGCGGGCTTGGGCAGCTGGCGCGAGTGCGCGGTGCTCGTCATGTCTTCCCCCTGGACGTGGCCGCACGCCGTTGTGCCGCCGCTGCCCCGAGGGTACGCCCCCGTCGGGCCGGCGTCAGGCCCCGAGCGCCCTCCGGGTGCGCGGTGTGCCGCGACCGGGGCGCCCGTAGCTCACGAGGTCCGGTAGTTCGGGGCTTCCTTGGTGATCGTGATGTCGTGGGGGTGCGACTCGCGCAGGGCGGCGGAGGTGATCCGCACGAAGCGGGCCCGGGTCCGCAGGTCGTCGATGGTCGGCGTCCCGCAGTAGCCCATGGCCGCCTTGAGGCCGCCGGCGAACTGGTGGAGCAGCGGGGCGACGGGGCCCTTGTAGGCGACCCGGCCCTCGATGCCCTCGGGCACCAGCTTCTCGACCTCGTCGACGTGGCCCTGGAAGTAGCGGTCCTTGGAGAACGAGCGGGCCTTCTCCTCGGGTCGCCCCGCCGAGGACCGGTCGCCCATGGCGCCCATCGAGCCCATGCCCCGGTACTCCTTGTACCGCTCGCCCTGGTGGACGATGACCTCGCCCGGCGCCTCGTCGGTGCCGGCGAGCAGCGAGCCGAGCATCACGGTGGATGCGCCCGCGGCGAGCGCCTTGGCGATGTCGCCGGTCTGCTGGATGCCGCCGTCGGCGATGACGGGCACGCCGAGCTCGTCGGCGGCCTCGGCGCAGTCGAGCACGGCGGTGATCTGGGGCACGCCGACGCCGGCCACGACCCGGGTGGTGCAGATGGAGCCCGGCCCGATGCCGACCTTCACCGCGTCGG
>CAZCEZ010000128.1:0-8969 GCA_964497795.1 uncultured Acidimicrobiaceae bacterium | reverse complement strand
CCTCCTGCACGATGGGCCACGGGAACTCCTCGCGGTCGTCCCACTCCTGGCCGGCGGGACGCACGACGTCCTTGGCGAACTCGTGGATCCAGTCCCGGAGCTGGATCTGGTCCTCGTTGAGGGAGAGGTTGAAGTCGGCCATCGTGGCGTGCCTCCTGGGGGTGGGTCGGCGGGTGGGCTCGGCGCCACGACGGGCGCGGTCGCCGGAACCCGACCAAGTTACCTACGGGTAACCGTCAGGAGCCACCCGGGCGGGCGTTCCCCCGGCACCGACACCGCAACGTGGCGGTTCGGTGACGGTTCGTGACCTCGAGGCAGGAGGTCGCGGGGGTGCCGTCGAAGGACCGGACCGAGACGCCGGGCCGAGCGATCGACCCGGGACACGACGATCCGCCAGGGGGCACGGCACATGGCGACCGAGCACGACGAGCAGGCATACGACGGCGGGGACCACGGCGAGCGGGCCCTGGTCGCTGCGGCGTCCACGGGTGACCGAGCGGCGCTGGACGAGCTGTGGCGCCGCCACGGCCAGGCGGCCTGGGGCCTCGCCCTCGCCGTGGCCGGCGACGTCGACGACGCCGCCCGCGCCCTGGCCGACGGTCTGGCGACGGCCACCACCGGGCTGCGCACCGGGCGGCTCGACGCCGGCGCCCCCTTCCGCGACCACCTCCTGAGGGCGACGCGCGACGCCGCCGTCGACCGGGTCCGGACCCGGACCGAGCCCGTGGTCGTCGACCCGGCGGCCGAGGACCCCCACGGCCGACCCGCCGTCCTCCTGGCCGCCTTCCAGTCCCTCCCCGAGCGCTGGCGCGCCGTGCTGTGGCTCACCGAGGTCGAGGGCGTCGCCCCCGGCCTCGCCGCGCCGCTCGTGCACCTGGACCCCGAGGCGACCGTGACCCTGGCCCGCCGGGCCGAGCGCGGCCTGCTCGAGCAGCACGTCCGCACGAGCCTGGCCGTCGCCCCGGCCGCGGCCTCCTGCAGCCGGGCCCTGACCCGGCTGGGCGCCCACGTGACCGGGACCCTCCCCGCCGAGGACGCCGACCGCCTCGCCCGCCACCTCGACCTGTGCGAGGACTGCACCGCCCGGGTCGCCGCCCTGCGCGACGCCACCGCCGCGCTCCCGACCCTGGTCGTCCCCGTGCCGGCCGAGGCACGGTCCCGGGCCGCCGTCGCCTGGACCGCCGCGCTCGGCACCGCACCCACCGCGACCGCCGGGACGACCGGGCTGTCCCCGCGCACCGAGAAGGTGCTGGCCGGGGTGAGCGCCGTCGCCGCCGCCGTCGGCGTGCTCGGCGCCGCGCTGTTCGGGTTGGGCGCCGACGACGGCGACGAGGCCCGCCTGGCCGCCACGCCGATCAGCCCGCTCGTCGACCGGATCGCCACGCCCCGGCCCTTCGACATGTCCGAGCTGGCCGTGCCCCTCACCACCTCCCCCCGGGCCACGGCCGGTCCGGCCGGCCGGGCCGTGGACGCGATGTTCGACACCGTCACCGCCTCGCCGGAGACCACGACCGACGGTGGGGGCACCACGACGGTGCCCGCGCCCGGTGGCCCGACGACCATCGCCGACGAGTCGCCGGAGGCCCCGGGCGGCCCGGCCCCGGCCCTTCCCGAGGCGCTCACCCCCGAGCTCCAGGTCGAGCTCGAGGTCGCCGACACCCCGATCGTGGTCGACCTCGACGAGGACCCCGGCGTGACGGTCGGGCCGATCTCCCTCGGCGATCCCGATGCCGACGACGAGCAGGACGACGCCGTCTCCGTGGGCGGCGCGCTCGAGCCGCTGGCCCCCGTCGTCGAGCCCGTGGCCGACGCGGTCGAGGCCGGCGTCGGGACCCTCGGGCTCTGACCCGGACCCGGCGCACCGCCGGGACCCGGACCACCAGCGCCCCGCTCCGGCGGGGCGCTGCCGCGCCCGGGCTCAGCCCGGTCGGACGACCGTGCCCTCGGCGGTGTCCTCGACGACCCAGCCCGCGGCCACGAGCTCGTCGCGGATCGCGTCGGCGGTCGCCCAGTCGCGGGCAGCGCGGGCCTCGTCGCGCGCCGTGGCCCGGGCGAGGACCTCGGCCGGGACCTCGTCGCCACCGGCGCGCAGCGCGAAGCCGAGCACGTCGGCGATCTCGAGTGCGGCGACCGCGGCGGCGAGATCGTCGTCGGCGTTGGCCCGGCGCACGGCCTCGAAGAGCGTCGCGACCGCACCGGGGGTGTCGAGGTCGTCGTCCATGGCCGCCCGGAACCGTCCCAGCACCTCGGGGTCCGCCTCGACCCCGGCGACCCGGTCGCCGAAGCGGCGGGCGAGGGAGTCGAGGCGCCCGACCGCCGCCTCCGCGTCGCGCAGGGCGTCGTCACCGATGTCGATGGCCCGCCGGTAGTGCGCCCGCAGGACCAGGAGGCGGAACGCCCGGGGGTCGTAGGCGTCCATGAGGTCGAGCAGGTTCCGGACGTTGCCCAGCGACTTGGACATCTTCTCGCCGTCGATCTCCACCATCCCGTGGTGGAACCAGATCCGGGCGAAGTCCTTGCCCTCGGCCACGGCCTGGGCCCGCTCGTTCTCGTGGTGCGGGAACTGGAGGTCGCCGCCGCCGGCGTGGATGTCGAAGCCCTCGCCGAGCAGGTCGAGGCTCATCACGACGCACTCGGTGTGCCAGCCGGGGCGGCCGTCGCCGAAGGGCGCGGGCCAGGACGGCTCGCCCGGCTTGGCCCGCTTCCACAGGGCGAAGTCGAGCGGCGAGCGCTTCTCGGCGTTGGCCTCGACGCGGGCGCCGGCGCGCAGGTCCTCGAGGGACCCGTGCGCGAGCAGGCCGTACCCGTCGACCCTCGACACGTCGAGGTACACGCCGTCGGAGGTGTCGTAGGCGACGTCGTCGGCCCGGAGCCGCTCGATGAGCCCGACCATCTGCTCCACGTACTCGGTCGCGTGGGGCGTGTGGTCGGGGCGCAGGATGCCGAGTCGGTCCATGCCGTCGAACCAGATCTGCTCGCACCTGGCCGTGATGTCCTGCCAGGGACGGTCCTCGCGCTCGGCCCGCTGGATGATCTTGTCGTCGATGTCGGTGATGTTCGACACGAAGGTGACGTCCAGGCCGGACCAGGCGAGGTAGCGGCGCAGGAGGTCGTAGGAGACCTGGTTGCGGCCGTGCCCCAGGTGGGGCGGCCCGTAGACGGTCGGGCCGCACGCGTAGATCGAGACCTTCCCGGGGACGGCGGGGTCCAGCGGGACGACGGCGCCCCGGGCGGTGTCGAACAGGTGCAGCACGTCGGCGAGGGTAGCGACGGGCCGGGCCGTCGCCGAGGTGGGTTCGCACCGTCGCCCCTCGCGGCCCCCGGGCCACGCACCCCCGGCCGACCGGGTGGTGGACGACCACCCCCCGGACGGGTGGTTGGCGCCGTCCGGTGGCGCACGACGGGATCGGGTCTGCTCTCCTCGTGCTCCTGTGACCGCCGCCGAACCGAGGCTGCCGTCCGGCCCGTCGGACGCCGGGTCGGGACGCCGTGCCCCGACCCACCCCGAGGCGCCGCGCGCCCTGCCCGAGGGGACCGTCGAGGCCGTCCACCGGGCTGCGTTCGAGAAGTCGCCGCTCGGCATCTGCGTGTTCGACCTGGAGGGCCGCTACCGCGAGGTGAACGACGCGTTCTGCGAGCTGGTGCGGGCCCGACGCGAAGACGTGGTCGGCCGACCGGTCACCCGCTTCAACCACCCCGACGACAACGCCGGCTCGGCATCCAACCTGTCACGGCTGCGCTCGGGCGCCGAGGACGGCCCGCTGCGGGTCCGGCGGCGCCTGCGCCGGACCGACGGTCGCCTCGTGCACGTCTCGGCCGAGGTGGTGCTCCTGCGCGACGAGGCGGGCCGGCCCGACGCCATCCTGTCGCTGGTGACCGACGTGACCGACCACGTCCTCGCCGAGGCCCGCCTCCGCCACCTGGCCACGCACGACGAGCTGACCGGCGTGGTCAACCGCCGCGGCCTGGCCGAGCGGCTCGCCCGGCTCGACCCGGCCACGCCGATCACGGTGGCCTTCGTCGACCTCGACCGGTTCAAGGCGCTGAACGACCACGTCGGGCACCGGGGCGCGGACGTGGTCCTCCGCACGCTGGCCGAGCGGCTCCGGGCGCTGAGCCCCGAGGTGCCGGCCCGGGTCGGCGGCGACGAGCTGGTCGTGGTCCTCCCCGGCCACCGGGACGAGGCCGAGCGGCGGGCGTGGGGCGAGGCGGTGCTCGCCGAGGTCGTCCGGGAGGTGGACGTCGGCAGCACCGTGGTGGAGGTCGGGGCGAGCATCGGGGTCGCCCACGGCCCCGCCGTCGACGCCGAGCAGGTCGTGATCGACGCCGACGAGGCCATGTACCTGGCCAAGGGATCGGGCGGCCGGCGCGTCGTGCACCACGACGACGAGGTCCGACGCCGTCGCCGGCGGCGCATCGAGGACGAGGACGCGCTCGCCGACGCCCTGGTCCGCGACGGGTTCCACCTCCGCTACCAGCCCGTCGTCGACCTCACGACCGGCGCCGTCCGTGGGGCGGAGGCGCTGCTGCGGTGGCGGGCGCCCGACGGCACCACTCGGGAGCCCGAGGCCTTCCTCGCCGCGGCGGTGCGCACCCGTCGGTGCCTCGAGCTCGACACGTGGGTCCTCCAGGCCGTGCTCCGCGACCTCGCCGACCACGGCGCCGACCGGCACGGCGCGGTGGCCGTGAACGTGATGGCGCCCACGCTGCAGTCCGGAGCCCTGGCCACCCTGCTCGCCCGGGGCTGCGACGCCCACGGCGTCGACCCGTCGTCGCTGGTCGTGGAGTGCACGGAGCACGCGCTCCTCGACGACCGGAGCGAGGCGGCCCGCACCGTGACCGCGCTGCGCGACATGGGCGTCGAGGTCGCCCTGGACGACTTCGGCACCGGCTGGGCGAGCCTCGCCACGCTGCGGACCGTGCCGTTCTCGGTCCTGAAGGTGGACCGCCGCTTCGTGGCCGGCGTCGACGCCGGCGGTCCCGACGCCGCCATCGTCCGGGCCTCGATCGGGCTGGCCCGCGACCTCGACCTCGTCGTGGTCGCCGAGGGTGTCGAGACCACCGGCCAGCTCGACGCCCTCAGGGAGCTCGGCTGCGGGCTGGCCCAGGGCTGGCTCCTCGGCCGGCCCGTCCCCCTCGGCGCGCTCGCCGTCGACGGCGGCCGCCCGGTCCCGACGGGATCCCGGCATGGGTGAGCGCGGCCGCTCCGACAGCGGAGCGAACCGCCTCGGCGGCCACGATGAAGACGTGGGTTCCCCCCTCCACCCCGCCCCGCCACCGGGACGCGGCCTCGACGACCACCCCGAGGACGGCGACGATGCGCCCTTCGCGCTCGGCGCCGTGGTCCGGAGCTCGGTCGGTCGCCTGCTGCACACCACTGCGGAGGCCGCCGACGACGCGATCGACGCCGCCCTGGCCGAGATCGGGGACCTGCTCGCCGTGGACCGGGTCTACGTGTTCCGGGTCGACGACGACGGCGCAGGCACCATCACGAACACCCACGAGTGGTGCGCGCCGGGCATCACCCCCGAGATCGACAACCTCGTGGGCATCCCGCTCGAGGAGATCCACGCGTGGCTCGGTCCGTTCCGGCGGGGCGAGCACATCCAGATCGCCGACGTCGCGTCCCTGCCCGAGGACCGTCGCGCCGAGCGGGAGCTGCTCGAACCCCAGGGCATCCGGTCCCTGCTCGTGGTCCCCATGCTGTCCCTCGGTGAGCTGGTCGGCTTCGTGGGCTTCGACTCCGTGGCCCGCCACCGCCGCTTCGGCTCGATCGAGGTGGAGACGCTGCGCATCGCCGCCGACGCCGTCGTCGCGGTCGAGACACGGCGCCGCTTCGAGGCCCGCCTGGTCCACGACGCCCGCCACGACGTCCTGACCGGCCTCGCCAACCGCGTCGCCCTCGAGGAGCTCCTGGCCGACGCGTGCCTCCGGGCCTCGGCCGAGGGCACCTCGCTCGGCCTCGCCTTCCTCGACCTCGACCAGTTCAAGCTGGTGAACGACACCCACGGCCACCGGGTCGGCGACCACCTCCTCCAGGCCGTGGCGGACCGTCTGTCGTCCGCCGTCCGCCCGGGCGACCTGGTGTCCCGCTTCGGCGGCGACGAGTTCGTCGTCCTGCTCCGGTCCCTCGCCGACGAGACCGACCTCGGCACCCGCTGCGACGCGCTCCGGGCCAGCCTGGCCCGGCCGACCGTGGTCGACGGGATCCGCTTCTCCCTCGCCGCATCCGTCGGCGTCGCCTCCAGCCTCGACGGCGACCCCGAGCCCGACCTCCTCCTGCGCGACGCCGACACCGCCATGTACCGCTCCAAGGAGCGCGGGCGCGACCGCCTCACGGTCTTCGACGCCGAGCTGCGGGCGACCGTCGTGCGCCGCGCCGCCGTCGTGAACCGGCTCCCCCAGGCCCTGGCCGGCGACAGGATCCACGTCCACGTGCAGCCGATCGTCGACCTCCTCACCGGGGTCCGGCACGGGTTCGAGTGCCTGGCCCGCTGGGACGACGACGAGCTCGGCACCGTCGGACCCGACGAGTTCGTGCCCGCCGCCGAGGACAGCGGCGCCATCCACCTGCTGGGCGCCACCGTGCTCGCCCAGGCCGCCCGGCTGATGGCCGTCCACCCCCGCCAGATGGTCGGGATCAACCTGTCGGCGGCCGAGCTGGCCGAGGACGGGCTCGTCGAGCGGATCACCTCCACCGTGACCGAGGTCCCCGGTGCTGCCCTCGGTCGGCTCGTGGTCGAGATCACCGAGTCCGCCGTCATCCACGACCTCGACCTCGCCGCCGCCACCCTCCAGGAGCTGGTCGACCTCGGGGTCTGGATCGGCATGGACGACTTCGGGACCGGGTACGCCACCCTCGCCGCCCTGCGCCGCCTCCCCATCGGGATGGTCAAGGTGGATCGCGACTTCCTGACCGACGCCGTCCACGACCCGGTCGACCGGCGCATGCTCCGCACGCTCGTCGAGCTGTGCGACGACGTGGGCGCCGTCCCGCTGGCCGAGGGGATCGAGACCGAGGAGCAGCACCGCCTCGTGGTCGACCTCGGGTTCCGCTACGGCCAGGGCTACCGCTTCGGGCGTCCGATGCCCCCCGACCTGCTCCCCCGGGACCCCGGCCCGACGACCTGATCGCGTTCTGGGCCGGACGGGGTGCCTCGGTACCCTCGGCGCCCGTGACGAGCATCCCCGACAAGCCGAGCATCGACGGGCTCGAGGCCAAGTGGCGGGCGATCTGGACCGAGCGGGGGACCTACGCCTTCGACCGGTCCAGGACCCGCGACGAGGTGTACTCGATCGACACCCCGCCGCCGACGGTGTCGGGGACGCTCCACCCGGGGCACGTCTGCTCCTACACCCACACCGACACGATCGCCCGCTACCAGCGGATGCGCGGGCGCGAGGTCTTCTACCCGATGGGCTGGGACGACAACGGCCTCAACGTCGAGCGGCGGGTCCAGCTGCTCAAGGCCGTGCTCTGCGACCCGTCGCTGCCCTACGACCCCGACTTCGATCCGCCGCAGCCCGACGCCAAGGGCAAGCTGCCCAAGGACCCGGTCCGCATCTCGCGCCCCAACTTCGTCGAGCTGTGCGAGCAGGTCGTCGAGGAGATGGAGCAGGAGTACTTCGAGCTGTGGTCGACCGTCGGCCTCTCGGTCGACTGGGACCAGACGTACACCACGATCGGCCCGGTCGCGACCCGCATCTCCCAGAAGGGCTTCCTCCGCCTGCTCGAGCGGGGCGTCGCCTACCGCTCCGGTGCGCCCACGCTGTGGGACGTCGACATGCGCACCGCCGTCGCCCAGGCCGAGCTCGAGGACCGGGAGGTCCCCGGCGCCTACCACAAGCTCGCCTTCACCCAGGCCGACGACGGGCCCGCACCGGGCGAGCCGGTCTGGATCGACACGACGCGCCCCGAGCTGCTCCCCGCGTGCGTCGCCCTCGTCGCCCACCCCGACGACGAGCGCTACCAGCCGCTGTTCGGCACCACCGTCACGACGCCGCTCTTCGGCGCCGAGGTCCCGGTCTGCGCCCACGAGCTCGCCCAGCCCGACAAGGGCACGGGCATCGCCATGATCTGCACCTTCGGTGACACGACCGACGTGATCTGGTGGCGCGAGCTCGGCCTGCCCATCCGCCCCGTCATCCGCCACGACGGCCGCTTCGAGCGCGACCTGACCTGGACCGCGCAGCCGGCCCACGAGGGCGACGTCTGGGTCTCCGTCGACCCCGACACCGCCAACGAGGCCTACGCCGAGCTGGCCGGCAAGACGGTCTTCTCCGCCCAGAAGCAGATCGTCGAGCAGCTCCAGGCCGGCGGCCACATGGACGGCGGGCCACGACCGATCACCCACCCCGTCAAGTTCTGGGAGAACGGCAAGAAGCCGCTGGAGATCGTCACCTCCAACCAGTGGTTCATCCGCTACCCCTCCGCCGAGGAGATCATCGAGCGGGCCAGGGACCTCGAGTTCCACCCCGAGTACATGCGGGTCCGGTTCGAGGACTGGGCCAAGGGCCTCCAGGGCGACTGGAACATCACGCGCCAGCGCTTCTTCGGCGTCCCGTTCCCGGTCTGGTACCCGATCGACGACGAGGGCCTCGTCGACTACCTGTCGCCGATCGTGGCCGGCGAGGAGATGCTGCCGGTCGACCCGACCACGGTCGAGGCCCCCGGGTACACCGAGGACCAGCGGAACCAGCCCGGCGGCTTCGCCGCCGACCCCGACGTCATGGACACGTGGAACACGTCGTCGATGTCGCCCCAGATCGCGTCGAAGTGGGAGGAGGATCCCGACCTCTTCGAGCGGGTGTACCCGATGGACCTGCGCCCCCAGGCCCACGACATCATCCGCACCTGGCTGTTCTCCACCGTCGTCAAGGCCCACGAGCTCTTCGACGACCTGCCGTTCCGCCACGCCGCCATCTCCGGCTTCGTCGTCGACCCCGACCGCAAGAAGCTGTCGAAGTCG
>CAZCEZ010000127.1:0-9295 GCA_964497795.1 uncultured Acidimicrobiaceae bacterium | reverse complement strand
GGTTGTTCTTGGTGCGGCGGACCAGCACCTGGATGACCCGGCGGATCTCCTCGTCCCGCCCGATGACCGGGTCGAGCTTGCCGGCCCGGGCCGCGGCGGTCAGGTCCCGCCCGTAGCGCTCCAGGGCCTGGTAGGTGTCCTCGGGGTTCTGGGTGGTGACCTTGTGGCTGCCCCGGACCTCGCGCAGGGCGCCGAGCAGGGCCTCCTTCGACACCGGGGTGCCACCGCGGGCCGAGATCGGGTCGGTCAGGGCGAGCAGCAGGTGCTCGACGGAGAGGTACTCGTCGCCGAGCTCGCCCTTGGCCGCCTCGGCCTCGCGCATGACGGTCTGGAGCTCGCGGGACAACCGGGGCTCGGAGCCCCCGTAGGCCTTGGGGAGCTTGGCCACGGCCTCGTCGGCCGCGTTGCGGATCCTGCGGGAGTCGAGCCCGACCTTCTCCAGGATCGGCAGGGTGATGCCGCCGTCGGTCTGTCGGAGCAGGGCCGACAGCAGGTGGTCCGCGGTCACCTCGGGGTTCGACAGGGTGGTGGCCTGCTCGACGGCGGCCGAGAAGGCCTCCTGCGTCTTCAGCGTCCACGTCTTCGGGTCCAGCACCATGGCGGCAGTATACCGCCATCAGAAAACCTGACAACGATGTACTCAAGTTTCTCGGGACGGGCGGGAGGCGCTCAGGCCCCGCCTCCCCGGGCCTGCTCGATGGCCCGCCGCACCAGCACCGTGGCCAGGTGGCGGCGGTAGTCGGCGTCGGCGTTGAGGTCCTCGGGCGGGTTGGTGCCCTCGGCGGCCAGGGCGGCGGCATCGGCGGCGGCGGCCCCGTCGGCCAGGGCGGCCTCGACCGCCGGCTGGCGGATCGGGGTCGCGTCCATGTTGACGAGCGCGACGCGGGGCGTCCCGTTCAGGCTCACCGCGGCGCCGACGATGGCCCAGTCCTGGGCCCGCCGGTTGAACTTCTCGTAGCCCCAGCCCGTCGAGCCCTTCGGGATCCGGACCTCGGTCACCAGCTCGTCGGGCGCGACCGCGGTCTCCAGGAAGCCGGTGAACAGGTCGCTGGCCTCGATGGTGCGCTCCCCGCCGGGCCCGCGGGCCACCACGGAGCCGCCGAGGGCGAGCACGGCGGCGGGCAGGTCCGAGGCCGGGTCGCCGTGGACGAGGGAGCCGCCGAGCGTGCCCCGCTTGCGGACCGAGGGGTCGCCGACCTCGCCCGCCACGTGGGCCAGCAGCGGTGCCTCGGCCCGGAGCAGCTCGCTGCGGTGGACGTCGTGGTGGCAGGTCAGCGCGCCGATGGCGACGTGGTCGCCGCCGTCGCGGACGTAGGACAGCTCCTCGAGGCGACCGATGTCGACCAGCACGGCGGGGGCCGCGAACCGGAACCGCAGCAGCGGGATGAGGCTGTGGCCGCCGGCGAGCAGCTTGGCCTCGTCGCCGTGCTCGGCGATGGCGGCGACCGCGGCCTCGGCGGTGTCGGCGGTGACGAGGTCGAACGGTGCGGGGATCATGCCCGGCCCTCCTTGGCTGCGGTGATGGTCCGCCAGACCCGCTGGGGCGTGGCCGGCATCTCGACGTCGGTGATGCCGTAGGGCGACAGCGCGTCGCACAGGGCGTTGATCACGGCGGCGGCCGAGCCGATGGTCCCGGCCTCGCCCACGCCCTTCACCCCGAGGGGGTTCGACGTCGACGGGGTGACGGTGTGGTCCAGCTCGAAGCTGGGCACCTCGGTGGCCGACGGGACGAGGTAGTCGAGGAACGACGGGTTCAGCAGGGTCCCGTCGTCGTCGTAGGTCGCGCACTCCCACAGGGCCTGGGACACGCCCTGGACGATCCCGCCGTGGACCTGGCCCTCGACGATCATCGGGTTGACCTGGTTGCCGCAGTCGTCGACGGCGACGTAGCGGACCAGCCGGGTCTCGCCCGTCTCCTCGTCGACCTCGACCACGGCCACGTGCGTGCCGAAGGGGAAGGCGAAGTTCGGCGGGTCGAAGCTGACCTGCTCCTGGAGGTTCGGCTCCATCCCGTCGGGCAGGTCGTGGGCGGTGAAGGCCCCGAAGGCGACCTCCTGGATGGCGACCTGGTTGGCCGGGACGCCGGCCACGGAGAACGACCCGGACTCGAAGGTGATGTCGTCGGGGTCGGCCTCGAGCTGGTGGGCGACGATGGCCTTCGCCTTGGCGATGACCTTGTCGCAGGCCATGGCGATGGCCACGCCGCCCACGGCGAGCGACCGCGACCCGTAGGTGTCGAGGCCGAGCGGGGAGATGGCGGTGTCGGAGTGGAGCACCGTGACGTCCTCGGGCGGGATGCCGAGCTTGTCGGCCACGATCTGGGACCACGAGGTCTCGTGGCCCTGGCCGTGGGGCGTGGAGCCGGACACCACCTCGACCTTGCCCGTCGGCAGGAGCCGGACGGTGGCGTGCTCCCAGCCGCCCGAGCCGAACCCGAGCCCGCCCAGGGCCCGCGACGGCGCCAGGCCGCAGATCTCGACGTAGGTGCACATGCCGATGCCCAGCTGGACCGTCTCGCCGGCCTCGCGCCGCCGGGCCTGCTCGGCCCGGAGCTCGTCGATGCCGGCCAGCTCGAGGGCCCGGTCGTGGGCCGGGCGGTAGTGGCCGGAGTCGAAGACCAGCGTGGAGGCCACGGCGCGGTCCTCGAACAGCTCGCCGCCGGCGATGTAGTTGCGGGCCCGGATCTCCTCGGGGGTCACGCCGACCTCGCGGGCGAGGATGTCCATGGCCCGCTCGATGGCGAAGGACGCCTCGGGCCGGCCGGCGCCGCGGTAGGCGTCGGTCGGGGTCAGGTTGGTGAACCAGCCGTCGCAGGTGAAGCCGAAGGCCCCGATGTCGTACACGCCGGTGTAGAGGAAGCTGCCGAGCAGCGGGACACCGGGCGTGATGAGCATGTGGTAGGCGCCCATGTCGGCATCGATGTGGACCCGGCAGCCGGTGACCTTGCCGTCGGCGTCCGCGGCGAGCTCGATGCGCTGGCGCTGGCCCCGGCCCTGGTGGGTCGAGCCGGCCGCCTCCGATCGGGTCTCGGTCCAGCGCACCGGACGCCCGAGCCGGTGGGCGAGCGCGAGGGCGAGGATCTCGTCGGGGTTCACGTTGAGCTTGGCCCCGAACCCGCCGCCGACGGCGGGGGCGATGACCCTGATCCGGCTCTCGGGGATGCCGGTGGTCGCCGCGGCCATGATCTTGAGGATGTGGGGGACCTGCGTGGCCGAGTAGAGCGTCACGTCGCCGCCGTGGGGGGCGGGCACGGCCAGCACCCCGCGGGGCTCCATCGGTGCGGGGATGAGGCGCTGCTGGACGAACTCGGCCGTCACGGTGTGGGTGGCCGCGGCGAACGCGGCCTCGAGCGCGTCCGGGTCGGGGACGAGGGGCCAGTGGTACGCCTTGTTGGTCGACAGCTCGGAGTGGGCCGTGGCCTCGTCGCGCATCGCCGCCTCGACCGAGGCGACGACGGGCAGCTCCTCGACGTCGACGACCACCATCGCGGCGGCGTCGGCGGCCTGGTAGCGGGTCTCGGCCAGGACCACGGCGACGATCTCGCCGAGGTGGTGGACCTCGTCGACCGCGACCGGGAGGTGCGGGGGGTTCGCCATGTCCTCGGTCACCGGCCACGCGCAGGGCAGCGGTCCGACCCAGAGGCCCATCTCCTGGAGCTGCGGGCCGGTCAGCACCCGGTCGACGCCGGGCATCGCCTCGGCCTCGGAGGTGTCGATCCCGGTGATGCGGGCGTGGGCGGTGGTGGATCGCACCATGCCCATCCACAGCTGGCCGGCGACCTGGATGTCGTCGACGAAGCGGGCCTCGCCCGTCAGCAGCTCGGGGTCCTCCCGACGTCGCATCGGCTGGCCGACGTTGGTCGTCGGACGCTGCTCGGTGGCGGTCATGCCGGCACCTCCCCGCCGGCGCACGTCAGCACCGATCGCACGATGTTGTGGTAGCCGGTGCAGCGACACAGGTTGCCCTCGAGGCCGATGCGGACCTCGGACTCGGTCGGTGTGGGGTTGTCGGCCAGGAACGACGTCGCCGCCATCACCATCCCCGGCGTGCAGTAGCCGCACTGGAGGCCGTGGCAGTCCGAGAAGGCCTGCTGCATCGGGTGGAGCGCGCCGTCGGCGCCGGCCATCCCCTCGATGGTGGTGACCTCCCGGTCCCTGGCCTGCACGGCGAGCGCCGTGCACGACTTGAGCGCCGAGCCGTCCAGGTGGACGGTGCAGGCCCCGCACGACGAGGTGTCGCAGCCCACGTTCGTGCCCGTCAGGCCGAGCTCGTCGCGCAGGAAGTGGACCAGCAGCATCCGCGGCTCCACGTCCCTGGTGTACGACCGGCCGTTCACCGTGACGGTGATCTCCATCGAGTTCCCCCTCGTGCCGATGTCCGTTCCGTCTATGGTCGCCCTCCAGGGGTTGGCAGAAGGTTGGGGGACCGATGGCCACGAGCTCCGACACGCCGATCGACCTCACGACCGACGGGGGCGGCGCGCCCCGGCACGACGCCGGCGCGGTCCCCGAGGACCTGGTCGGTCGGCGACGGCGGATCGACGCCGTCCGCGGCGGCGCGTCCGACGCCGTCGTCACCGGGGCCGTGCGGGGCAGCTGGGCGCTCTGCGACGGGCGGGTCCCGACCGCGGCCACGGCGCCGGTGGTGCTCGACGACCCCGCCGGCCGGTGGGCGGACTCGCCGCTGCGCCGGGCCGCCGGGGGCATCATCGACGAGCTCGCCGCCCTCGCCCTGCGCGAGGACTACGCCACCGCCATCACCGACCCGCAGGGCCGCATCCTGTGGGCCAGCGCCGGGCCCGAGATGCGTCGGCGGGCCGAGCGGGCATCCTTCGTGGTCGGCTCCGACTGGGCCGAGGGCGCGGCGGGGACGAACGCCCCCGGGTTGACCGCGCGGACCGGCCACGCCGCCACGGTGTTCGCCTCGGAGCACTGGTGCGACGGCGTGCGCGACTGGGTCTGCTACTCCGCCCCGATCCGCGACGGCGCCGGCCGGATGGCGGGCGTGCTCGACCTGTCCGCGCACTGGCGCAAGGCCAGCCCGCTGGCCATGACCACGGTGACGGCGATGGCCCGCCTGATCGAGGTCGGCCTCGCGTCGCTGGCCGGGCCCGGGCTGGAGCTGCGGGTCCTCGGACCGCCCGTGGTGCGCGACGCCGGCGACCGGCTCCCGCTCACGATGCGCCACCTCGAGGTGCTGACCGTGCTCGCCCACCGGGGTGGCGCCGACCGCGACGAGCTCCAGGCCCTCGTGTGGGGCGACCGTCGGGTGTCGTCCTCGACGGTGAAGGCGGAGATCTCCCACCTGCGGAGCCTCCTGTCGGGGGGCATCGCGTCGCGCCCGTACCGCCTGGTCGGCGACGTCGCCCTCGACGTGACCACCGTCCTGGAGGCCGCCGCCGTCGGCGACCTGGAGACGGCGACCCGCTGCTACCGGGGCCGGCTGCTGCCCGGCACGGAGAGCCCGTACCTCGTGGACCTCGGGCACCACGTCGACGTCGTGCTGCGACGCCGGCTGCTCGCAGCCGGCACCGCCGAGCAGCTCCTCCGCTTCGCCGCCGTCCACGACGCCGACGTCGAGGTCCTCGAGCGGGCACGCGCCGTCGCGGTGCCCGGGTCGGCCGCAGCCGGCGAGGCCGAGGCCCGCCTCGCCGTGGCCGGGCCCCGCTAGCCGGGGCCCGGGGCGGGCGCCGTCAGCGCTCGGGCAGGTCGATCCGCCCGAACACGGTGACCTCCTGGCGGAGGGGCACGAGGTCGCGGCGGTACTGGCGGTGGGTCGACTCGACCGCCTCCCCGACGGCCCGGCGGGCCTCGGCCAGCTCGGCCCGGAGCTCGGCGAGCTCGGCCTCCAGCTCGAGGACCTTCTTCACGCCGGCCAGGTTCAGCCCCTCGTCGGTCAGCTCGGAGATCCGACGGAGGTGGTCGATGTCGGCGTCGGAGTAGCGCCGGCTGCCACCGCTCGTGCGGGCCGGGTCCACCAGCCCCTTCCGCTCGTAGATGCGCAGGGTCTGCGGGTGCACCCCGGCCAGCTCGGCCGCCACGGAGATGACGTAGACGGCGCGGGCCCGACGCCCGGGTGCCTCGCTGCGCTCGCTTCCAGCCATGGTGCTCCTCTCGTGTCCGATCCTCTCACCCCGCGGCGACGGCGGTGGGCATCCGCCGGGTCAGGTGCCGGTGCCCAGGTGGGCTCGTGGCGACTCCTTGGTGACGGCGGCCAGGGCCTCGACGGCCTTGCGCTCCTCCCGGGACAGCTTCGCCGGGACGGCGACCTCGATGGTGACGAGCAGCGAGCCCCGCCCGCCCTTGCGCTCGACGCCTCGGTCGGCGACGCGGAACACCTTGCCCGAGCGGGTGCCGGCCGGCACGCGGATCTTCACCGGGTCGCCCTCGAGGGTGGGGACCTCGATGTCGGCGCCGAGCGCGGCCTCGGGGAAGGTGATGGGGACGGCCACGGTCAGGTCGTCGCCGGACCGACCGAAGATCGGGTGCGGGGCGACGTGCACGATGACGTGGAGGTCGCCGGGCGGACCGCCGTTGCGACCCGGACCGCCCCGACCCTTGAGCCGGATGCGCTGGCCGTCCTGCACGCCGGCCGGGACGCGCACCTTGACCTCCCGGGGCCGGTGCTCGACGCCGGTGGCCTTGCAGCTGCGGCACGGCTTCTCGATCAGCGCGCCCCGACCCTGGCAGGCCGGGCACGGCTGGCTGAAGGAGAAGAAGCCCTGGTTGTCGTCGAGGACGCCCCGACCCGAGCAGTTGCCGCACACCGTCGGCTGCGTGCCCGGCTCGGCACCGGAGCCCTGGCACCGGCTGCACACGGCCTCGGAGGTGAGGTGGACGGCGGTCGTCACCCCGTTGACGGCGTCGACGAAGGTCAGGTGCAGCTCGGACTGGAGGTCCTGGCCGCGCTGGGGCCCGGTGCCGCGCCGACCTCGGGCCTGGGGGCCACCGGCGCCGCCCCGGTTGAAGAGCCCGCCGAACAGGTCGCCGAGGTCGCCGAGGTCCTGGAAGTCGAAGCGGGCGCCGCCGCCGGGACCGCCGCGGCCGCCCATACCGGCCATGGGCCCCATGCGGCGGACCTCGTCGTACTCCTTGCGCTTCTCGTCGCTGCCGAGCACGTCGTAGGCGGCGGACGCCTCCTTGAAGCGCTCCTCGGCGGCGGTGTCGCCCGGGTGCTGGTCGGGGTGGTTCTCGCGGGCCAGCTTCCGGTACGCCTTGGTGATCTCGGCCTTCGTGGCGCTCTCGGGCACGCCGAGCACCTTGTAGTAGTCCTTCTCGAACCACTCACGCTGCGCTGGCATCGGGTTCCACCCCCTCCCTCACTCGTCGTCGCTCCTGCGGACCCTCAGCCCGCGACCTTCACCATGGCGGCGCGGATGACCCGGCCGTTCCACAGGTACCCCGTGCGGAGCACCTCGGTGACGACCGGCTCGCCGCCGTCGTGGTCCTCGGGTGCCGGCTCGTGCATGACCGCCTCGGCCACGTTGGGGTCGAAGGACTCGCCTGCGGGGTGCACCCGCTCGAGGCCCTCCTTCTCCAGGAAGCCGAAGAGCGCGCCGGCCACGGCCTCCACGCCCTGGTCGCCGTCGCCCTCCCGGGCGTGGACCCGGGCCGCCTCGATCGCGTCGAGCACGGGCAGCAGCCGCTCGACGAAGCCGCCCTGGGAGCGGGCCACCTCGTCGGCGATCCGCTTCTGGGACTGCTTGCGGAAGTTGTCGAAGTCGGCCGCCGTGCGGCGGTAGGCGTCGAGGAACTGGTCGCGCTCGGCGACGAGCGCGTCGATCATCTCGGGCGTGAAGTCGTCGGGCGGCGCCGCGTCGGGGTGCTCCGACCCGCCCACCTCCGCCGCGACGGCGGCCGCATCGGCGGCCAGCTCGTCGGCGACGTGGGCGGGGTCGTCCATCTGCGGGTCCGCGCCGACGACCGCGTCGTCCCTGTCGGGATCTCGGTCGTGGTCGCTCATGTCGTCGATCAGTCCTCGTCGACGATCTCGGCGTCGACGACCTCGTCGTCGTCGGCCTGGGTGGCACCGGAGCCGCCGGCCGCACCGCCCGGGGCGCCCTCGCCCTGGGCCGCGGACTCGTAGAGCTTCTGGGTGAAGTCCTGCGAGGCGGTCATCAGCTTCTCGGTCGCGTCCTTGATGGCGGCGACGTCGTCGCCCCCGAGGGCGGTCTTGAGCTCGCCGAGGGCGTCCTCGACCTTGGACTTCTCGTCGCCCTCGAGCTTGTCGCCCTGCTCCTTGAGCAGCTTCTCGGTCTGGTACACGAGCGTGTCGCCCTGGTTCCGGGCCTCGGCCTCCTCGCGGCGCTTCGCGTCCTCGGCGGCGTGGGCCTCGGCGTCCTTGACCATCCGCTCGATGTCGTCCTTGTTGAGGCTCGACTGACCGGTGATGGTCATCGACTGCTCCTTGTTGGTCGCCCGGTCCTTGGCCGACACGTGGACGATGCCGTTGGCGTCGATGTCGAAGGTGACCTCGATCTGGGGCACGCCACGGGGGGCCGGGGGCAGGTCGACCAGCTGGAACTTGCCGAGGGTCTTGTTGTAGCTGGCCATCTCGCGCTCGCCCTGGAGGACGTGGATCTCCACGGAGGGCTGCATGTCCTCGGCGGTGGTGAACACCTCGGTCCGCTTGGTGGGGATCGTGGTGTTGCGCTCGATGAGGCGGGTCATGACGCCGCCCTTGGTCTCGATGCCGAGGCTCAGCGGGGTCACGTCGAGGAGCAGGACGTCCTTCACGTCGCCCTTGAGCACGCCGGCCTGGACCGCGGCGCCGATGGCGACGACCTCGTCGGGGTTGACGCCCTTGTGGGGCTCCTTGCCGGTGATGCCGGTGACCAGGTCGGTCACGGCCGGCATGCGGGTGGAGCCGCCGACCAGGATCACGTGGTCGAGGTCGCCCTTGGACAGCCCGGCATCGGTGAGGGCCTGCTCGAAGGGGATCTTGCACCGCTCGAGGAGGTCCTCGGTCAGCTCCTGGAACTTGGCCCGGGACAGGGTCTCGTCGAGGTGGAGGGGCCCGTCCTGGGTGGCGGTGATGAAGGGCAGGTTGATCTGGGTCGACTGGACCTGCGACAGCTCGATCTTGGCCTTCTCGGCGGCCTCCTTGAGGCGCTGGGCGGCCATGTTGTCCTTGGCCAGGTCGACGCCGTGGGCGGCCTTGAACTGCTCGACGAGCCAGTCGATGATCCGCTGGTCCCAGTCGTCGCCGCCGAGGTGGGTGTCGCCGTTGGTGGACTTCACCTCGAACACGCCGTCGCCGATCTCGAGGATCGAGATGTCGAACGTGCCGCCGCCAA
>CAZCEZ010000126.1:0-9373 GCA_964497795.1 uncultured Acidimicrobiaceae bacterium | reverse complement strand
CTGGCCGAAGCGGTAGCCGACGGAGCGCACGGTCTGGATCAGGCCGGCGTGCTCCTCGCCCAGCTTGGCCCGGAGGCGGCGCACGTGGACGTCCACGGTGCGGGCGCCGCCGTAGTACTCGTAGCCCCACACCCGCGACAGCAGCGTCTCGCGGGTGAAGACCTTGCCCGGGTGCGAGGCGAGGAACTTCAGCAGCTCGTACTCCATGTAGGTCAGGTCGAGGGGCCGGCCGGCGATGGCGGCCTGGTAGGTCTCCAGGTTCAGCGCCAGCTCGCCGTACTCGACCAGCTCGGGGCGGGCACCGCGGCCGGTCCGGTGGAACAGCTGGCGGAGCCGGGCGTCCAGCTCGCCGGCCTCGAAGGGCAGCACGAGGAAGTCGTCGAAGAGGTCCTCGCGCATGTCCAGCTCGCCGAGCTGCTCCTTGGACACCACGACGAGCACCGGGTCGAGCGGGACGTCGCCCTTGCGCAGCGCCCGGCACATGGCGAAGGCACCCTCGGGGTCGGTCACCGCGACGACGACGGCGCCGGACCACCCGTCGTCGGGCTCGAGGCGGTCGACGTCGTCCTCGGACCCCACGGCGACCCACGGGTAGCCGCCCAGGTCGAGGCCCTGGGACAGGACCGGGGGCGGTGGGTCGGGGTAGAGCAGGAGCGGCTCCACGGGGATCACCAGCTCCCGAGGTAGCGGCTCAGCTCGAAGGGGGTGACCTGGGCCTTGTACTGGTCCCACTCCGCCCGCTTGTTGCGCATGAACCACTCGAAGATGTGCTCCCCGAGCGCCTCGGCGACCAGCTCGCTGCCCTCCATGCAGTCGATCGCCTCGGCCAGCGAGGCCGGGAGGGGCTCGATGCCCTCCGCGGCCCGCTCGGCGCCCGTCATGGCCCACACGTTGGAGTCGACCTCGGGCGGCAGCTCGTAGCCCTCGTCGATCCCCTTCAGGCCGGCGGCGAGCAGCACCGAGAAGGCGAGGTAGGGGTTGCAGGCCGGATCCGGCGCCCGGTACTCGAGGCGGGTCGACGTCGACTTGCCGGGCTTGGTGACCGGCACCCGGACCAGGGCGGACCGGTTGTTGCGCCCCCAGGTCACGTGGACCGGGGCCTCGAACTGGGTCTGGCTGCCGTAGCCCGAGCCCTGGATGAGGCGCTTGTAGGAGTTGACGAGCTGGTTGGTCACCGCCGTCAGCTCCCGGGCGTGGTGGAGCACGCCAGCCATGAACGCCTTGGCCACCTTGGACAGCTGGTAGGGGTCGTCGGGGTCGTGGAAGGCGTTGGTGTCGCCCTCGAACAGCGACAGGTGCGTGTGCATGCCCGAGCCCTGGACGCCCTCGAGCGGCTTGGGCATGAAGGTGGCGTGGACGCCGGCCTGGAGCGCGATCTCCCGGACCACGAGGCGGCAGGCCATGACGTTGTCGGCCATGGACAGCGCGTCGGTGTAGCGCAGGTCGATCTCGTGCTGGGACGGGCTGTCCTCGTGGAAGGAGTACTCGACCGGGATGCCGAGCGCCTCCAGCATGTGGATCGTCTTCTTGCGCAGGTCGTTGGCGACGTCGGTCGTCGTCAGGTCGAAGTACGAGCCCTGGTCCAGCGGCTTGGGCGGGCGCCGGCTGCGACGGTCGGCGGAGTCCTCGGCCTCGAAGTAGAAGTACTCCATCTCGGGCGCCACGTAGAAGTTGAAGCCCTTCTCGCGGGCCACGGCCAGGTTGCGCTTCAGCACGTGGCGCGGGTCCCCGGCGAAGGGGGTCCCGTCGAGGTCGGAGATGTCGCAGAACATCGCCGCGGAGGCCGACCCGTCGCCGCCCATGCCCCAGGGCAGGATCTCGAACGTCGTCGGGTCGGGCAGCGCGAGGACGTCGGACTCCTGGATGCGGGAGAAGCCGTCGATGGCCGAGCCGTCGAAGTGCATCCCCTCGGAGAAGGCCGACTCGAGCTCGGCCGGGCTGATCGCGAAGGACTTCAGCTGGCCGAGCACGTCGGTGAACCACAGCCGGATGAGGCGCACCCCACGCTCCTCGACCGTGCGCAGTACGTACTCACGTTGCCGCTCCATGACGAGGATGCTACGCAGTGCGGGACGGCGGGACCGCAGGCCGGGGCGGGCGGAGCGGGGCGGTTCACAAAGCGTTCACAGACGAGAAAAGAACGGGAAAACGGTGAGCGACTAGAACCGTCGCTACACCTGTACCCCCTTCTCCGCGAGAGGCGACCCAGCACTGTGAGCAAGATCAAGGCCGAGTACATCTGGATCGACGGGACGAAGCCCACCGCGCTTCTCCGGTCCAAGACCAAGATCATGGACGCCGGTGCCGAGCCCCCCATCTGGGGCTTCGACGGCTCCTCGACCAACCAGGCGGAGGGCCACAGCTCGGACTGCGTGCTCAAGCCGGTGTTCGTCTGCCCGGACCCGATCCGCGGCGGCGACAACATCCTCGTGCTGAACGAGGTGCTGAACATCGACATGACGCCGCACCCGTCCAACACCCGGGCCGCTGCGGCCGAGGCCGCCGAGAAGTACGCCGACCAGGACATGTGGTTCGGCATGGAGCAGGAGTACACGTTCCTGGAGAACGGCCACCCCCTCGGCTGGCCCCAGGGCGGCTACCCCGGCCCCCAGGGCCCGTACTACTGCGGCGTCGGCGCGGACGAGGTCTACGGCCGCGAGATCGTCGAGGCCCACATGGACGCCTGCCTCGAGGCCGGGCTGAAGCTCTCCGGCATCAACGCCGAGGTGATGCCGGGCCAGTGGGAGTTCCAGATCGGCCCCGCCGGCGTCACCGAGGTCGGCGACCACATGTGGATCGCCCGCTGGCTGCTCTACCGCATCGCCGAGGACTTCGGCGTGGCCGCCACCATCGACCCCAAGCCCATGCCGGGCGACTGGAACGGCGCCGGCTGCCACACCAACTTCTCGACCGAGGCCATGCGGAACTCCTACGACGCCTGCATCGCCGCCGCCGAGGCCCTGGGCAAGAACCACCAGGAGCACATCACCAACTACGGCCCGGGCGTCGAGCGTCGCCTCACCGGTCTCCACGAGACCGCCCCCTGGACCGAGTACTCCTACGGCGTGTCCAACCGCGGCGCCTCGGTGCGCATCCCGTGGCAGGTCGAGGTCGACCAGAAGGGCTACATCGAGGACCGTCGCCCCAACGCCAACATGGACCCCTACGTGGTGGCCACCCTCATCACGAACACGGTCTGCGGCGACGCCAGCTGATCGACGCACCGGCTGCGGCCGGTGATCGGTGACACGAGGGCCCGGGATCCGTCCCGGGCCCTCGTCGCGCCCGGCGGGCCGGGGTGGCGTCCATCCGCGCGCCGGCCCGGCGACGTAGGACCTGCAGTGACCGGATCGCTCCGCCGAGCAACGATCCCCGGGGTGCTCGCCGCCGCCGTCGCCGCGGCGAGCGGCGGCGTCGCGCTCGCCCACGAGTCCAGCGCGCCCACGAGCACGGAGATCGTCGACGTCGACGTGCCCGGCGGCGGGCTCGAGGCGGTGATCTCCCCCGCCGACGCCGACCTGCTGGTCCTGCGGTGGTCGGGGCCGGGGACCCTCGAGGTCCTCGACGACGAGGGCGACGCCTTCCTCCGCCTCGACCCCGACGGCGTGGAGGGCGACCACGGCGAGCTCGCCTGGTACGAGACCAACGACCCCCTCGGCGTCGTGGACGCCGACCCGGCCGTGCTGGACGGGACGGCACCTGACGACTGGCGGGCCGTGGCCGACGAGCCGACGTGGTCGCTGTTCGACCACCGCCTCCACCCCGGAGGCCTCGCGGCGCCGTCGGGCTCGGCGCGGTCCGAGGTCCTCGCCGAGTGGGAGGTCCCGCTCCGCGTCGACGGGCGGGCCGGCGCGATCCGGGGGCGGGTCGTGAGCGAACCGCTGCTCGGCAGCTACCGGGCCCGCCTGACCGCGACGCCCGACGACGAGCGCTTCCTGGTCCAGCTCGTCCCCGGTGACGTCCCGGCCCTGTTCGGCCGGGCCCTCGGGGGCGCCACCGTCGTGGTCGAGGGCGGCGACGGCGAGCCGTTCCTCCGCTTCGGGCCCGACGCCGTGGAGGCCAACCAGGCCAGTCCGACGTGGCTCACCCACGCCCGCCTGGCCCGGATCGCGCTCCCCGAGGTGCCCGCCGACGCCACCGCCGCGCCCGTGTGGCGGCCCGTGGCCGACGGGCCCGCCTACACCTGGCTCGACCCGCGGGCCGGTCCCGGGGTCGAGGGCCCACCCGAGGACCCGTCGCAGGCCGCCGTCGTCGCCCGGTGGGCCATCCCGGTCACCGTCGACGGCGAGGCAGGCGAGCTCGCCGGCACCACCGCCTGGGCGCCGCTGCGGACCCCGGGCGACGACGACGGGGACGGCGGGCTCGACCCGGTGACCCTGGCGGTCCGCTGCGGCCTCGCCGCGCTGGCCGCGCTCGGGGTCGGTGCGCTCTGGAACCGGCGGACGAGGCGGGCGCGCTCGTGACCGACCGGGCCCGCATCGACCCGGCCGCCGTCCCCGAGGGCTGGGGCCCCGTGGCCGAGCTGTGCGCCGCGGTCCTCGACGACCTGGACGCCATCGCCGTGGCGTGCGCGGCCGAGATCCGCGTCGCCGTGCCCGCCTACGTCGGGCCCGACGTGCTCGAGCGCGAGCTGGAGGCGTCGGTGGCGACCAACATGGAGGTCCTGCTCGTCGCGGTCGCCGAGCACCGCGACCCGGACCCGACCGAGATCGGCGCGCTGCGCGAGCTCGGCGCCCGGCGGGCCCGCCAGGGGATGCGCGTGTCCGACGTGAACGAGGCCTTCCACATCGGCTACCGCCACGTGTGGGAGCAGCTCGTGCAGCGGGCGGCCGGCACCGACGAGGCGACCCGCACGATGCTCCTCGACGCGGCCACGACGATGTGGTCCTGGACCCACCACACCGGGGACGCGCTCGGCGCGAGCCACGCCGCCGTCGTCAACGAGCGGTCCCTCCAGCGGGCGGCCCTGGGACACCGCCTCCTCGAGCTGCTCGGCTCCGAGGCCGGCGAACCCGGCGAGCTGGTCCTGCTCGCCTCCACGCTCGGCTTCGCCCCCGAGGGGCGCTTCCGGCTCCACGTCCACACGGCGGAGCAGCCCGTGGGCGAGGTCGCCCAGCGGATCCAGACCGGGCTCGACGCGCTCGACGGCGTGCACCACGCCGTGGCCCGGGGCACGGTGCTCACCGTCGTGTCCCAGGAGGGCGAGGCCGGCCGGGTCGACGCCGTGGTCCGACGGCACCTGCCGACCACCCGGGGCGGCGTCGGGCGGTGCCGGAGGGGCCTGGCCGGGGCCCGCACGAGCCTGGGCGACGCGACCATGGCCACGGGCGTGGCGTGCCCGGGCACCACGTCCCGCTTCGACGACGACTGGCTCTGGGCCGTGCTGACCGACGAGGCCGATCGGCTCGACGACGTCGTCGCGCGGGCCGTCGAGGTGGCCGAGGAGCACCCGGCGCTGGCCGAGACCGTCGTCGCCTTCGCGGCCGCCGGCTTCTCGCCGTCCCGGGCCGGCGAGGCCCTCTTCGTCCACGCCAACACCGTCGCCTACCGCCTGCGGCGGTGGCAGGAGCTGACCGGGTGGGACCCCCGCGACTTCGAGGGCCTCACCTGGTCGATGGCGGCCATCCGGCTGCGCGGCCGCCGCTGAGGCGCGCCGAGGCGGGTGCCGGGACCTCGCCCCGGCACCCGCCTCACGGCTGCGACGTCGCCGGTCGGGTCAGCGGCGGGCGCTGCGCCACCGCAGGCCGACCACGCCGACGGCTGCGACGAGCACCGCGGCCGCACCCGCGGGCAGGACGGGGAGCCGTCCGTCGGAGCCCGCCGGGTCGAAGGGCACCGGGTCGGTCGCCGAGACGGCGTCGACGGTCACCGACGCCGTGACGTCGGCGTCGCCGGCCTCGCCCTCGACCTCGGCGCCGCCGCCGGTCGGGACGGCATCGGTGGCGGGCGGCGCCGGGGGCGCGCCCTGGTCGTCGCCGCCGGCGTCCTCGCCGGCGTCGTCGCCGGCACCCAGGCTGTCGACGGTGATGAGGGCGGCCCGGGAGGGCACGGGGCCCTCGTCGGTGGCCCGGTTGGCGAAGAGCATGTACGGGCCGCTCGGCAGCACGTCGGCGTCGGGCACCGACACCGTCACCTGGTTGCCGCGGCGCTCGACCACGGGCAGCACCACGGCGCGCTGGTCGCCGTCGACGATGTGGGTCTCGGCGGTGTGGCGGATCGCCACGACCTCCTCGATCCCGCTCGCCGGGCCGTCCATCCGGAGGGTGCGGGTCTGGCCGGCGGAGAAGGTGCGGGGCACGCGTCGGATCTCGGGTCGGTCACCGCGGAACAGGTACGGCGGGCTGTAGATCTCGAAGCTCGGGTCGCGGCCGTCGTTGGGTGCGAAGCCGCCGGGGAGCGTCCGGTGCGCCCCGTAGCCGGTGGGGATCGGGTTGTGCCCGCCGACCAGGACCCGCCCGTCGGGCAGGAGCGCCGCGCTGTTGTGGTAGGTGCGCGGGTTGACCTGCTCGGCCACCGGCGTCCACGTCTCGGTCTCGGGGTCGAACAGCTCGGGCGTGGTGATCGGGGCCTCGGAGCCCGGAGCGAGGACGTGGTCGCGGTCGCCGCCGGAGGTGACGAGGACCTCGCCGGTCGGCAGGACGGTGCCGTGCCCGTACCAGCGGGCCCGGTTCAGCGGCTCGGTCTCCCGGGTCGCCATCGAGGTGGTGTCGTCGTCGACGGTCAGCTCGGTGATCCGTGACGAGGCCACGGGGACGTAGCTGCCCGGGGTCGGGCCGACGGTGCCGCCCGCCGACAGCAGCTCGACGGTCCGGTACCGGCCGTCGGCGTCGGGGCGGAGCGGGAGCATGACGCTGAACGTGGAGCCCCGGTAGCCCACGTCGAGGGCGTCGCCCTCGCCCACGAGGGGGTCGGTGGCGCCGGCGATCCCACCGGCGCCGGCCGATGCGGGGTCGGCGGCCAGGTCCTGGATGCCCTCGGCGGACTCCTGGAGCGACCCGGGTGCCGACTCGCCGTTGGCGGCGAGCTCGTCGGCGACGCGGTCGCTGCCCGGCACGCCGAGGTCGGTCCAGGTGCTGCTGTCCGGGTCGAAGACGGTGGCCACGTTCCACAGGGCCTGGTCGTAGGCCTGGCCGAAGGGGTTGAACGTCTGCCCGTTGGTGTTGAAGAAGATGTCGCCGTTGGGCAGCAGGTTCAGGCGCGGGTACAGCGGGAGCGACCGGTCGGCCGACGAGGGCAGCTGGGTCCACTCACCGGTGTCGGGGTCGTAGGCCTCGACCGTCACCTCGTTGCGGCCCGACTTGGCCGCGTCCTCACCGACGTACACGGGCTTGATCAGCTTCTGCACGCCGGAGAAGGCGAGCACGCGCCCGTCGCCGAGCGTGACCAGCGTCGGGTACCAGCGGCCGTTGGCCAGGTCGCCCGTGGCCTCCCAGGTGTCGGTCTCGGGGTCGTAGATGCGGGTGGCGCGCAGGCCCTCGAGCTCCACGGCGCCGAACTCGCTGTAGTAGTCGGTCCCGCTGGCCACGAGCACGCGGCCGTCGGCCAGGAACACCTGGTCGGAGCCGAACATCGCACCGTCGGCGTTGCGGGGGTTGGTCTTGCCCTGCGCGTCGGCGGACTCGCCGTCTCCCTGGTCGAGCAGGAGCGGCGCGATCTCCACGAGGGGAAGCGGCTCCTGGGCCTCGGCGCCGCCGTCGACGGGCGACGGGAGCCGCCACTCGGGTCCGTCGGGACCGAAGGCGAGGCGGCGGCTCTGGTCGTTCTCGGCGACGAGGCCGAACTCGGCGACGGCGCTGATGTCGACGTTCTCGGTGGCCTCGAGCGCGCTCCAGTAGAGGACGTCGCCGTCGGGCAGCACCACGAGCGAGCCGGCGGACGGCTTGCAGATCAGGGTGCCGGAGGTGTCGTCGGGGTCGACGGCGCTGCGGTCGACGCAGCGCTCGTCGGTCTCGACGCCGTAGATGTCGGGCTCCACGAAGGGGGCCGAGAAGCGGCCCACCTCGGCGGGGTCGTCGGCGGCGCGGGCGGGCGGCGCGGCGAGCGCGCCTGCGCCGAGGGCGACGACGGCGGTGGCGGCCAGCGCCCCCCGTCGCGCCCTCGTCGGGTTCCTGTCGGTCGTTCCCATGGTCTCGGCGGTCCTCCACGGTGGTCGGTCGTGGGGTTCGACGGGGCCCGGCCGGCGGCCGACACCCCTCCCCCTCCACCCCGGCTTCGACGACGGGTTGCGCACGACCTTGCGCGCACCCGAGAACGTGGGCGCGCCGATGTTGTGGGATCCCACAACATCGGCGGTGGGGGGATCAGCGCCGGCGGCCCCGCCACCAGCGGCGACGGGGGCGGGCCGACGCCTCCCGGAGCCGCTCCCGGGCACGCTCGTGGAGCGCGGCGTCGAGGCGGTTGCGCTCCTCGATGGCCGCCCGGGTCCGTGCCGGCACCTCGGTGACGGCACGCTCGCCGTCGCGGGAGGACACGGTGACATTCTCCCGCCCGATGGCCGCGAGGTCGGCGCCGAACACGTCGCGGGCCCAGCGCATCGACGCCTCCGGCTCGTCGCACACGTAGATCCAGGGCATCGCGTCGAGCAGGGCCGTGGCGGCGGCGAGGTCGGCCGGGGCCTCGACGTCCCACGGGGTGGAGGTGAGCTGCCGGGCGTGGAAGTCGCAGGTGTGCACGCGGACCGCCGGGTCCTCGGAGGTGACGAAGCCGTGCAGGTCGGTGCCCTGGGCCACGACGACCGGGTGCAGGATCCGGCGGGTCGCCTCGTCCTCGGGCAGGTCGACCTGCAGCCGGTAGTAGTTGTAGAGCGAGACGATGCGCTCGACGGGGTGGCGCACGTTGGTCACCGGGGCGAGGTGCGACCCGACGGCGTCGAACACGTCCCGCCCGTAGTGGCCGCCGTAGTAGCGGTAGCCGGCGAAGGCGCCGTAGTCGCCGGCGAGGGCGGCGTGGTCGTGGGCGTGGTTCTCGATGAGCGGCGCCCGGTCGGCCTCCGGGAACCTGCCGGCCAGCGCCGAGGCGACGGCGGTGCCGCCGGCCTTGGGGTTGTGGAAGAAGAAGACGCCGGTCGGGGCCGAGTCGGGCACGGCGGCGACCGTACCCGGAGCGCGACCGAGCACCCCGGAGGCCGTGCGCCACCGCCGGTGGCGTGGAGGGCGGCGCTACGGTCCCGGGCCATGATCGAGCGCACCGCGGACGAGGTCCTGGCCCTGGCCGCCGACGAGGGCGTCGAGGTCGTCGACCTCCGCTTCTGCGACCTGCCCGGCCTCATGCAGCACTACTCCGTGCCCACCCACGAGCTGACCGAGGGCCTCTTCGAGGAGGGCTCGGGCTTCGACGGCTCCTCGATCCGCGGGTTCCAGGAGATCCAGGAGTC
>CAZCEZ010000125.1:0-9456 GCA_964497795.1 uncultured Acidimicrobiaceae bacterium | reverse complement strand
TCAGGGTCTCCGGCTCCGCCGGAGCTGGGCTCAGGGTCTCCGGCTCCGCCGGAGCCGTCGGCGGCGACGAGCAGGTCGTACTGCCCGAGCACGCGCCCCGACATCCAACCCAGCAGGAGACCGACCTCGAGCGCGGCCGTGGTGCGCATCACGTGCACCGACGGCCCGGCCATCCGGCCGGCGAACCGGTCGGTCAGGGGCCCGAGGAGACGCTGGAAGGCGGCGATGTTGGCCCGGACCCACCCGGCGCGGTCGGTGACCACGCCCCGCGCAGGGCCGGCGGTCGACACGAGGCCGGTCTCGGCCTCGACGAGCTCCTCGGCGAGCGCGGTGAGCTCGTCGAAGTCGGGGCCGAGCGAGTCCCAGTGGTAGCTGTCGGCCAGCGGCTCACGCCCGGCGGCCCGGACGGCGATCCGCTCGGCGAGGGCCCAGTCGACCAGCTCGGTCACCGGGTCAGGCGCGCTCCTGGTCGATGCCGGGGTACTGGGGCTTGACGACCTTGCGCAGGTAGAGCGCCACGACCGTGACGACCGCGGGGACGACGAGCGTGACCATCAGGACCACGGCGATCCAGAAGTGCCAGATGATGGCGAACATGCCCGTGATCCTAGGTCGTGGGGTCCTGGGCGGGCAGATCGTGGCCGATGGCCTCGGCGATGCGGGCCCGCAGGTCCTCGGGGACGCGGTCGCGGGCCCGGTCGGCGACGAACTGCTTGATCTCGGCCTCGAAGTCGAAGGCCTCGAAGCACGGCGGGCACTCCTCCAGGTGGGCCTGGATGTGGGCGCGTCGCTCGTCGGTGAGCTCGCCGTCGAGGAAGTGGTAGAGCTCGTGGAGCGTGTCGCGGCAGTCGCCGTGTCGGGCCATGGTCTGCGGTTCGTTCGGTGGGTCGGACCCGGGCGGGCCGGGAGGACGTCAGGACCCGGTCGTCGCCGGGCTGACGCCGTCGTCCTCGGTGGGCACCCGGTCCTCGGGATCGGGCTCCGCCAGTCCTCGGGCGACGGCGAACTCGTACAACTGCTTCTGGAGCCCTTTTCTTCCCCGGTGCAGGCGGGACATCACGGTGCCGATCGGGATGTCGAGGATCTCGGCGATCTCCTTGTAGGCGAAGCCCTCGACGTCGGCCAGCAGGACCGCCATGCGGAAGGCCTCCGGGAGGTCGTCGAGGGCGGCCTTGACCTCGGCCTCCGTGAAGAGGTCGAGGAGCTCGTCCTCGGCCGAGCGCCCCTTGGTCGCCGCCTCGAGCCCGCCGAGCCGGCGGTAGAGGTACAGGTCCTCGATCTCGCCGAGGTCGGTCTCGTCCGGGCGGCGCTTCTTGGACCGGTAGGCGTTGATGTAGGTGTTCGTGAGGATGCGGTAGAGCCAGGCCTTGAGGTTGGTGCCCTGCTCGAAGCGCTCGAAGCCCCGGTAGGCCTTCAGGTAGGTCTCCTGCACGAGGTCCTCGGCGTCGGCCCGGTTCCGCGTCATCCGGAGCGCGGCGCCGTACAGCGAGTCCATGAGCGGCATGGCCTGCTCGGCGAAGGTGGCCTGATCCGCCATGGCGACCGACACTACTGGAGACCTCCGGGCTGGCTTCCCTGCGATGCTCGGGATTTAGTACTAAATCCCGAGCATCGCGTCAACGCACGGGGTGCCAGCTGGCTGCGGCGGGATCGGCGAGCTCGGACACGGCGACGCCGCCGTCGAAGAGCGACCAGAGCCGCCCCTGCACCACGAGGGCGCGGGAGGCGTAGCGGCCGTCCTGGGTCACGGTGCCCCGGACGGCGATGCCGTCGTCGGCCACGTCGAGGACCGTGATGCCGACCTCGTAGCCCCCGACGTCCTCGCCCCCGACGTCCTCGCCCCCGACGTCGGTCCCGTACCGCTCGATCGGGATGGCGAGGGCCGACTCGGGTGCCCACCACAGGAAGGCCTTCGGGTCCCACCCCGCCGCCGACCAGGCGTCGCGCTCGACGTGGGTCTGCAGCTGGGCCGGCGCCGTCGGGTCCGAGACGTCGAACAGCGACACGAGGAGCCCCTGGTCCCGCCCCTCGAGGTCGGCGTCGCGCCCGATGCCGACCAGGCGCCCCTCGCCGACCGGGTGGAGGTAGGACGAGAAGCCGGGGATCTTCAGCTCGCCCAGGGCCCGGGGGTCGGCCGGGTCGGACAGGTCGATCACGTACAGGGGATCGGTCTGGCGGAACGTGACGACGTAGCCGACGTCGCCCATGAAGCGGACCGACTGGATCGTCTCGGTCTCCCCGAGGCCGGTCACCGCGCCGACCTCGACCAGGCGACCGGGGGCGCCTGCCGAGCCCGGCTCGAGGCGCAGGACCCGGACGCCGGACTGCGAGGCGGACGTGCCCGTCGCCTCCTCGGTGGTCGCGACCCGCAGGTGCCCGCCGTGCTCGGACATCGAGTACTGGTTCAGCAGCGACCCGGGCACCTCGCCGGCGCCGACGTGGGCGGCGGGGCCGTCGCCGCGCAGGTCGAAGGCCTGGATGGCGGTGTCCACCTGGCCGGCGGGGACCGGCGCGATCTGCGACGAGGCGGCCCCGACGTCCACGGGCACGGCCTGCCAGCGGGTCGCGCTCAGGTAGAGCGTGGTCGGCGAGGCGTAGATGCTCTGCGCGTCGGCGACGACGGTCGTGGTGTCGGCCGGGTCGAAGCCGTCGGCGAAGTCGACGCGGAGCACGGAGGTCTCGGCGAGTCCGGCGTTGACCTCGGGGACCAGCACCGACTCGCAGGGGACGAGGGGCTCCTCGACCGTGGTCGCCGGGCCGGCCTCGGGGACGGTCGTGGTGCGCACGGCCGGGAGCCAGTCCTCGACCGTGGTCTCCGCCGCCCGCTCGGTCAGCACCTCGCGGACGGTGCCCCGGATCTCGGCCACGTCGTCCTCGTCGAGCACGTCGTCGCCGAAGCGCTCGACCACGTCGTCGAGGGCGGCGGGCGCCGGGCCGTCGAGGATGCCGTGCTGGGGCCAGGAGCGGACGACGACGCGGGCGACGCCGTCCACGACCCGGGTCGACACGTGGTCGCCCTCGACCTCGGCGGTCTGCACGACCCGGGGAGCGGCGGGGTCCGACACGTCGAGCAGGCGCAGCACGGTGCCCGGGAAGAAGCCCTCGGGCGGCTCGACCGGGCCGGGCAGCGGCTCGACCGGCACGGGGAGCGGCTCGGGCTCGACCTGCCGGGGACGGGGCTCGTCGGGGCGCGGCTCGGAGACGGGCTCGGCCGGGTCGACGAGGCCGGCATCGACGGGCGGGGGCTCCTCGTCCACCGGGAGCGGCTCGGCGACGTCGGGCTCGATCGCGGGGAGGTCGACGCCGTCGACGATCCCGCGGCCGTCGGAGGACTCGGCGTAGGCCATGCCGCCGGAGGCCACCACGAGGAGGCGTTCGCCCTGGAGCAGGAGCTGGGCGCCCCAGGCGCCGAGCCCGGTCCGGCTGACGACCTCGGCGGTGGCGGCGTCGAGCACGACCAGGGTCTCGCCGTCGACGAGGTAGACGTGCTCGCCGTCGGTCTCGACCACGTCGGGCTCGTCGATGCCGGCCTCCTGGACGTTGGTCTCCGACGTCCCGCCGTCCGCCGCAGCGCCCGAGCCGGTCGACTCGCCGACGCCGGACGTCGCGTCCGTCGCCGGCGCGGCGCCGGGCATCGGGGCGCCGACGGCCATGTCGTCAGCCGTGTCGCCGGCCATCTCCTCCATGGCGACGTCGGGCCCGAACAGGCGGGCTCCGACCTGGACGAAGCCACCGAGGTCGGCCTCGAGGACCTCGGGGGCGAAGCGCTGCAGGTCTCCGAGCACGGCGTCGCAGTCCCGGTCGGCCAGCAGCGTCACCGGCGCACCGCTGCGCAGGGCCTGCACGCCTCCCCCGCCGGGCGACGCAGGCGGGCCGCCGTCGGTGCAGGCCGCAGCGGCGAGGGCGGCGAGTGCCACCGCAGCGCCGGCCAGGCGACGGGGGGCGGGTCGGGTGCGGGTGCTGCGCTCCATGCCCCTCCGACGTCCGGGGCGACCCGGCTGGTTCCCGGGGATCCGGGATGCGAGCCCGAAGTGGGAATCGAACCCACGACCTACGCTTTACGAGAGCGTCGCTCTGCCGACTGAGCTATTCGGGCGGGAGGCGGCAGCGTAGCGCAGGCGCCCGGCGGTTCCAGATCCGGGATCGGGATCAGCGGGCGCCCGACAGCGGGGGCAGCCCGACGACGAGGGCCTGGAGCAGGAGCAGCTCGTTGGGGTTGCGGACGAGGGCCTCGGAGGCGGCGTGGATCGCGCCGATGGCCTCCACCAGCGGGGCCGGGTCGGCGGCCGTGGCCAGCCGGTCCCGGTACTGGGCGGCGAGCACGCCGAGCCCGAAGCGCAGCTCGGCGGTCCGGTGGCGGCGCACCTGGCGCTTGTGCGCCTTCTCCTGGTCCTTGAGCACGCTGCCCCGGATCCCGTAGTCGCGGACCTGCCCCTCGAGCGCCTCCCGCTCGGCGACCTGGAGCTCGTCCAGCGGGCCCTGGGCGGCGTCGATGTGGGCCACGACCTCGTCGACCAGCTCGGCGGCACGGGCGCCGGTGCCGTCCAGGCGCAGCGGGATCGTGGCCCAGGCGTCCCGTCGGACCGACAGCGACGGGTCCCCGGCCAGCAGCCGGGCCCGCGTCAGGTCGCCGCCGGCTGCGCCCGCCGCGGCGATCGCCGCGACCTCGGGCACGCCCTCGGCCACGAGCCGGGTCGCGATGTCGTCCGGGCTGACGGGTCCCAGCTCCACCCGGACGCAGCGGCTGGCGATGGGCACCAGCTCGTTGGGGACCTCCTCGGCCAGGATCACGAAGACCGTGGACGGGGGCGGCTCCTCGATGGTCTTGAGGAGCGCGGGCCCGGCGTTGGCCACCTTGTGGAACTCGTCGAGCACCAGGACCTTGCGCCGCCCCTCGGTCGGGCTCCGCGAGGCCGCCGTGGCGATGTCGGCGGCGTCGGCCACGAGGAGCGAGGCGCCCTCGGGCTCGAACACGGTCACGTCGGGGTGCGTGCCGGCCCGGGCGAGCACGACGGCACGGTCGACGTCGGCACCGCGCTCGGCGGCGTCGGCCCCGAGCAGCGCGGCGGCGAAGGCCATGGCCAGGGCCCGCTTGCCGCTGCCCGCCGGGCCCACCAGCAGGTAGGCGTGGACGGGCCGGGCCGCGGCGGCTCGGAGGGCCTCGACGGCTCGCGGCTGGCCGACCACGTCGGCCCACAGGTCGTCGCGGGCGGCCACGTCGGCGGCGGGGGTCGCGGACACGTCGGTCACCGGCCCATCCTGCACCAGCGGGCGCCCCGCGGCGGTCGGCTCAGAGCAGGTCGGGGCAGCGGGCGACGACGGCCGACCAGATGGTGTCGGCGATCGCGTCGACGTCCCGGGTCGCGTCGACCACGACCCACCGGGCCGGATCGGCGTCGGCCTGGGCCCGGAACCCGTCCCGGACCCGCCCGTGGAACGTGGCGGTCTCGGCCTCGAGCCTGTCCGGGGCGACGCCGGCGACGCGGGCGCGGGCCACCTCGACGGGCACGTCGAGCAGCACGACCACGTCGGGGACGAGCACGTCGGTGGCCCACTCCGACAGCATCCGCACGTCCGCGGGGGCGAGGCCCCGGCCGTGGCCCTGGTAGGCGACGGAGGAGTAGAGGTAGCGGTCCGTGACCACGTGCCGCCCGGCGTCGAGCGCGGGTCGGATGACGGTCGCGGCGTGCTGGGCGCGGTCCGCCGCCATGAGCAGGGCCTCGGCCCGGGGTTCGACCCGGCCCGTGGCCGGGTCGAGGAACAGGGCACGGATCCCCTCCCCGAGCGGGGTGCCACCCGGTTCGCGGGTGCGCACGGCCCCGAGGCGCTCGGCGAGGCGGTCGGCCTGGGTCGACTTGCCCGCCGCCTCCCCGCCCTCGAGGGCGATGAAGCGGCCGGCGCGGGGAGCGGTCAACGGCCGTCCCCGTCGTCGGCGTCCCGCCCCGACCGGACCCCGACGGCCGGTGGGGCGTCGACGAGGTCCTTGCGGGCCGCGTCCCGCATGGACGCCGCGGCGATGAAGCCGGCGACGACGATGATGAGCGCGGCGGCCCACAGGGTGAGGCGCACGCCGGGGACGGCGATGGAGATCTTGCCCAGGCCCAGGGACTGGTCGGCCCCGAACACGGCGGCCGAGAGCTGGTCGAGCAGCTCGGACAGGAAGGGGCCGACGGCGAACGCGATGAGCACGCAGAGCCGGACGAGCGTGTAGAGCGCGGAGAAGATCCGTCCCCGCAGCTCGTCCTCGACGTGCTCGTGGAGCATCGTGAAGCCGAGCACGTAGACGGTCCCGGCGCAGATGCCCAGGACGAACACGAACACGCAGGCCAGCTCGAGCACCGACATCGAGGCGGCCGTGGACAGCGACGCGCCGGCCACGAACACGGCGACGACGAAGGTCCACTCCTTCGGGAGGCGGCGCTGGAGCAGCGAGATCATGATCACGCCGCCGGCGACGCCGAGCCCGAGGGCGAAGATCAGGATGCCGAAGCCGGTCTGGCCGGATCCGACGACCTCCTCGGCGAAGACCGGGCCGAGGGGCACGAGCATCCCACCGCCGATGAGCCCGGTGGCCAGACCGAGGTTCACCGCCCGCACGACCGGGTTGATGAAGACGAACTCCCAGCCCTCCTTCAGCTCGCGCAGGGCGGAGCCGAACTCGATCCGGCGACCGGAGGACGACTGGATGCGGTCCTCCTTGCGCCGCCGCGGCAGGGGCAGCGTCCAGATCATCACCGCGGAGAGCACGAAGGTGAGGGCGTCGGCGTAGAAGGCGAGGCCCTCTTGGGTGCCCCGGATGACGGTCAGCAGCTCGAAGTCGCCGAGGCCCTCCGACAGCCGGGCCAGCAGCGTGAACAGGCCGGCGGCGACCGGGATGGTCCCGTAGGCCGCGGCCAGCGACAGGGAGTTCGCCGTCGTCAGGTGGTGGCTGGGCACGAGGTGCGGGACCGACGCCTCCTTGGCCGGGGCCCACAGGAGCGTGAACACCTCCATCACCAGCGAGGCGACCACCAGCCCGGGGACGGTGTCGACGAAGGGCAGGGTGGCGAGCACGCCGGCCCGACCGACGTCGCAGATGACCATGAGCCGCTTGCGGTCGAAGCGGTCGGCGAACACGCCGGCGGCGGGTCCGAGGAAGAAGCCCGGCACGATGCGGGCCGACATGACGAGGCCGACGGCGGCCTCGGGCTGGTCGGAGATGCGGGCCGCGAGCGCGGCGATCGCGAGGAAGCCGAGCCAGTCGCCGGTGGCGGACACGACCTGGGTGAGCCACAGGCGGAAGAAGGCCGTGGAGCCGAACAGGCGGACGTGCGCGCTGGTCGAGTCCGCGTCGCGGGACCGCCCGTCCCGGGGTGCACCGGACAGCGCATCCATGGCCAGGGTCGGCGCGTCCGGGTCGGGGCGGTGCTCGGGACCGCTCGCGCCGGGGTCTGGGGACGCCGCCATCACCGAACGACGTTAGAGAACGGGGGCGCCGGCCACGCTGATCCGCGGCGACCGGGCGTCCGGCCGTCCTCAGCCGTCGTCGTCCCCGCCGGTCCGCTTCGGTGCCGCGGCCTTCTTCGAGGCGGCCGCCTTCTTGGACGTCGCCGACTTCTTCGCCGCCGACTTCTTCGTCGACGACTTCTTCGCCGCGGCCTTCTTCTTGGCGGCCTTCTTCTTCGTCGCCTTCTTCGGCGCCGTCTCCCGGCGGATCTGGAGGAGCTCGGCGGCCCGCTCGATCGTGATCTCCTCGACCAGGTCGCCCTTGCGGAGGCTGGCGTTGGTCTCCCCGTCGGTCACGTAGGGACCGAAGCGGCCGTCCTTGACCACGACCTTGGCCTCGCTGACCGGGTCGATGCCCAGCTCGCGCAGCGGCGGCTTCGGCGCGGCCTGGCCCCGGCGGCGCTTGGGCTCCTTGAACAGCTCGAGCGCCCGCTCGAGCGTGACGGTGAACAGCTGGTCCTCGGACTCGAGGCTGCGGGAGTCGGCGCCCTTCTCGTCGCCCTTGGCGATGTAGGGCCCGTACCGGCCGTTGCGGGCCAGGATCGGCAGCCCGGTCTCGGGGTCCTCACCGACCTCGCGGGGCAGCGACAGCAGCTTCACGGCCTGCTCGAGGGTGACCTCCTCGGGCTTCATGTCCTTGAACAGGCTCTCCATCTTCGGCTTCTCGTCCGGTGGGAGCGTGTCGGCGTCGCCGAGCTGGACGTAGGGACCGAAGCGGCCGGTCTTGACGTAGACGGGGAGCCCGGACTCGGGGTGGTCGCCGATGGGCTCGTCGCCCTTGGGCGCGGCCAGCAGCTCGAGGGCCTTCTCCAGGGTGAGCTCGTCGGGGGGCAGGCCCTCGGGGATCGAGGCCGTGTCCTGGTCCTCGCCACCGGTCTCCCGGCGCACGTAGGGGCCGTAGCGACCGGGCTTGGCCACGATCGGGTTGCCGTCCTCGTCGACGCCGAGGGGGAAGGTGTTGACCTCGGCGGCGTCGACCTTCTCGAGCGCCTCCTCGACCACGGTCGACAGGCCCTTGCGGTTGCCGGCGGTCTCGTCGACCTCGCCGACCTCCTGGGCCGACACGGCGTCCTCGCCGAACCAGAACCGCTTCAGGTACGGGACCCGCTCCTCCTGGCCGACGGCGATGAGGTCGAGGTCGTCCTCCATCTTGGCGGTGAACTCGTAGTCGACGTACTCGCCGAACTGGCGCTCGAGCACGTTGACCACGGCGAAGGCGGTCCAGGTCGGGACGAGGGCCGTGCCCTTCTTGAACACGTAGCCCCGGTCCTGGATCGTCGTCATGATCGACGCGTACGTGGAGGGGCGCCCGATGCCGAGCTCCTCCATGCGCTTGACCAGGCTGGCCTCGGTGAACCGGGCCGGCGGGTTGGTCGAGTGCCCGTCCGCGGTGAGCTCGGGGGTGGGGAGCTCGTCGCCCTCGGACAGGTCGGGCAGGACCCGCTCCTCGTCGTCGCGCTGCTCGTCCTCGTCGTTGTCCTCGACGTAGGCGGCCAGGTAGCCGGGGAAGGTGATGACCCGGCCCGACGCGCCGAAGGTGCAGACCGTCGCGGCCTCGCCGTTGGCGCGGGCCGTGGCGTCGATGCGCATCGAGATGGTGCGACCGACGGCGTCCTCCATCTGGGAGGCCACGGTGCGCTTCCAGATGAGGTCGTAGACGGCGAGCTCGTCCTTGCGCAGCTCGCCCTTCACCTGGTCGGGCGTGCGGAACGTCTCGCCCGCGGGGCGGATGGCCTCGTGGGCCTCCTGGGCGTTCTTGGACTTGCCCTTGTACGTGCGGGGCTCGTCGGGCACGAAGTCGGGGCCGTACAGCTCGCGGACCTGGGTGCGCGCTGCCTGCAGGGCCGTCTCCGACAGCGTGACCGAGTCGGTCCGCATGTAGGTGATGTAGCCCTTCTCGTACAGGCCCTGGGCGATGCGCATGACCTGGTTGGCCGACATGCGCAGCTTGCGGCCGCCCTCCTGCTGGAG
>CAZCEZ010000124.1:1299-9548 GCA_964497795.1 uncultured Acidimicrobiaceae bacterium | reverse complement strand
GCGCCGGGGCGTCCGAGGGCTCGACGGGCGCCGGCGACATGCTCAAGCCCATGCTGGCCCGCGGCGAGCTGCGCATGATCGGGGCCACCACCCTCGACGAGTACCGCAAGTACGTCGAGAAGGACCCGGCGCTCGAGCGCCGCTTCCAGCAGGTCCTTGTCGGTGAGCCCTCCGTCGAGGCGACCGTGGCCATCCTGCGCGGCCTGAAGGAGCGCTACGAGGTCCACCACGGCGTGCGCATCCAGGACGCCGCCCTCGTCGCCGCGGCCACCCTGTCGGACCGCTACCTGACCGGGCGCTTCCTGCCCGACAAGGCCATCGACCTGGTCGACGAGGCCGCATCGAAGCTGCGGATCGAGATCGACAGCCTCCCCACCGAGATCGACGTCGTCGAGCGCCGCATCCGCCAGCTCGAGATCGAGCGGGTCGCCCTGGCCCGCGACGTCGAGGGCTCCGGTTCGGGGGACGAGTCGTCGCGTGCCCGCCTGGTCGACCTCGACGCCGAGCTGGCCGACCTGCGCGAGGAGCGCGACGGCATGCTCGCCCACTGGGACCGGGAGAAGACCGCCATCGGCGCCATCCGCTCGCTCAAGGAGGAGCTCGAGCACCTGAAGGAGTCCCTCGAGCGCGAGCAGGACCTCGAGAAGGCCGCAGAGATCCGCTACGGCCGCATCCCCGAGCTCGAGCGGGAGGTCGACGAGGCCGCCGAGGTGCTCGCCGAGCTCCAGGCCGAGTCCCGCATGCTCAAGGAGGAGGTCGACTCCGAGGACGTGGCCGAGATCGTGTCCCGCTGGACCGGCGTCCCGGTGTCGCGCCTCATGGAGGGCGAGATGGCCAAGCTCGTCCGCATGGAGGAGACCCTCCACGAGCGGGTCGTCGGCCAGGACGAGGCGGTCGTCGCCGTGTCCAACGCCATCCGCCGCTCTCGGGCCGGCCTGTCCGACCCGAACCGGCCGATCGGCTCGTTCCTGTTCCTCGGCCCGACCGGTGTCGGCAAGACCGAGCTGGCCCGGACCCTGGCCGAGTTCCTCTTCGACGACGAGCGGGCCATGGTCCGCATCGACATGTCCGAGTACATGGAGAAGCACTCCGTCGCCCGCCTGGTCGGCGCCCCTCCCGGCTACGTCGGCTACGACCAGGGCGGCCAGCTGACCGAGTCGGTCCGGCGCCGCCCCTACTCGGTCGTGCTGCTCGACGAGCTGGAGAAGGCCCACCCGGACGTGTTCAACATCCTGCTGCAGGTGCTCGACGACGGGCGCCTGACCGACGGGCAGGGTCGGACGGTGGACTTCTCCAACACCGTGCTGATCATGACCTCGAACATGCCGGGCGACCCCCGGGACCACCTGCGCCCCGAGTTCGTGAACCGCATCGACGACATCGTCCGGTTCCGCGAGCTGACCGAGGGCGACCTGACCCCGATCGTCGACATCCAGCTGGCGTCGCTGATGCGCCGCCTGGAGGACCGTCGCATCGAGCTGGTCGTCACCGACGAGGCCAGGGCCCGGATCGCGGCGCTCGGCTACGACCCGGCCTTCGGCGCCCGGCCGCTGAAGCGGGTCATCCAGCGGGAGGTGGCCGACCGCGTGGCCGGCGCCATCCTCGAGGGCGTGCTGACCGACGGCGACGTCGCCACCCTCGACGTGGACGGCGACGACCTGGTGCTGCGCACCACCCAGCCGGTCGCCTGACGCACCTGGGCCAGACGCGGCGTACGACGACGCGCCCTCCCCGCTCGACCGCGGGACGGGTGACGAGGCTCGGCACCCACGTCGCGGTGTGGCTCGGCGCCGGCGAGGCGGAGCGGCTCAGCGAGGTCGCCCGGACCGAGGTGGCGGCCGGCCCCGAGGTCGCCCGCTGGTGAGGCACCTCCACCCGGGGGTGGAGGTGGCATCGACCTGCGGGGGAGGTCGCGCACCGGCGGACCGTCGTACGGTCCAGGCGTGCCGGCACCCGATCCCTCGACCACGTCGACGCAGCTCGGCGACGTGGTCGTCGCCGCCGTCCGGCCGGTCGAGCCCGATCCAGCCGTCGCCGCCCCCGCAGCGCTCGTCGACGTGGCGCTGTCGCTCGCCTTCGGGCTGGTCCTCGTCCAGGACGCACCGCTGCTCCCGGGGAGCGGGCTGGCGTGGTCCGTCGCCATCGTGCAGCTGCTCGTCGGGGCGGCTGCGCAGTGGTGGTGGCACCGCCACCCCGGCGATGCGCTCGCCCGCACCCTGCTCCTCGGGCTCGCGCCCGCCCTGGTCCTGCTCGCCTCGGCGGCTTCCGTGGCCCGCGAGCTGCCCCCGACGCTGGCCGATGGCGCCCTCGCCCAGCGGCTCGTGGTGCTCGGTGCCTTCACCGCCTCGAGCCGCCTCGCCCGCTTCGTCCGGGCCGGCCTGATCGGCCCGGTCGCCCTCGCCTCCGTCTCGCTCGAGGACGGCGAGCGGGCGATCCTGCGCGACGCCCCGCCCGAGCTCGCTCGCGACCTGCGAGACGCCGTGGCACTCGTGCTCGTGGCGCTGCTCGTCACGCTGATCGGCCGGACGGCGGCCGAGCGCCGCCGGGTCGAGCAAGCCACGGCGGACCGGGTCGAGCAGGCGCTCGCTGCCGAACGGGCCCGCATCGCCCGGGAGCTGCACGACGTCGTGGCCCACGAGATGACCGGGGTCGTCCTCCAGGCCCAGGGCGCGGCCGCCGTGCTCGATGCCTCCCCGGCCCGGGCCCGGGCCGCTCTGGGCACCATCGAGACCTCGGCCCGACGGGGCCTGGAGGAGCTGCGACGGCTCCTCGGCGTGCTGCGCGAGGACGAGGCCGCCAGCGGCGCGCTGGTCCTGCTCGACCAGTCGAGAGGCGCGGTCGGCAAGGGGGTCGGCGACATCCCCGCACTGCTCGAGGCCCACCGGGCCACGCTGCCCACCCTGCCCGACGACCCCTCGCCCGAGGACCTGGCCGAGCTGCCCGACGACGAGGCCCTCGCCGCCGTGGCCGCCGCCGTGACCCGGCCCGGCCGCATCGTGCTCCGAGCGTCGATCGACGACGGCGCCGCCGAGGCTCCCGCCGGCGTGCAGGCGTCCGCGCACCGGATCGTCCAGGAGGCGCTGACCAACGTCGCCCGCCACGTCGGCCGTGCCTCGGTCGCCGTCCGGGTCCGCCCGGTCGAGGTCGGCGGCAGGGACGCGCTCGAGGTCGTGATCCGCAACGGACCGGCCACGGGGGCCCGGCCCGACGTCGCATCCGGGTCCGGCCTGGGCCTCGTGGGGATGCGCGAGCGGGCCCTCGCGCTGGGCGGCCGGCTGGAGGTCGGCCCGACCGAGGACGGTGGCTGGGAGGTCCGGGCCACCCTCCCCCTCGACCCGCCCGGCCCACCCGCCCTGGGCGAGACTGCGTCCCCGTGAGCGGCGATCCCCTGCGCCTCCTGCTGGTCGACGACCAGGAGCTGGTCCGCACCGGGCTGGCCATGATCCTGGGCGCCGACCCCGGCTTCGAGGTCGTCGGCGAGGCGGCCGACGGCGACGAGGCGATCCGCCTCGCCGCCACCGAGCGGCCCGACGTGGTCCTCATGGACGTGCGCATGCCGGGCACCGACGGCATCGACGCCACCGCGGCCATCCTCGCCGCGGCCGCCGAGCGCCGCGCCGCCGGTGCGCCCGAGGGAGACACCCCGGCCGTGCTCGTGCTGACCACGTTCGACCTCGACGAGCACGTGCACGACGCACTCCGGGCCGGTGCCTCCGGCTTCCTGCTCAAGGACGCCATGGCCGACGACCTCAAGGGCGCCATCCGGGCCGTGGCCCGCGGTGAGCTGCTGCTGGCCCCGGCCGTCACCCGGCGACTCGTCGAGCGGCTCGACCTGCGCCGGCCCGCCGACCACCCGGCCGCCGCCGCCCTCGCGACGCTGACGGACAAGGAGCGCGAGGTGCTGGTGCTCGTGGCCCGCGGCTGCTCCAACGCCGAGATCGCCGAGCGCCTGATCGTCTCGGAGGCCACGGTCAAGACCCACGTCGGCGCCGTGCTCCGCAAGCTCGACCTGCGGGACCGGGTCCAGGCCGTCGTGCTCGCGTACGAGGCGGGCGTCGTCGTCCCCGGCGAGGACGCCGACCCCGCCTGAGCGGCTCCGACCTCGGGCCAGGTCGACCATCCCCGGGGTGGAGCGGACAGCACCCCGGGGTCGATGCCCGGGGAGGCTCCCCGGCGGGACGGTGGACGCCATGGACGCACCCCGCTACCGCCTCCGCCGCCTCCGCCGCCCCGCCGAGCCGATCGCCGCCGAGTGGACCAACCACAGCCGCCCCGCCGACCGGTACCTGCGGCGCGGGCCTGCGCCGACGGCGACACCGATCGGGCCCTGAGGCCGGGTGCGCCGACGGCCGCCCCGCCTCCCCGGACCCGGGTGCCAGGATGCGGGACCATGACCGACGCCCCGTGGACCGGTGACGCCTGCTCGCTCGTGGACGCCCTCCGGGCCGGGGAGCGGTCCCCGGTCGAGGAGGTCGAGGCGAGCCTCGCCGCCATCGAGGCCAGCGACCTGCGCGCCTTCGCCCACGTCGACGCCGACCGGGCCCTCGACGCCGCCCGAGCGGCCGACGTGTCGAAGCCCTTCGGCGGCGTGCCCGCGGGCATCAAGGAGCTCGACCCGGTGGCGGGCTGGCCGTACACCGAGGCGAGCCTGGTGTTCCGGGACCGGGTCGCGACCCGGACCTCGGTCGTCGTCGAGCGCCTGCTCGGGCTCGGCGGGGCCGTGCCGGTCGGGGCGACGACGGCCAGCGAGTTCGGCGGCCTCAACGTCTCGACCACGCCGATCAACGGGACGACCCACAACCCGTGGCGCCACGGCCGGACCTGCGGCGGCTCCTCCGGCGGTTCGGCCGCTGCGGTCGCCGGCGGCCTCGTCAGCCTGGCCACGGGCGGCGACGGTGGCGGGTCGATCCGCATCCCCGCCGGGTACACGGGCCTGCTCGGCTTCAAGGGCACGTTCGGGCGCACGCCCCGTGCGCCCAAGGCCTACATGCGCCCCCACACCGTGGTGCTGGGCAACCTGGCCCGCTCGGTGCGCGACGCGGCCCGCTACCTCGACGTCGTGGCCGGTCACCACGGCGAGGACCCCACGTCGCTGCCCAAGCTCCCGCCGCTCGAGGCCGGCCTCGGGAGCCGGGACCTGCGCGGGAGGAAGGTCGCCATCGTCCCCGCCCTCGGTGGCGTCACCCTGGAGCCCGGGGTCGAGGACCGCATCCGGGCCGCCGCCGGCGAGCTGGTCGAGGCCGCCGGGCTCGAGGTGGTCGACGTCGACGTCTCCCCGCCGAACCTCGCGGCCCAGTGGATGATGGGCAACCTCGCCACCCTCCTGGCCGACCTCGGCGACCGGTGGCCCGGCTGCGCCCGGGAGCTCACCCCCGAGGTCGCCATCGGCCTCCGCCTGTCGACCTCGCTCTACAACCTGCACACCGCCGCTGCGGCCGAGGCGCTCCGGGTCCAGGCCAACGAGGCCATGGCCCGGGCCTTCGAGCAGGTCGACTTCGTCCTCGCCGCCACCAACCCGGGCCCGGCCTTCCCCGCCGAGGCGACCACCCAGGCCGACACCGGGTCGTTCCTCGAGTGGGCCCAGGGGAGCGAGGTCGCGGCCTGGGGCTTCCGCACGCTGCTCGCCGCCGTCCGGGTGGTCGCCGCGTTCGCGCCCGGGCTCCCGAACCGCCTCCTCGAGGAGGCGTCCCGGCGCTTCCCCGACCTGGTGGGGATGGGCGGGCTGACCATCGTCTCGAACGTGTACGGGAACCCGGCCGTGTCCATCCCCGCCGGCACCGTCGACGGGCTCCCCGTCGGCCTCCAGGCCCTCGGACGCCACCACGAGGACCCGCTCCTCCTCGACCTGGCCCTCGCCGCCGAGCGGGCGATGCCGTGGCCCCTCGTCGCCCCGGCCGTCGCGCCGGCGGCGCGCTGACCCCGGCCCCGAACCGCCCCAACGGGCCGAGCCGGCGTCGGCCGAGATCTGGGCGGCTGCAGCGGATCGTGCCGTTGTCGGTGGTACGAGCGTTCACGGCGTCTCGTCGCATCGGTCCGCTCGGTCAGGACCGTCCCCATTTGTCGCGCTCCGCGTAGGTGAGTCCGCACGATTCGTAGTGCATCGATGATCCGTTGATCTCTCGGTGTGGGCACGATCCGGGCAGATGCGGACACGCTCCGCGAACCTCCACTGTCGCTGGGCAGGGATCGGACGAACGATGGGTGCACGGCCCGCCCGCAGGGGGGCCGACAGCCCGGCGGCACCCGAGCCGTCGTCACAGGAGATCGAGGAGCACCAGCGGTGGGCGAGCACACGAACCAACGACGAGCGAAGCTGACCGCGGTGGTGGGCCTGCTTTCCATGCTGCTGGGGGCGATGCTGGTCTTCGCGCCCGGCGCGAGCGCCGAGGCCTACGACGACGGCGTCTGGCACGGCCAGGGCTGGGACGGCGAGAGCCAGACGTGCTCGACCTTCGAGGGGGAGAACCCGGTGACCCCCGGCCCGGGGGAGTTCCTGTGGCACTTCATCCTCACGAACTTCGACGGCGACGCCTACACCCTCCACTTCTCCGGGGGTGACGTGTACACGGTTGCGGGGACCCGGGAGAGCGAGAACGCCGGCGCGTTCCACTTCTACGTGGTGACCCCGATCGGGGCCGACCCGAGCGGGACCTACGTGAGCCCCGGTGACGGGCAGCTCGTGATCTCGCACTGCGAGTCCGGAGGCACGACGACCACGTCGAGCAGCTCGACCACGAGCAGCTCCACGACGAGCAGCTCGACCACGAGCAGCTCGACCACGAGCACGACCGAGGCGACCACGACCACGACCGAGGCGACGACCACGACGACCGAGGGCACCACCACGACGACGGAGGGCACGCCCACGACCGTGCTCGGCGACGAGGTGGAGAACACCACGACGTCCCAGGCGCCGACGATCGAGGTCCTCGACGAGGAGGTCGTCGCCACCACGGTGGCGACCCTGCCCCGGACCGGTGACGAGACCACGACCATGGCCATCGCCGGACTCGCCCTCATCGGTCTGGGCGCCGTGCTGGTCGGCACGAGCCGCCGGCGCCTCCTGGAGGCCTGACCCGGTCACGGGCCCGCCGCAGCCGCCCTGGGCTGCACCTGTCACCCACGACCCGGCCGTCCGGCCGGGTCGTGGCGCGTCCGGGGACGGGCCATCGGCCCGACCCCGAGGCCCTCCGGAACGTGTGGTGATCCGCGCGCTCGGTGCACGGATCCGGTTCGTTGCGTGCGATCGGACACGCCTGCTGCCACTGAGCGTCGAAATCAGGGCATCTCGGGCTATCCGCCGCGAGACGGACCGTGCTCAGGTTGGCGGTGCGGAGACGCTGGCGGGCGTCGGACCGCGGAGGTGGCCCACGAGTGGCCGCCCGATCCGATGGAAGGAAGCGACCCATGTTCACGACCCCACCGCGCCGAGCAGTCGCGGGAGCCGGTCTCCTGTCGATGTTCCTCGGCGGCCTCATGCTCGCGTCGCCCGGTGCGGGCGCGCAGCACACCGAGTCCCACGACCAGGGCCAGAGCGGCAACCTGACCTGCGCCCAGATCCTCGGCGACGGGTTCACCGACCCGGTCACCCTGAAGGACGACAACCAGCGCGACGCCGACTACCCGGTCCAGGAGCCCGACCCCTCCTACGTCACCCTGGCCGAGGGCGAGTTCTCCCTGCAGTACCGGTTCGTCGCCGACGGCGACGCCTGGGTCATCGAGTTCCAGGAGTCCACCCAGCCGGTCTACGGCTACCAGGTGAAGCAGGCCACCGCCGATCGCAGCGTGGACGGCGTCCTCCCCGACGGACCGACGAGCGGCTCGATCCCCTTCGACGAGGGCCAGTTCAGCCACCTGACCTTCTGCACCGGCGAGCCCGAGGGCGACGAGCCGGAGCCCGAGACGACGCTGCGCGTCCGCAAGTTCTACGGCGGCGAGGACGAGGTCCTCGTCGATGCGCCCGAGTTCACCTTCGTCGTCGACGACGGCGAGCCGTTCACGCTCGGGTTCGGCGGAGCCGAGACCTTCGACGTCGAGCCCGGATCGCACGACGTGTCCGAGGAGGCGACCGAGGGCTGGACCCTCGACGTCGTCGAGTGCTTCGTGGTGGTCGAGGACGAGGAGCAGGCCGTCGAGCCGACGCTGGCCTCGACCGACGGCGTGACCGTCGAGGTGGCCGAGGGCGAGGCCGTGACCTGCGACTTCTTCAACGTCGAGGACGAGACGCCGCCGCCGACCACGCCGCCGAC
>CAZCEZ010000124.1:0-1199 GCA_964497795.1 uncultured Acidimicrobiaceae bacterium | reverse complement strand
CGCCGACCACGCCGCCGACCACGCCGCCGACGACGCCGCCGACCACGCCGCCGACGACCCCGCCGACGACGCCGGCGCCCCCGGTGACCGTGCTCGACGAGTCGGTCGAGCAGGTGCCCACGTCGGCGGCCCCCACCACGGCGGCCCCGACGATCGAGGTCCTCGACGAGGAGGTCACCTCGGTGACCCTGCCCCGCACGGGCAGCTCCAGCGACGCCCTCGCCCTCGGTGGTGCGGCGCTGGTGGCCCTCGGCGGCCTGCTGGTCGTCGGCAGCCGACGCGTCGCCGGCGTCTGATCCCATCCGCCATCCGGGGCCAGCCCCGGACGCGCTGACGCCACCGGCCCGGTCCTCCCAGGACCGGGCCGGTGCGCGCCCGGAACCGTTTCGGGCCACCGTCGGGGCCTCGGTAGGGTGTTCCGACGGCTCCCCGCGCGGGGAGCCGGTCCGTGTTCCGGGCCGACGCTGCTGATCAGGGGAGGGCCGCGATGCCGGCCACCATCGTCGTGGGCACCCAGTGGGGTGACGAGGGGAAGGGGCGCTTCGTCGACCTCTTCTCCAAGGAGATGTCCATGGTCGTCCGCTACCAGGGCGGCCACAACGCGGGGCACACCATCGTCGTCGACGGCGAGTCGTTCGCCCTCCAGCTGATCCCGTCGGGGATCCTGTACCCCCACATCACCCCGGTGATCGGCAACGGCGTCGTCGTCGATCCGAAGGTGATGCTGGCCGAGATCGAGATGCTCGAGTCCCGGGGCGTGGACTGCTCCAAGCTGCGCCTGTCGGGCAACGCCCACCTGATCTTCCCGTACCACCAGCTGCTCGACCGGATGACGGAGCGCTGGCTGGGTCGGAACAAGCTCGGCACGACCAAGCGCGGCATCGGCCCGGCCTACGCCGACAAGGCCTCCCGCGTCGGCATCCGGGTCCAGGACCTCTACGACGAGAAGATCTTCACCGAGAAGCTCCGCGTCGTGCTCCGCGAGACCAACCCGGTGCTCGCCAAGGTCTACAACCAGCTCCCCGTCGACGAGGACGAGATCCTCGAGACCTACCTGGGCACCTACGCCGAGGCGGTCCGGCCCTACGTGACCGACACGGTCAACCTGGTCCACGAGTCCCTCGAGGCCGGCCAGCACGTCCTGTTCGAGGGCGCCCAGGCCACGTTCCTCGACCTCGACCACGGCACCTACCCCTACG
>CAZCEZ010000123.1:0-9879 GCA_964497795.1 uncultured Acidimicrobiaceae bacterium | reverse complement strand
GCCAGCCGCCGGCGACGGTCCCGAACTGGCGCAGGTACGGGGTGGCGCCGGCCAGGGCGTGGCGGACGTCCTCCAGGCCGTTGGCCATGATCCAGTCGGTGGTCTCGGTGAGCGCCGACAGGGCGGCGCCGAGCTCCTCGGCGATCTCGGCGTGCACGCCGCCGGCCGCCCGGGCCCGCTCGACGGTGTCGCCCACGTCGGCGAGGAAGTCCTTGACGACGCCGCCGGCCCGCATGGGCAGCTTGCGGCCGACGAGGTCCATGGCCTGGATGCCGTTGGTGCCCTCGTAGATCGGGGCGATGCGGGCGTCGCGGAAGTGCTGGGCGACGCCGGTCTCCTCGACGTAGCCCATGCCGCCGAACACCTGGATGGCGCTGGAGGTGATCTCCACGCCGAGGTCGGTGCCCCAGCCCTTGCAGATCGGGATCAGCAGGTCGACCCGCTCGGTGGCCGTGGTCCGGTCGCCCTCGTCGGGTGCGTGGTGGCCCACGTCGATCTTCTTGGCCGTGTAGTAGATGACGGCCCGCAGCGCCTCGAGCTGCGCCTTCATCGTGAGCAGCATCCGCCGCACGTCCGGGTGCTCGACGATGAGGCTCTGGGCCCCGGGCTCGGCCCCGATGGCTCGGCCCTGCTGGCGCTCCTTCGCGTACTGGACGGCGTCCTGGTAGGCGCGGTCGCCGACGGCGAGGCCCTGGAGGCCGACCGACAGGCGGGCGTTGTTCATCATCGTGAACATGTAGGCCATGCCCCGGTTCTCCTCGCCGATGAGGTAGCCGGTGGCCTCGTCGTAGTCGAGGACGCAGGTGGGGCTGGCCTTGATGCCGAGCTTGTGCTCGATGGACTGGCAGACCACGCCGTTGGGCTGGTCGGTCAGGTTGCCGTCGTCGTCGAGGAGGAACTTCGGCACGATGAAGCAGGAGATGCCCTTGGTGCCGGGAGGGGCGTCGGGGGTGCGGGCCAGCACGAGGTGGACGATGTTGTCGGCCATGTCGTGCTCGCCCCAGCTGATCCAGATCTTGGTGCCGGAGATCTTGTAGGTGCCGTCGTCCTGGGGGACGGCCCGGGTGCGGACGGCGCCGACGTCGGAGCCGGCCTGGGGCTCGGACAGGTTCATCGTGCCGGTCCACTCGCCGGAGACCATCTTGGGCAGCCACGTCTCGCGCTGGGTCTCGTCGCCGTGGGCGAGGAGGGCGTCGATGGCGCCCTGGGTGAGCAGCGGGGCCATGGAGAACGCCTCGTTGGAGGCGGTGAGCAGCTCCTGCATCGCGATGCCGACGAGCCACGGGAAGCCGCCGCCCCCGTAGGCCTCGGGGAAGGGCACGCCGCCCCACCCGGCGGCCACGTAGGCCTGGTAGGCGTCCCGGAAGCCCTCGGGGGTCGTGACCTGGTTGGTGGCCGGGTCGAACACGGAGGTCTCGACGTCGCCGACCCGGTTGAGGGGTGCGACCTCGTTCTCCATGAACCGGGCGCACTCCTCGAGCACACCCAGCACCATCTCGGGTTCCGCGTGGCCGAAGCCGTCGTAGGCGCTGAGCTCGCCCATCTTCGCGATGTGGGAGAGCACGAACCGGATGTCGTCGAGGGGGGCTGCGTAGTCGGCCATGGTCCGAGCCTACCGACGGACCTACCGCGCGGTAACCGGGTCGGCCCGCGACCGGACGTGCACGACCGACGGAACCTCAGGCGACGGGCAGTCGGACCTCGAAGCGACAGCCGTCCCCGGCGTTCGCGACGGCGATGCGCCCGCGGTGCGCATCCACCAGGCCCCGGGCGATGGCCAGGCCGAGCCCGCCGCCCGCCGCCCGTGCCCCGGCGGCGGCCCGGGGACGGGCGGCGTCGCCCCGGAAGGCCGGCTCGAACACGCGCAGCAGGTCGCGCTCGGGGATGCCGCCGCAGGCGTCCTGGACCCAGACGACGGCCTCGTCGCCGTCCACGGCAGCCCGGACCTCCACCTCGCCCCCCGACGGCGTGTGGCGGATGGCGTTGTCCAGCAGGTTGCGGACCACGCGGATCATCTCCGAGGCGTCGAGCTCCAGTGCGGGGAGCGACTCGGCCGAGGCGCCGGTGACCCGGACGCCCTTGGCCTCGGCGACGGGGGCGGCGCCAGCGACCGCGTCGGCGATCACGTCGTCGAGGGTGACCCGGGCCAGCTCGAGGCGGAGCGCGCCGGCCTCGATGCGGGACAGCTCGAACAGGTCGTCGACGAGCATGGCGAGCCGGTCGGTCTCGGCCCGGACGGTCGCGTGGTACCGGGCCACGTCGGCGGGTTCGACGACGACGCCGTCCTCCAGGGCCTCGACCATGGCCCGGATCCCGGCGAGCGGGGTGCGCAGGTCGTGGGACACCCAGGCGATCAGCTCCCGTCGGGCCGACTCCATCGCCCGCTCCCGGCGGCGGGCGTCGTCGAGGCGCGCCGAGGTGGCGGCCAGCTCCTCGCCCAGGCGGGCCAGCTCCACCGCGGCGGGCTCGTCGCCCACGAGCAGCACGTCGCCGTCGCCCAGGCGGCGGACCAGGTCCTCGAGGTCGCGGGACGCGGTGCCGATCCGCGACCCGAACCGCACGGCGAGCACCACGGCGACCGTGGCCGAGGCGACGAGCACGACCAGGAGCGCCCCCAGGTCGTGGGACGACACGAACATGGCGCCGGCGGCCAGGACGACCCCGACCGCCGTGCCGAGCACGGCGACGAGGGCGACGGCGACCGCCTGGGCCCGCAGCGACGCCGTCCGCATGCCCCGCAGCACGAGCCCGCCGGCCACGCCGGCCGCGACCGCACCACCCCCTGCGAGGCCGAGGAGGGCGACGGCGTCGGCCGAGGGCAGGTCGAGCAGCCAGGCCGTGGCCACGGTGGCGGCGACCCCGCCCGCCGCCACGACGACCTGGATGCGCGACGAGCCCCTCACGTCCGCCCCCTCACGGCTCGAACCGGTAGCCGACGCCCCAGACCGTGGCCAGGTGCCGGGGCGCGGACGGGTCGACCTCCACCTTCTCGCGGAGGCGGCGGACGTGGACCGTGACCGTGGAGGTGTCCCCGAAGGTGTGCCCCCAGACGCGCTCGAGCAGCTCCTCCCGCCGGAACGCCTGGCGCGGGTTGCGCAGGAGGAAGGCGAGCAGCTCGAACTCCCGGGCCGTGAGGGCGAGGACCTCGTCGCCGCGCCGGGCCTCGCGGGCGGCCACGTCGACGACGAGGTCCCCGGCGGTCAGGATCGGCGACGCACCGGGCTCGACGAGCTCCCGGGTGGCCCGCCGCAGCACCGCCCGGACCCGGGCGACGAGCTCGCGGGGCGAGAACGGCTTGGTCACGTAGTCGTCCGCACCCATCTCCAGCCCGATGACCCGGTCGGTCTCGTCGCCGCGGGCCGTCAGCAGCACGACGGGCACCGGGGCCAGGGCCCGGAGCCGCCGGAGGATCTCGGCGCCGTCGACGCCGGGCAGCATCAGGTCGAGCACCACGAGGTCGGGCGGGGACGCGAGGAGGGCGTCGAGGGCCTCGCCGCCGTGGTGGTGCACGTCCACGGCGAAGCCGTCCCGGCGCAGGTAGCGCTCCACCACCTCGGCGATGGCGCGGTCGTCCTCCACGACGACGACGCGAGCGGGGTCCGCCGTGGGGGCGCTGGCCATGACGGGATCGTACGGATCGCCCCGCCGGGCGCGTCCGCCCCGCCGCGGAGTTCCTCGTCTCGTAACCCGATCCGGGGCATGTCGGGCGCCTCACCTGGATACGGTCCCGTCGGTGTTCGTGCTCGTGGTCGCCAAGGAGCCGGTGCCGGGACGGGTCAAGACCCGCCTGTGCCCGCCGTGCACCCCGGAGCAGGCCGCGTCGATCGCCGAGGCTGCGCTCGCCGACACGATGGACGCCGTCGTGGCCTGCGGCGCCGACGAGGTCGTCGTCGCCCTCGACGGCTCCCCCGGCCCCTGGCTGCCGTCGGGCGTCCGCACGGTCCCCCAGGCGGACGGGCCGCTCGAGGTCCGCCTCGCCGATGCCTGGTCCCGCACGACGGGACCCGGCCTGCAGATCGGCATGGACACCCCGCAGGTCTCCCCCGCCCTGCTCGACGACGCCCTCGCCCGGCTCGCCGACGACGCGTCCGACGCGGTGCTCGGCCCTGCCGACGACGGCGGCTGGTGGGCGATCGGCCTGCCCGGCGCCGACGACCGGGTCTTCGCCGGGATCCCGATGAGCCGCCCCGACACCGGTGCGCGACAGCGCGCCCGCCTCGCCGAGCTCGGCCTGCGGGTCGCCGACCTGCCGACCCTCGTCGACGTCGACCACTTCCCCGAGGCCGAGGCCGTCGCCGACCTGGTCCCCCGGTCCCGCTTCGCCGCCGCCGTGCGCACCGCGTCCGCCCGGGTGGCCGGCCGCCCGTGAACGTCGCCGCGACCCGGGTCGGACCCCGCCCACCCACCGTCGAGCTGCGCACCCGCGACGGCCGGGACCTGGCCCCCGACAGCGCGCGGTGGTTCGCCGCGCCCGACGCCGACGACCTCGCGGCCATCGATGACCTGTCGGGACCCGTGCTCGACGTGGGCTGCGGGCCCGGGCGCATCGTCGCCCACCTCACCGCCGTCGGGATCCCGGCCCTCGGCGTCGACGTCTCGGCCGCCGCCCTCGACCACGCCCGGCGCCTGGGCGCGCCGGTGCTGCACCGCTCGGTCTTCGACCCGCTCCCCGGTACCGGCCGGTGGGGAGCCGCGCTGCTGCTCGACGGGAACGTCGGGATCGGCGGCGACCCCGTCGCGCTCCTCGGCCGCCTGCGGGAGCTGCTCCGCCGGGGCGGGGCCGTCGTGGCCGAGGTCGGCGCGCCCGGCACGGGCACCGGGCCGGTCGAGGCCCGGTTCCGCGTCGACGGCGTCGACTCCGACTGGTTCCCGTGGGCGCTGCTCGCCGCCGAGGACGTCGGCGGCGTCGCCACCGCGGCCGGCCTCCGCTGCTCCGCGGTGGGCTGGAGCGGACCGCGGTGGTTCGCCACCCTCCACCGCCCCTGACGCGGCCGGTGCGTCAGCCCGTGCGCCGACGGGCGCCGCGGCTCCCGTGGCACGATGCCGGAGCCGTGCGCGACCTCACCGACGACACCGCCACCGTGGTCCACCGGGCCCGCTTCGACGACCTCGACCGCCGCGTCCTGTACGACCTGCTGCGGCTCCGGTCCGACGTGTTCGTGGTCGAGCAGGACTGCGTGTTCCCCGAGCTGGACGGCCGCGACCTGGAGACCGACGCCGAGCACCTGTGGGTCGCCGACGACGACGGCGCGGTCGTCGCCTGCCTGCGCCTGCTCCACGAGCACGACGGCACCTGGTCGATCGGCCGGGTCGTCGCACGCGCCTCGGCCCGCTCCACGGGCGTGGCCACCACGGTGATGCGGGCCGGGATCGAGCGGGCCCGGGCCCTCGGGGCCGACGCCGTCCGCATCGGGGCCCAGGCCCAGCTGCGCGGCTGGTACGCCCGGTTCGGCTTCGTGCAGGACGGCGACCGCTACCTCGAGGACGGGATCCTCCACGTGCCGATGGTGCTGGCGCTCGACGGCCGGGGGCGGGAGGCGTCGTGAGCCTGGTCCCCCTCGACACGGGCGTCCACGCCTGGTTGGCCGATCGGCCCGGTGACGGCTCCCCGAACGCCGGCCTCGTCGTCGACGCCGACGCGGCCACGGTGGTCGACACGCTCTGCACGCCCGCCCAGGCCGCCGCCTTCCACGGCGAGATCGAGGGGCTCGGTCTGAAGGTCCGTCGGGCCGTGCTCACCGGCTCCACGCTCGAGTCGGTGGGCGGGACGTCGGTGTTCACGATGGCGGGCATCTACGGGCGTCGCCAGACCTCGGTCCACCTGGACCAGCCGCCCGACCCGGACGTGCTCCGCCGCCTCCACCCCTCCGTCGCCGCCGAGATCGACGACGAGCTGACCACGAAGCCGGTGTCCCACGTCGTGGCCGAGCCGGCCCAGCTGACCCCCGCCGTCTCGCTGCGCCCGTTCCACGGGGCGCAGGAGGAGAACCTCGTCGCCGTCGTCGACGGCGCCGGCATCGCCTTCGCCGGTGCGATGGCGTCCTTCGGCGTCGCCCCCTGCTGCTACCAGGGCGACCCGGCCGGCTGGGCCGACGAGCTCGACCGGCTCCTCGAGCTCGCCCCGATCGTGATCCCCCTCCACGGGCCGATCGGTGGCGAGGAGGAGGTCCGCGACCTCCAGGGCTACCTGCGGGCCTGCGTCGACGCCGACGGCGACCCGTCGCGCGTGGCGCCGGGGCCGTGGGACGCCTGGTCCGGTCGCGAGCACGACGAGGTCAACGTCGAGCGGGCCGCGATGCTCGCCCGCGGCGACACCGCGATCCCCCCGTCGATGCTCCGGCGGGCGGGCATGGCCTGAGGCGGGACGCACCCGTCTCGCCGTAGCGTCGGAGGCGTGCACGACGTCGCCGACGCCCTCGCCGCCCTGCCCGACGGGACCCTGGTCGCCCGGGTCGTCGAGCTGCACGGCTTCGGGAGCCGTCACGGCGGGGAGGCGGCCGCCGTCGCGCCCGACGGGCGGGTCGTGGCCGGACGCCTCCTGGCCGGACTGGTCGACGGCGCGCTCGCCGACCGGGGCGGGGCACCGGGCGTCGTCGACGTCGCCGTCACCGACCCCGACGCGGAGGCCGCCGGGATGGCCTGCGGTGGCCGCGCCCGCCTCGTCCTGCACCCCGTCGAGGGGCTCGACCGGTCGGTCTGGGACGCGCTCGCCGACCGGCGCCCGGTCGTGGTCGCGGTCGACCTGGACGACGGTGCCGCGGTGCGGGCCGTCGTGGACGGACAGGCCCCGACCGGCTCGCTCGGGCGCGAGGCCGACGCCGCCGTCGACCGGGCCGCCGCGCGCCTGCTGCGGGCCGGGCGCTCGTCGACCGAGGTCCTCGACCTGCCCACCGGCGCCGTGCTGGTCGAGGCGCTCCTGCCGGCCCCGACGGTGCGGATCGTCGGCCGGGCCGCGGTGGGCGACGCCCTCGCCGCCCAGGCCGAGCTCCTCGGCTGGCGGGCCGAGACCGTCGACGGGCCCGGTGCCGCTGCGACGGCCGGGGCGGCATCGGCATCCCACGACGCGCTCGTGGTCCTCAGCCACGACCCCGCCGTCGACACCCCCGCCCTCGCAGCCGCCCTGGCCCACGGCCGCGGCTACGTCGGGGCCCTCGGCTCCCGGGGCACGCAGGCTGCACGCCGGGAGCGGCTCGCCGAGCTGGGGGTCGCCGCCGAGCGCATCGCCACCGTGCACGGGCCCGTCGGCCTCGACCTCGGCAGCAGGACCCCGGCCGAGACCGCCGTGGCCATCGTCGCCGAGATCATCGCCTTCCGGGCCGGGCGGGACGCCAGGTCGCTGGCCGACGGCGACGGTCCCATCAACGGCTGAGCACCGCCTCCTCCTCCCCCCTCGCCGCTGCTGCCCTGGCCTGATCCGGGAGCCCTGCGTCCGGGCGTCCGGGCGTCCGGTCGTCCGGGTCTCCGGGTGCCCTCCGTCCGGGTGCGCGGCGCGTGCGCGAACGCACGCCCGGCGCGCCGGCGCCCCTGCGGGCGTACCGTCGCGCTGCGACGACGAGCATCCGGGGGGATCCATGCGCACGCCACGTTCCGCGTCCGAGCTGACCGCCGACTGGCTGTCCGACCGGCTCGGGGTGCCGGTCCACGGCTTCAGGGAGACCCAGATCGCGGTCGGCGTCGGCCTGCTCGGCTTCCTGCACCGCATCGAGCTCGACACCGGCGGCGCCGGGCCGGCCAGCGTGATCGCCAAGTTCCCCGTCCAGGACCCGGTGACCCGCACCCACGTCGCCGCCCCGCTGCGGGCCTACGAGACCGAGGTCGGCTTCTACCGCGACCTCGCCGACGCGGGGCCCATGGGCACCGCAGCGGTGCACGCCGCCGAGGTCGACGAGTCCACCGGCGACTTCGTGCTGCTGCTCGAGGACCTGGCCGGGCTGCGGACCGAGGACCAGATGGCCGGCTGCTCCGCCGACGACGCACGGCTCGTGCTCGGGCACCTCGCCGCGCACCACGCCCACTTCGCCGGCGGTGGCGGCCCCACGGGGGTGCCGTGGCTCGCCCGCTTCGACGACCCGGTCCGCCAGCAGGTCGTGGCCGGCATGGCGGCCCAGGCCGCGCCCGCGTTCCTGGAGGGCTTCGGTCGGGACCTCGACCCGGAGGTCCGGACCGTGGTCGAGGGCCTCGGCGCCACCATCCCCGACTACATGCGGGTCGCCGAGGAGCCGATCCGGACCCTGTCGCACTGCGACCTGCGCCTCGACAACGTCTTCTTCGGCGGCGCCGACCGCCCCGTGGTGCTCCTCGACTGGCAGCTGGCCGGAGTCGGGGGCGTGGCCTACGACGTGGCCTACTTCCTGTCGCAGTCCATGACCACCGAGGAGCGGCGGGCCCACGAGGACGACCTCGTGGGCGGCTACCTGCAGGCCATGGCCGACCGGGGGGTGGCCGTGGACGAGGAGGGCTTCCGGCTCGACTACCGCCGGACGGTGGCGTTCTGCCTCGTGTACCCGGTCAACGTCGGCGGCCAGATGGACCTGGCCAACGAACGGGCCCACGACCTGTGCCGGGCCCTGCTCGACCGGTCGCTGGCCGCCATCGAGGACCACGACGCCCTGGCCGTCTGGCCCGCGGGCTGAGCCGGCCAGCGCGCCGGCGGCGGTCTGCGCCGGGCCTAGGCCGTGGCCATCACCGTGTAGCCCTCGGCGAGACGCCCCTCGGGCAGCTGGGCCTCGGCGCCGATGCGCTCGCCCCACTCGCGCATCCGGGCCTCGATCCCGTCGGGGTCGGTCATCTGGCTCTCGTGGCGCAGCAGTGCGGCGACCTTGGCGTCGAACGCATCGGTGATGTCGACGTACTCGTGGCGACCGCCCGCGGTCGCGCTGTGCGCGCCCATGAACCACAGCTCGGACACGGTCCAGGCCTCGAGGCCCTCGGCGGCGAGCTCGGTGAAGGTGAACGGGTTGCGGCTGTCGGGGTAGACGGCGCACGCCGTGGCCTCGCCGGCCGCGAGGTGATCCGGGTGGTTCCGGTACACCGAGTCCAGCGTGCGCAGCGGCGACTGGGTCACGACGCGCTGGGGACGGACCTGGCGGATGACCCGTGAGATGTCGCGCCGGACGTCGAGGGTGACCTCCAGGCGACCGTCGGGGTGGCCGAGGAAGTGCAGGTCGGCCACCCCGACCTCCTTCGCGGCCCGGGTCTGCTCCTCGCGACGGATGCGGGGGATGTCGCTGCGGGGCACGTCGGGATCGAAGCCGCCGGCGTCGCCGTCGGTGACGATGCAGTAGCTGACCTCGATCCCCTGCCGGGTCCAGGTCGCCACGCTGCCCGCTGCGCCGAAGTCGACGTCGTCGGGGTGGGCGGTGACCACGAGGATGCGCTCGATGTCCGGTGCCGCGTCTGCCATCCCGACACGCTAGCGACGCCCCCGCCACCCCCGTCCCGGGGTGCGCGCCACCGGCACGCCCCTAGCCTGGGCCCATGCTGTTCGGCCGCGACAAGACGACGATGATCACGAAGGACCAGGCCCTGCCCGGCCGGGACGAGGAGATGCCCGTCGCCGACCGGCACCCGGTGCTCGGGACGCCGATGAAGGGGCCGTGGCCCGACGGCCACGAGGTGATCGTGGTGGCCATGGGCTGCTTCTGGGGTGCCGACCGCATCATGTGGCGCCTCGAGGGCGTCCACTCCACGGCGTGCGGGTACATGGGCGGCTGGACGCGGAACCCGACCTACGAGGAGACCTGCACGGCCCGCACCGGCCACACCGAGGCCGTCCAGGTCGTGTACGACCCCTCCGTCGTCGACCTCGACGTCATCCTGCGGGAGTTCTGGGAGAACCACGACCCGACCACGCCGAACCGGCAGGGCAACGACGTCGGC
>CAZCEZ010000122.1:4966-9946 GCA_964497795.1 uncultured Acidimicrobiaceae bacterium | reverse complement strand
CGGCGACGATCTTCTGGGCGAGGCCCTCGACGATGGCGGTCTTGCCGACGCCGGGCTCGCCCACGAGGACCGGGTTGTTCTTGGTCCGGCGGCTGAGCACCTGCATCACGCGCTCGATCTCGCGGGAGCGCCCGATGACCGGGTCGACCTCCTTGTCCCGGGCGAGCTGGGTGAGGTTCCGGCCGAACTGGTCGAGGACGAGGCTGCCCGAGGGCGAGTCGCCCGCCTGGCTGCCGGCTGCGGCGCCGGCCTTCTCGCCGCCACCGCCGGGCGCGGCCTGGCCCGAGCCGCCCGAGCCCTGGTAGCCCGAGAGCAGCTGGATGACCTGCTGGCGGACCCGGGACAGGTCGGCGCCGAGCTTGACCAGCACCTGGGCCGCCACGCCCTCGCCCTCGCGGATGAGGCCGAGGAGGATGTGCTCGGTGCCGATGTAGTTGTGGCCCAGCTGCAGCGCCTCGCGGAGGCTGAGCTCGAGGACCTTCTTGGCCCGGGGCGTGAAGGGGATGTGGCCCGACGGCGACGAGCCGCCCTGGCCGATGATCTCCTCGACCTGGCTGCGCACGGCCTCGAGCGAGATGCCGAGGGACTCGAGCGCCTTGGCGGCCACGCCCTCGCCCTCGTGGATCAGCCCGAGGAGGATGTGCTCGGTGCCGATGTAGTTGTGGTTCAGGAGGCGAGCCTCCTCCTGGGCCAGGACGACGACTCGGCGTGCACGGTCGGTGAAGCGTTCGAACAAGGGTTCCCATCCTCCCATCGGGGCCGACGGCGCCCCGGATGCCCGGAGCCCACCTGGCACGGGGGTTCGTGAGGCCCGAGTGTATCCCCGTCCCCGGCAGGACCCGCCCGCCGGAGTGGTGGAATCCCCGCCCTGGCGGGGCCCGGCGCCACGCCGGTACCCTCGGGGGCCGTCGTGGCGGGACCGCTGCGACGGCACGCCAGCCCCAGGACGCCCGACGACGCCGATGGTCACCGATCTCCGAGGCATCCCCGGCGCAGGAGGCGGCCGCCGCCGTGGCGGCCCCGCCCGGCCCGGCCCGTACCGCCCCCCGCTGCTCGGCGACCCGCGCCGCCCCGCGCTCGAGCCGCTCGAGACCGGCCGCCGACGCCGCTCCCGCCTGCGTCCCGGCCGGCGAGGGCCGCGCGCCTGGTCGCCCCGCCGTCAGCCCCGCCGGGTCCCGTGGTCGACGGTGCTGATCGCGCTCGGCTTCGTCGCCCTCGGCGCCTTCGTCTGGAACGAGTTCTGGCGTGCGACCCGCGTCGACGTCGTGGTCACCGGCCTGGCCGACGGCGCCGAGCTGACCCTGGACCAGGCGAGCGGCCTCGACGTCCGGATCGACGTCGCCCAGCTCGACCTCGAGGCCGGCGTCACCCCGACGCTGTTCCTCGACGGCTTCCCCGCCGACGAGGAGACCTGGGAGGTGTCCGAGGACGGCGTCCGCTGGACCCCTCCCCCGCTGGAGGAGGGCACCCACGTGCTCTCGATGTCGGTCGGGAGGCCCCTGCTCGACGACGCCGAGTTCACGTGGCGCTTCGTGGTCGACGGCACCCCGCCGGTGATGGACGTCGCGTCGCCGATGGCCCCCCAGCCGATCTGCGACCCGGTCACCGTCACGGGTCGGGCCGAGGTGGGCCTGGCCCGCCTCACCGCCGACGGGCAGCCCCTCGAGGTCGACGAGGACGGGACCTTCACCCTGTCCTTCGACCAGCCGCCGACCCAGCCGGTGCTCCTCGAGGCCGAGGACGTCGCCGGGAACCGGGCCGTGGCCGAGGTCGTGATCCCCGTCGAGTACCCCTCCACGCAGGGCGTCCACGTGTCCGCCGCCGCCTGGGCCTACGAGCCCCTGCGCGACCACGTGCTGGACCTGGTCGACGCGGGCAAGGTCAACGCCATCCAGCTCGACATCAAGGACGAGGGCGGGGTCGTCGGCTACGACACCGACGTGGAGCTCGCCCACACGATCGGCGCCGTCCGCCAGGAGTTCGTCCTCGAGGACGCCGTCGCCGAGCTGGACGCCCGGGGCGTGCGCGTCGTCGGGCGGATCGTGGCCTTCCGCGACGGCCCGCTCGCCCGCTGGGCCTACGACAACGACCGCCGCGACATGGTCATCCAGGACCCCGACGGCGGGTTGCTGTCCAAGTACGGCGGGTTCACCAACGTGGCCAACCCCGACGTGCGCGCCTACAACATCGACCTGGCCCGCGAGGCCGTCGAGCGGGGCGTGGACGAGATCCTGTGGGACTACGTGCGCCGCCCCGAGGGCGACCTCGACGGCATGGTGTTCCCCGGCATGCAGATCGCCGACGGCCAGACCGAGGCCAGGGCCGTGAACGACAACGTGGTGTCCTTCCTCGCCGAGGCCGCCGTTCCCCTCCGGGAGGCCTGCGTCTACCAGGGGGCCTCGCTCTTCGGCGTGGCGGCCCGCAACCCCGACGCCATCGGCCAGCCGGTGCCCGCCATCGCCCGCAACGTCGACTACATCGCACCGATGCTCTACCCGTCGCACTGGGTGCGGGGCGAGTACCGGGTCGACCACCCCAACGCCCAGCCCTACGACATCGTCGAGCGGTCGCTGTCGGACTTCCAGCGCAAGGCCGCCGGCTCGGGCGTGGCCTTCAACCTCTGGGTGCAGGACTTCTCGATCGGGATCCCCTACGGCCCCGAGGAGGTCCGGGCCCAGATCGACGCGGCCCGCGACCTGGGCGTGGACAGCTGGCTGCTCTGGAACGCCACCGTCCGCTACACCGCGGACGCGATCACGCCCGACATCGTCGCCCGCTAGCGGCGGGCCCCGGGCCCGCGACTGCCGTGGCCGGAGGAGACCCCGGTAGCGTCGGGGGATGGGTACGAACCCGCTGCTGGCCCTGCCGGGCGTCGAGGACCACCTCCGGCGCATCGACGAGCGCCTCCTCGCCAGCGTCACCACCGATGACGACCAGCTGACCGAGATGACCTCGCACCTCATCCGGGCCGGCGGCAAGCGCCTCCGACCCCTGATGGGCGTGCTCTCGGCGGCGACGGGCGCCGACGGCGTGGGCACCGGCGTCACCCTCGACGTCATCGACGGCGGCGTGGCCGTGGAGCTCGTGCAGGTCGGGTCGCTGTACCACGACGACGTGATCGACGAGGCCGACAGCCGCCGCGGCGTCGAGTCGGTCAACGTCCGGTGGAACAACCTCACGGCCATCCTCGCCGGCGACTTCCTCCTCGCGAAGGCCTCCGAGATCGCCGCCCGGCTCGGCACCGAGGTGGCCGGCCTGCTCGCCCGCACCATCGGCCGCCTGTGCGAGGGCGAGATCCTCGAGCTGCGCCACGCCTACTCCAGCGCCCGGCCCGAGGACGCGTACTTCGCGGCCATCGAGGGCAAGACCGCCTCGCTGTACGCCACGGCCTGCCGGATCGGCGCCATCGTCGGCGAGCTCCCCCGCGACGAGGTCGACGCCCTCACCGACTTCGGCCTCCACTTCGGGGTCGCGTTCCAGCTGGTCGACGACGTGCTCGACCTCACCGCCTCCGAGGAGGAGCTGGGCAAGCCCGCGGCCCACGACCTGACCGAGGGCATCTACAACCTGCCCGTCCTGCGGGCCCTGGGCACCGAGGTGGGCGACGAGCTCGCCTCCCTGCTCGGCACGCCGGTCGACGGCGAGGCCAAGGAGCGGGCCCGGTCGCTCGTGCTCGCCTCGGGCGGCATCGAGGAGACCCTCGCCGTGGCGCGCGACCGCGTGGCCGAGGCCAAGGCGGCCCTCGCCGCCGTGCAGGACTCGCCCGCCCGCCAGGCGCTGGCCGACGGCGCCGACCACCTGCTGACCACGGTGCCCGCCGCGGTCTGAGCGGCTCGGGCCGCTACGGGAAGCGGTGGCGGAGCAGGGCGGACAGCACGGCCAGCGACGGCGGCTTGGACACGACGCCGAGGGCGCGGTCGACGTCGTCGATCTCGTCGGGTGCCGCCGTGATCAGCCGGACGATGGCCTCGGGCCGGCGCCGCCGGACCTCGGGGAGCAGGTCCGAGCCACGCCCGTCGGGCAGGACCTGGTCGACCAGGACGAGGTCGGGGACGGCATCGGGCTCGTCGTCGAGGGCGCGCAGGACCTCGGCGGCGTCCACGAAGGCGCGGACCACCGCCGATCCCGCGACGCGGGGCAGCACCATCTCCAGGTGGGTCGCCACGTCGGGGTCGTCGTCCACGATCCACACGACGGCGGGATCGTCGGTCCGGGCGTCCTGCATGGTCCTCGCTCGTTCCAGGGGGGGGTGGCCGAGTGTAGGGCGGCTCAGCCGGCCTGCTCGGGACGCAGCGTCGGGAACAGCACGACATCCCGGATGGACTGCACGTCGGTGAGGAGCATGACCAGGCGGTCGATGCCGATGCCGAGCCCGCCGGTGGGCGGCAGCCCGTACTCCATGGCCCGGATGTAGTCCTCGTCGAGGGGCATGGCCTCGTCGTCGCCCGCGGCGCGCTGGTCGGCCTGGCCGGCGAAGCGCTCCCGCTGGACGTCGGGGTCGACGAGCTCGGTGAAGGCGTTGCACAGCTCGCGGCCGGCCACGATGGCCTCGAAGCGCTCGGTCCAGCCCGGCTTGTCCCGGTGGGTCCGGGACAGCGGCGAGACCTCCTCGGGGTACTCGCACACGAACACGGGGCCCCACAGCTCGGCCTCGGTGGTCTTCTCGTAGATCTCGAGGATCAGCTTCCCGGGGCCCCAGGCGTCGGACACGTCGACCCCGTGCTCCCGCGCCACGGACCGGAGGTGGTCGACGTCGTCGTCGAGGGACAGGCGCACGCCGATCCGCTCCTCGACGAGGTCCACGAGCGTGGCCCGTCGCCACGGCGTGGACAGGTCGAGCTCGCGGCCGCCCCAGGACAGCACGGTGGTCCCGTGGAGCTCGGTGGCCAGGGCCGCGACCAGCTCCTCGGTGATGGCCATCATGTCGGTGTAGTCGGCGTAGGCCTGGTACAGCTCGAGCATCGTGAACTCGGGGTTGTG
>CAZCEZ010000122.1:0-4866 GCA_964497795.1 uncultured Acidimicrobiaceae bacterium | reverse complement strand
AGGTCGGCGTAGCGCTGGCGGTAGCGCAGGTCGGTGTCGGTGATCCCGTGGAACTTGTCCCCGAAGCCCCTGCGGGCCCGGGCCAGCAGCTGGAACGAGCGGATCTTCACGCTCAGCTCGCCCCGACGGGTGCGCACGACCTCGCCCGTCGCCGAGATCCAGTCGCCGAGGGTCAGGGAGACGAAGTCGTCGAAGCCCTCGAGGACCTTGGCCAGGGCGAACAGCTGGATCTCGTCGCCGTCCCCGTCGCGCAGGGTGGCGAAGGCCAGCTTCCCCTGGTCGCGCAGCAGCATGACCCGACCGGCGAGCGTGACCGTGTGCTCGGTCTCCTCGCCGTCGGCCAGGTGGGAGAAGTCGCGCACGACCTGGCCCGCCCGGGCCGTGACCTCGACGCGGTGGGGCGGCTCGAACGGCTCGTCGGCGGTCCGGTCGTCGGTGGTCCGGTCGTCGGTGGTCTGGTCGTCGGTGGGCTGGTCGCTCATCGGGGGGCTCCGTCTCGCGGCGCGTTCTTCTCGTGGATGATCCGCAGGCCGTGCAGGGTCAGCCAGGGCTCGTGGTGGTCGATGGTCTCCGACAGCGGCGCGATCAGGCCGGACAGGCCGCCGGTGGCCACGACGGTGGCGTCGCGGCCGAGCTCCTCCTCGAAGCGCCGCACCATGCCGTCGACGACGGCGGTGAAGCCGTACACGGCGCCCGACTGCATGGACTCGACCGTGGACCGGCCGATCACGTTGGTCGGCTCGACCAGCTCGACGCGGCGGAGCGCGGCGGCCCGTCCGAAGAGGGCGTCGAGGCTGATGTCGATGCCGGGGAAGATCGCGCCGCCCAGGTACTCGCCCTTGGCCGACACCGCCTCGAAGGTGGTGGCGGTGCCGAAGTCCACGACGATGGTCGGACCGCCGTAGAGGTCCCAGGCGCCGACCGCGTCGGCGATGCGGTCGGAGCCGACCTCGCGGGGGTTGTCGTAGAGGATGGGCATGCCCGTCTTCACGCCGGGCTCGACCACGAGGGCGTCGGTGCCCAGGTAGCGCTCCGAGAACCGCCGCAGGGCGCCCGTGACCCGGGGCACGGAGGAGCACACGGCGAAGCCCTGCACGTCCTCGGTCCACCCGAAGCCGTGGAAGGCCAGGAACTCCTGGAAGAGGAGGGCGTACTCGTCCGCGGTGCGCTCCACGTTGGTCGCGATGCGCCAGTGGTCGAGCAGGTCGGTGTCGGCGACGCGGTTGGCGGGCTCGGTGTCGCCGTCGAGGGCGTAGAGGCCGATGACCGTCTGGGTGTTGCCAACGTCGATGGCCAGCAGGTTCACGGCGTGACATCCAACCCGATGTCGAGTGCCGGCGCCGATTGCGTCATCTGCGACGTCGACAGGAAGTCGGCGCCGGAGGCGGCGTAGGCGGCGACGGTGTCGAGGGCGATCCCACCCGAGCACTCCAGCCACGGGCGCGTCCGGCCCTCCTCCGCGGCCAGGTCGGTGGCGACGCGCACGGCCTCCGCCGCACCCTCGGGCGTGAAGTTGTCGAGCAGGACGGCGGTCGCGCCGGCCCGCACGGCGCGGCGCAGCTGGTCGAGGTCCTCCACCTCGACGTGGATCGTCCGGGCCGGCCACGCGTCCCGGGCCCGGGCCACGCCCTCCTCCAGGCCGAGCACGGCCAGGTGGTTGTCCTTGAGCATGACCCAGTCCGACAGGTTCCCCCGGTGGCTGCGGGCGCCCCCGGCCCGCACCGCCGCCTTCTCGAGGCTCCGCAGCCCGGGCGTGGTCTTGCGGGTGTCCCAGACCTGGGCGGAGCCGCCCCGGGCCGCCTCGGCCACGAACGCGGCGGCGAGGGTCGCGATCCCCGACAGGTGGCACAGGAAGTTCAGCGCGGTCCGCTCGCCGGTGAGGATCGACGCCAGGGGCCCGCTGACGGAGCCGAGCGCCTCCCCGGCCCCGACGGCGTCGCCGTCGGCCACCGCCCAGCGCACCTCGACCCGGTCGTCGAGCTGGGCGAACGCCTCGGTCGCGCACGCGGTGCCGGCGACCACGCCGTCGACCCGGGTGGCGAAGGTCGCCGACGCGGTCGCGTCGGCGGGGACGAGGGCAGCGGACAGGTCGCCGATGGGCGTCAGGTCCTCGGCCAGGGCGAGGGCGACGGCGGCCCGCACGGCGTGGATCGGTGGGGCGCAGGGCTGGTCGGGCATGGACCGACACCCTGCCACGGAGCCCCCGGCGACTCCCGGGTCGATCCGGCTCCCACGGACGGGCGCGGCGGTGGCGGTGGCCCCTCCCTCCGAGACCACCGCCATCGTCGGTCTGCCGTCGACCACGTCGGCCGGCGAGCGCAGCTCCCCGGATCCCCATCCCGTCTGCGCACCCTCGATGATCCCCCTCGGGCGCCGGGGAGGCCATGGTCCGGGCGCGCCATTCGTGTCATCCCCCTGCGCGCCCGCGCACCACGAACCGGACCTCGAGCCCGTCGTCGGGCTCGGGGTGGTCGGTGCGGGTGTGGGAGCCCCGCGTCTCGGTCCGGGCCAGGGCGGCGACGGCCACGGCGAAGCCGAGGGTGGCCAGGTTCCGCAGCTCGGCCGAGGCCACGTCGTGGACGGGCCGGGACGATGCCGCGGCGGCCTCGGCCGCGGCCAGCCGGAGCGACGCGTCGTCGCGCAGCACCCCGGCCGAGGAGGTCATGCGGCGCTGGAACGCGTCCCGCGCCGCCGCGGTGTCGTCGGGGCCGGGGAGGGCGTCGGGATCCGGGACGGGCAGGTCGACCGGTTCGGACAGGATCCGCCCCGCGATGCCGCCCTCGCCGTCGAGGACGCACCGCATGGCGCCGGTGGCCTCGGGGCCGTCGCGGCCCTCGTCGATGGCCTCCACGACGCGGGGCCCGAAGACCATCCCGTCGAGCAGCGAGTTCGACGCCAGCCGGTTGGCGCCGTGGACGCCGTTGCAGGCCACCTCGCCCGCCACCCAGAGGCCCGGGAGGGTGGTGGCGCCGTGCAGGTCGGCGACGACGCCGCCGCAGGTGTAGTGGGCGGCGGGGGCCACGGGGAGCCAGTCGGCGGTGGGGTCGAGGCCGACGCGGTCGAGCGCGGCCCGGATGGTCGGGAACCGCTCGTCGAAGGACTCGAGGACCGTGGCGTCGAGCCACACGTGGTCGGTGCCGTCGCGGGCGAGCTGGGCGGTGATGGCCCGGCTGACGACGTCGCGGGGCAGCAGCTCGTCGACGAAGCGCTCGCCGTCCGCGCCCCGCAGCAGGGCGCCGTGCCCCCGGAGGGCCTCCGACAGCAGCGGCCGGGGCATGGCCTCGTGGTGCAGGGCCGTCGGGTGGAACTGGACGAACTCGACGTCGGCCACGGCGGCGCCGACCCGCAGGGCCATGGCCATCCCGTCGCCGGTCGCCTCGGGCGGGTTGGTGGTCACCGAGTACAGCTGGCCACCGCCCCCGGTGGCGAGCAGCACGTGGCGGGCGCGGACCTCGATGCGCTCGCCGTGCTGGTCGAGGGCGACGACGCCCTCGCACCGACCGCCGGCCACCAGCAGGTCGAGGGCGAAGGTGCGCTCGAGGAGCACGGCGGCGGTCTTGCCCACGGCCTCGACCAGCGCCCGCTCCACCTCCACCCCGGTGGCCGCGCCGCCGGCGTGGAGGATGCGGGGGTGGCTGTGGCCGCCCTCGCGGGCGAGCAGGTACTCGCCCCGGTCGTCCCGGTCGAACATGGCCCCCATGGCGATGAGCTCGGACACCCGGTCCGGGCCCTCGTCGACGAGGATCCTCACGGCGTCGACGTCGCACAGCCCGGCACCGGCGCCGAGGGTGTCGGCCAGGTGGAGGTCCGTGGAGTCGGGGTCGCCGCCGAGGACGGCGGCCACGCCGCCCTGGGCCCAGCGGGTCGTCGCCTGCTGGAGCTCGCCCTTGGTCAGCACGCCGACGCGCATGCCGTGCACCTCGGCGGCCCGGACCGCAGCGGACAGCCCGGCCACGCCGGAGCCGAGCACGAGGAGGTCGAGGGGGTCCACGGGTGGCAGTCTGCCGCGGTGAGCGACGGGACCGACGGGAGCGGGCAGGGCGGCTGGGACGGGGACGCCTACCAGGCCCGCTTCGACGAGCTGGCCGCGACGGGCGCCGACGTGCACGGCGAGGCGACCTTCGTCCGGGCCCTGTCGCCGACGTCGGTGCTGGACGCCGGCTGCGGCACCGGCCGGGTCGCGATCGAGCTGGCCCGCCACGGCCTGGACGTCGTGGGCGTCGACGTCGACGACTCGATGCTGGCCGTGGCCCGCGAGCGTGGCCCCGACGCCACCTGGCACCGGGCCGACCTCCGCACCCTCGACCTGGCCCGCACCTTCGACGTCGTGGTCCTGGCCGGCAACGTCCCGCTGTTCACGCCGCCGGGGACCCGAGCCGAGCTGGTGCTCGGCGTCGCCCGCCACGTCGCGGTGGGCGGCCACCTCGTGGTCGGGTTCTCCACCGACTGGGAGGACCGGCCCCACGACGCCGGGACCCACGACGCGCAGGTCCGGGCCGCCGGGCTGGAGCCCGTGGCCCGGTTCGCGACCTGGGACCGGGCCCCGTGGGGCCCGACGTCGACCTACGCGGTGTGCGTCGCCCGCCGGGCGGGCTGAGCGCTACTCGGCCGGGGTCGAGATGCGGCGCTCGCCCGTGGCGGGGTCGACGGCGACCTCGACGTAGCGGTGCGGGGCCGGGCCACGGGTCTGCTCGGCGAGCAGCTCGGCGGTGACCTCGTCGATCTCGCGGTTGTGGCCGTCGACGTGCACGACGCGCGGCTCGTAGGACTCGAGCTCCTCGCGGTCGTAGTCGGCGTAGGAGATCAGGATGACCTTGTCGCCGGGGCTGACGAGCCGGGCGGCGGCGCCGTTGAGGCAGATCACGC
>CAZCEZ010000121.1:0-10076 GCA_964497795.1 uncultured Acidimicrobiaceae bacterium | reverse complement strand
GTAGACGTGCGGGACGTTGGTGACGCAGTGGTGGTTGTTGTCGATGTAGCCCCACCGGTTCACCTCGACGCCCGCCGCCTCGCAGCCGATGCCCTCGGAGTTCGGGATGGAGCCGATGGCGAGCAGCGCGTGGCTGCCGGTGGCGGCCCGACCGTCGTCGCAGACCACGCGGACGCCGCCGTCCTCGGTGCGCTCGATCCCCTCGGCCCGGGCCCCCTTGAACAGCCGGACCCCGCGCGAGAGGAACCCGTCCTCCAGGGCGGCGGCGACCTCGGGGTCCTTCTGGGGCAGCACCTGCTGGCGGGACACGATCAGGGTCACGTCGCAGCCGAAGGAGGAGAACATCGAGACGAACTCCACGCCGGTCACGCCGGAGCCGATCACGACGATGTGGTCGGGCAGCTGCCGGGGCGGGTAGGCGTCCCGGGTGGTGAGCACCCGGTCGCCGTCGGGCTCGGCCCACTCCGGGATCCGGGGCCGCGAGCCGGTGGACAGCAGGATCGCGTCGGCCTCGAGGTGCACCTCGCCGTCGGGGGTGTCGGCCACGACCTCGTGGGGCCCGACCATCCGACCGGTGCCCCGGATGACGCGGACGCCCTGGCTGGCGAGCAGGCCGGAGGCGGCGCCCTCGAGGCGCTCCTCGATGCGGGCGATGCGGTTCCGCAGCGCCTCGAAGTCGAGCTCGGCCTTGACGTCGGTCAGGCCCATCTCCTCGGAGGAGTTGATGAAGTTCAGGGCCGATCCCGTGGCGATCATCGCCTTGGAGGGGATGCAGTCCCACAGGTTGGCGGCGCCGCCGACGATGTCGCGCTCGATGACGGTCACCTCGGCGCCGAGCTTGGCCGCGTGCGTGGCCGCCGAGTGCCCGCCGGGCCCACCGCCGATGATCACGAAGCGCAGCGCCATGGCCGGCGAGCGTACCGCCGCCCCGGGACGGGCCCGGACGCAGACCGGCCGCCCGGACTCGGGCGACCGGACCACCGTGTCGGTCTCGGAGCTCAGCCCTGACCGGGCCGCGGCTCAGCGCACGGCGCCCCAGGGGCCGGTGATGGCGAAGGTCGTGGACGGGTTCTGCAGGTTCACGAACATCGTCCTGCCGTCGGGGCTGAAGTTGGCGCCGGCGAACTCGTTGTCGCCGGTGCGGTTGAAGGCGAAGGGAGCCAGGGCGCCGGTGGCCGGGTCGACCTGGACGACGTACTGGTCGCCACCGCCGTCCTCGCACAGGAAGACGGTCCCCCACGGGGCCACGGTGATGTTGTCGGGGCCGTCGAAGGTGGGGTCGTCGACCGTGATGTGGGCGATCAGCTGGAGCTCGCTGCTCGAGGGGTCGTAGGCCCAGACCTGGCCGTCGTGCTCGATGGACACGCCGGCGTCGATCAGGACCTGCGGCCGGTTCCGGTCCCGCTCGGTGGAGCAGGTGAAGTAGAAGCGGCCGTCGGCGTCGCCCCACCAGCAGCCCTCGAGCTTGCGGGAGCGGGTGATCTCGTCGTCGGCGAAGGACTGGTTGACGAAGTCGCGGGGCATGTCGTCGATGTCCGGGTCGGCGACCTCGGGGGCGATGGGCACCCACTCGACCGACAGGGTGGTGCCGGGCGTCGTGCACTCGCCGAGGCGGTGCACGTGCCGACCGTCCCTGGACGCCTTCATGGCGGACAGCTCGCCGCCGTTGGCCATCGAGCCGTACGTCATCGAGGTGTCGTTCGGCACGAACCGGTAGACGAGGCCGTCGTCGTCGTCCTCGGTCAGGTACGCGTCGGAGGTCTCGGGATCGAAGGCGACGGCCTCGTGGTAGTAGCGGCCCATCTCGCGGATCGGCTCGGCGACGGTCCGCTCGCCGCTGGCGTCGACCTCGAACACGTAGCCGTGCCGGTGGCCCGCGAAGAAGTCGGTGTTCTCCTCGCAGGTGAACCAGGAGCCCCAGGGGGCGGGACCGCCGGCGCAGTTGTTCCGCGTGCCGGCGATGGACGGGTAGATCTCGACGACCCGGTTCCTGGGGTCGAGGACGATGGTGGACGTGCCGCCCGACTCGGCCGGGTTGTACGTGGGGACGCGCCGCGGGCCGGTGAACTCGGCGTCGGTCGGGACGCCCTCGAGCTCGTCGGAGCCACCCGAGCGCAGCTCGTGGTTGGTGACCACGGCGGTGCGGCCACCCCCGATGGCGAAGGAGGCGGCACCGTCGGCGTCGCCGGCCACGGGGATGTCGGTGCCGGTGTAGCGGGTGGCGTCGGCGAGGTTGCCGTCGCCGCCCTTCTGCAGGATCGTGTACCGGAAGCCCCTGGGCAGGTCGAGGATGCCGGCGGGGTCGGGCACGAGGGGGCCGTAGCCGGAGGTGTTGGTGCCGGCACCGGCCACGCCCGAGGCGAAGCCGGAGAAGGCGGCGCCGGAGGCGATGAAGGCCCCGGTCAGGGCCGAGTTGCGGAGGAGCTCGCGTCGGGAGAGGGTCATGGCGCGGACCGTAGGGAGGCGACCTGTCGTCCCCGCTGCCCCCGGGTGACCGGGGGCCCAAGACCGGGTGAACCCCTCAGACCCGGGTCACGCGCACCAGGCGGTGGTCGTCGGTGAACAGGCGCCGGGTCACGCCGGTGCCGATGACCACGACGTTGATGGCGACCGCGCCGAGGATCAGGAACATGATGGCGGCCTGGACCCGCACGGCCTCCACCGGGTCGACCCCGGCGAGGATCAGACCCGTCATGGCCCCGGGCAGGAACACGAGCCCGACGGCCTTGGTCGTCTCGACCTGCTGGGTGAGGGCGTCGCGCAGCGCCCGGCGCAGGGCGGGCCGGGACGCCTCGGGCCACGGCTGCCCGAGCGCCAGCCGGGCCTCGACGTCGGCCCGCTTGTCGGAGAACTCGGCCACGATCCGGCGACCGGCCAGCACGGTCGAGGTCATGGCGTTGCCCACCATCATCCCGCCGACCGGGACGATGGCCCTGGCCTCGGCCGGGAAGATGCCGAGCCCGAAGATCACGGCGCACGTGGTGGCCGTCGACGCCGCCAGGGAGATCGTGGCCAGGCGGAGCACGCCGGGGACCTCGGGTGCCCGCCGGGACACCGTCCACGAGGCGAAGGCGACCATGAACACGAGCCACGCCCAGGCGTACGCGATGGGCTGGTCGGGGTCGATGACCACGCCGAGCACGTAGCCGACGGCCAGGAGCTGGGCCAGGGCGCGCCCGGTCGCGACGAGCACGTCGCGCTCGAGGCCGAGGCGCCGCCACCCGGAGATCCCGAGGGTGACGGCGATGAGGAGCAGGGACGCGGCGAGTCCCCACCAGCCGACGTCGCCCTGCCTCACGCCCCGCCCTCCCCGTGGGCGTGGCCGTCGTGGCGCCCGTCCGGCGTCTCGTCGTGGTGGTGGTGCAGCGCCTCCTCGGAGGCGTAGTAGTGCTCGACCTGGTGCTCGTCGGCGACGCGCCCGCCGACCAGGACGATGCGGTCGTCGGCGATCCGGTCGGCCTGGGCGAGGTCGTGGGTCACCCACAGGATCGGCATCCCGTCCTCGGCCAGGGCCCGGCCGAGGTCCTCGAGGCCCCGCGTCGCCGTGGGGTCGAGCGCCGAGGTCGGCTCGTCCATGAGGAGCACCTCGGGTTCGGTGATCAGGGTGCGGGCCAGGCAGGCGCGCTGCGCCTCGCCGCCCGAGAGGGCGTCGGCGTCGCGGTCGAGCAGGTCGGCGCGCAGCCGCGCCCGCTCCATGGCCGCGACGAGCCGGTCGTCGTCGGCACCCGGACGGGCGACGAGGAGGTTGTCGCGCACCGTGCCCGGGAAGACGGTGGGCCGCTGGAAGACCATGCCGACGTCGCGGCGCAGGGCGAGCGGGTCGACCTCGGCCAGGTCGCGGCCCCGGAGCAGCACCCGACCTGCCGCCGGCACCTCGAGGCGGTTGCACAGGCGCAGCAGGGTCGACTTGCCCGCCCCCGACGGGCCGAGCAGGCACGTGATCGCCCCGCGGTCGGGGACGGTGGCGTCCACGTGGTCGAGCACCACGGTGTCGCCGAAGCGGACGACGACGTCGTGGAAGCCGAACAGCGGGGGCACGGGCGCAGGCTACGGGCGACGGCGCGTCCCAGCGCCCTGTACATCCGTACACCGGGTGTGTACATTTGTGCTCATGGCCGCGCCGACCCGTCCGCCCGCACCCCGCTCGGGGTCGTCGGCACCGGGCGGTTCCGTGCGGGACCGGATCCTGGACGCGACCCTGCGAGTCGTCGCCGACGCGGGCGTCGACGGCGTCACCCACCGGCGGGTGGCGGCCGAGGCCGGCGTCTCCGTCGGCTCGACCACCCGCCACTTCACCTCCCGCGACGAGATGATCCGCGAGGCCTTCGGGGCCTACATGGACCGGGCCCGGGCCGATGCCCTCGCCTTCCACGAGGTCGACGCCGTCCACACGTCGGGCGACGACCTGGCCCGCACGATCGCCGCGTGGTCGGCCCGCATCGGCGGCGACCAGCTCGAGGTGGCCGAGTACGAGCTGCTCGTGCTGGCCAGCCGCGACCCGTCGCTGGCCGGCCAGATCCGCTCGTGGCACGCCGTCCTCGACGGCGTGCTCGCCGCCCGGCTCGAGGCCCTCGACGTGGCCGAGCCCCTGGCCGGGGCCCGCGCCGTGCGCGCCGTGCTGCGCGGCTCCGAGCTCGACCGCCTCTCGACCGGCGACCCCGGCCTCGAGGAGATCACCGGCCGCATCCGGGCCGTGATCGCCGGGCTGCCCCGCCGGACCCCGTCGCCGGACCCGACCCCCGACCCGACCGAACCGACCGAACCGACCGGCCCGACCAGGAGCACCGAGCACCCATGACCACGATCGATCCCACCACCGCGACCACCGCGGCCATCCCGCGGGTCCCGGCCGACGCCGCCGTCGACGACGTCGTCGCGCTGCTGCGCGAGCACGGCGCCTGCATCGTCGAGGACCGCCTCTCCCCCGAGACCGTCGCCCGGGTGCGCTCCGAGATCGACCCCCTCGTCGCCTCGTCGTCCCACGGCACCGAGGACTTCTCCGGCTTCCGGACCCGGCGGACCGGGGCCCTGCTGTCGCACTCGACCGCGGTGCACGAGCTCGCCCTCGACGAGCTCGTCGTCGGCGTGACCCGGGCCTTCCTCGCCCCGTGGACCTTCAAGGTGCAGCTGATGCTGACCCAGGTCATCGCCATCGGCCCCGGCGAGACCGACCAGATGCTCCACCGCGACCGCCTCGCCTGGGGCGGCTTCGTCCCCCGCGAGATCGAGACCCAGGTCAACACGATGTGGGCGCTGACCGACTTCACCGCCGAGAACGGCGCCACCCGCGTCGTGCCGGGCAGCACCACCTGGCCCGACGAGCGCCAGGCCACCGAGGACGAGGTGGTCCAGGCCGAGATGACGGCCGGCTCGGTGCTGCTCTTCACCGGCTCGATCATCCACGGCGGCGGCGGCAACGCGACCGACGACGTCCGCATCGGCATCAACATGGACTACTGCCTCGACTGGCTGCGCCAGGAGGAGAACCAGTACCTGTCCTGCCCGCCCGAGATCGCCCGGGACTTCCCGAGCGAGCTCGCCGACCTCATCGGCTACACCGGCGGCGGCTTCACCATCGGCTACTGGTCCGACCCCCACGACCCCCACGAGCGGGCCACCAAGCAGGCCGAGTCGGCCGTCGGCAACGACCGCAGCGACGCCGTCTCCATGTTCAACGACGACGCCCGGGAGAAGCTCGGCGACGGCAAGTGAGCCCCGGGCGCAGCGCCGAATAGCGTGCCGGGTCGGCCCCGGGGACGATCCCGGGACCGACCCGCCCGCCGGCCCCCTGCCCCCGACCCCGGAGACCCCGTGCTCAAGCGCCTGCGCCTGATCGCAAAGCAGCTCCTCGCCGTGGTGTGGATCCGCCGCGCCTACGAGGCCGCGAACCGGGCCGTGCTCGAGACCTTCGGGTCGAGCCGGCTCCTCTCGCACCTGCTGTTCAGCGCCTACCCCCTGCCCTTCAACCGGGAGCAGGCCGCCGTGCTCCAGGGGCGGCGCGACTACTACCGCCGCAAGGGCACCGAGCGGCGCTCCCACGTCGAGCTGCGCCGCAACGTGCACCGCCTCGAGAAGGGGCTGATCATGATGCCCCGGCGCGACGTCTTCGCCCTCGACTACGTCATCGAGACGATCGAGTTCTACGAGGACGCCGTGGCCCAGTTCCGACGGGACCCGGACTCCATCGACCGGGCCGAGATGGAGTGGGCCCACGACGTGCTCGGCGCCTACTTCGCCGCCTGCACGGGCGAGCACCCGACCCTCGCCCGGGCCCGGGCCCGCTTCGAGGCCCAGGACTACCCGGGCGAGCCCACCGGCAAGGTGCCGTACAACAAGCTGGAGGCGAGCCGGTCCACGGTCACCTACGACCAGCTCGTCGAGCTGGCCGCGCAGCGCCGGTCCACCCGGTTCTTCGACGACCGGCCGGTGCCCCGGGAGCTCGTCGACGCCGCGCTCGAGGTCGCCCGCCAGGCCCCCACCGCCTGCAACCGGCTGCCCTACGAGTTCCGGGTCTTCGACGACCCCGACATGGTCCGCACCGTGGCCGACATCCCCTTCGGCGCCGTGGGCTACGCCCACCAGATCCCGGCCATCGCCGTCGTCGTCGGCCGCCTCGACTCGTACTTCTCGCCCCGGGACCGCCACGCCATCTACGTCGACTCGTCACTGGCCGTGATGTCGTTCCTGTTCGCGCTCGAGACCCAGGGCCTGTCCTCCAGCATCATCAACTGGCCCGACTTCGAGCCGCTGGAGGCGAAGATGGCCGCCACGCTCGGCCTGTCGCTCTCCGAGCGGGTCGTGATGCTCGTCGCCTTCGGCTACGCCCACCCCGACGGGATGGTCCCGTACTCCCAGAAGAAGGAGCTGGACACGTTCCGCACCTGGAACGAGCTGCCGTGACCGTGGCCCGACGGCGCCTCCTCCGGCGCCTCGGCACCGCCGTCGTCCTCGTCGCCGTCACCGCCTTCTTCGCCGACACCCTGGCCGGCAGCTGGGACGAGGTCCGCGGCGCCGAGGTCGACCTCGGCGCCGAGCTCGTCGCCGCCGTGGTCCTCTTCGCCGTGGCCGTGCCCCTGTCGGGCGTGCTGTGGGGCCGCATCGTCACCGTCCTCGCCGGTCGGCGCATCGGCACCGCCGACGCCATCGCGGTCCACTGCTCGTCCTGGCTGCTGAAGTACGTGCCCGGCCAGGTCGGCTCGGTGCTCAACAAGGTGGCCTGGGGCTCCCGGCGCGGCCTGTCCCGCACGCTGGTGCTCCTGACGTTCGTGTACGAGAACGTCTTCCTGCAGCTGGCCTCGATCGTCCCCGCCGTCGCGATCCTCCTCGCGGCCACGGGCTTCGGCGTGTTCGGGGCCAACGCCTCGGCCGTGCTCGTCCCCCTCCTCGTGCTCGTGCCCGTCGCCGTGGTCACGAACCGCCGCTGGTTCCGCGCCGTGCTGTCGGTCCCGGCCCGCCGCATCCTCGGCCAGGCCCTGCCCGACGAGCTGTTCCTGCCCACGGCCGAGACGCTGCGGAGCCTGGCCGCCTTCACGCTGCCCCGGATCCTCAACGGCGTCGGGTTCGTGCTCGTCGCCCGTGCGATCGCCCCCGTGGAGGCCGGCGAGTGGCTCCCGCTCGGCGCCGCCTACGTGCTCGGCGGCGCCATCGGCATCCTCGCCGTGTTCGTGCCGAGCGGGCTCGGCGTGCGCGAGTCGGTCACGGTGGTGTTCGCCGCCGAGTACCTCGACGGCCCCGACGCCGTCCTCGCCGCCCTGCTCGCCCGCCTCCTGACCGTCGTCGCCGACGTCGGCGTCCTCGGGGCCTACGGTGCGGCCCGGTGGCGGGCCCGCCGGGAGGAGCCCGAGGTCCCGCTCGAGGAGGTCTCCGCGCCGTGACGCACCGCATCGCCATCATCGGCTCGGCACTGTCGGGCAACAAGGGCGCGGCCGCCATGCTCGAGTCCGCCGTGCAGACCCTCGGCGAGCGCGTCCCCGACGTCGGCTTCACCCTGTTCTCCATGTACCCCGCCGAGGACCGCGCCCTCGTCGAGGACCCCCGGATCGAGATCGTGCCGGCGGCGCCCCGGCAGCTCGGCGTCACCATCAACCTGCTCGCCCTGCTGTTCCGGGTGCTCCCGCCGCTGCGCGGGCTCCTGCGCCGGCGGTCCCGGGCCGTGCGGGCCCTGGTCGAGGCCGACGTGCTGCTCGACCAGGGCGGCATCACCTTCTCCGACGGGCGGGAGAAGTTCCTGCTCTACAACGTCGCCTCCGTCCTGCCCGCCCTGCTCGTGGGCACGCCGGTCGTCAAGTGCGCCCAGGCCGTCGGGCCCTTCACGAACCCGGTGAACCGGCTCGCGGCCCGGCTCGTGCTGCCCCGCATGCGCCTGATCGTCACCCGGGGCCGCATCACCCACGACCACGCGGTCGGCCTCGGCCTCACCAACCTGCTGGCGGGCGCCGACTACGCGTTCTGCCTGGCCACGGCCGGCGACGAGGACGCCCGGGCCCGCGCCGCCCTCGACCACGCGCTGCTCGACGGCCCCCACGACGACGGCCTGCTGATCGGGCTGTCGCCGTCGGTCGTGCTGGCCCGGAAGGTCGAGGCCCGGGGCGGGGACTACGTGGGCGAGATGGTCGCCTTCGTCGACCAGCTCACCGGGGACGGCCACCGGGTCCTGCTCGCCCCCCACAGCGTGCGGACCGGCACCGACGCGACCCACAACAACGACCTGCCGCTGTGCCGCACGATCCACGGCCGGCTGGCCCACCCCGACCGGGTCGCCTTCCTCGACCGGGAGGTCCCGTCCCAGGTGCTGCGCCACCTGATCGGCCGGTGCGACGCCTTCGTCACCAGCCGCTTCCACGCCATGGTGTCCGGTCTGGCCATGGCCACCCCGACCCTGGTGATCGGGTGGAGCCACAAGTACGTCGAGGTGCTCGAGATGTTCGGCCAGGAGCGCTGGGCCATCGCCCACGACGAGCTGGCCGGGGACGAGCTGCGCCGACGCTTCGACGAGCTGCTCGCCGAGCGCGACGCCGTCGCCGCCGCCATCGCCGAGCACCTCCCCGAGGTCCGGACGAGGGCGCTCCTGCAGGCCGACGCCATCGCCGCCGCCGTCACCGGCGCCTGACCCGCCCACGGGCCGCTTCGGGGCCGTCCCCGTTGGTCGACGGCGCCGGGATGCCCGTAGCCTCCCGTCATGGCCGATCACGCTGCCGGTTTCCCCGCCGCCGACCTCGACGCCTGGCGCCAGGCGGTCACCAAGGAGCTCCGCGGGCGTCCGCTGGAGGACCTGACCTGGACCACGCCCGAGGGCATCGAGGTCAAGCCGATCTACACCGAGGCCGACCTCGAGGGCCTCTCGCACCTCGGTGGGCTGCCCGGCCAGGCCCCCTACGTCCGCGGCCCGTACGGCTCGATGTACACGAACCGGCCCTGGACGCTGCGCCAGTACGCCGGCTTCTCCACCGCCGAGGAGTCCAACGCCTTCTACCGGCGCAACCTGGCCGCCGGCCAGCGCGGCCTGTCGGTCGCCTTCGACCTCGCCACACACCGGGGCTACGACTCCGACCACCCCCGCGTCGTGGGCGACGTGGGCAAGGCCGGCGTGGCCATCGACTCGGTCGAGGACATGAAGATCCTCTTCGACGGCATCCCGCTGGACCAGATGTCGGTGTCGATGACCATGAACGGCGCCGTGCTGCCGACGATGGCCAACTACATCGTGGCCGCCGAGGAGCAGGGCGTCTCCTCCGAGCAGCTCTCCGGGACCATCCAGAACGACATCCTCAAGGAGTTCATGGTCCGGAACACCTACATCTACCCGCCGACCCCGTCGATGCGGATCGTGGCCGACATCATCGGGTACACGGCGGCGAACATGCCGAAGTTCAACTCGATCTCGATCTCCGGCTACCACATGCAGGAGGCCGGGGCCACGCTCGACCAGGAGCTGGCCTTCACCATCGCCGACGGCATGGAGTACGTGCGGGCCGCGCAGGCCGCCGGGCTCGACATCGACGCCTTCGCCCCCCGGCTGTCGTTCTTCTTCTGCATCGGCCAGAACTTCTTCGGCGAGATCGCCAAGCTGCGGGCCG
>CAZCEZ010000120.1:0-10165 GCA_964497795.1 uncultured Acidimicrobiaceae bacterium | reverse complement strand
CAGGTTGCGGTACGAGTTCATCGCCGCGATGTTCTGGTTGATGCGAAGACCCATGACTTCCTCCTTGAAGAGGGTCGAACGTCACCTCGATCCATCGAGGTGCCCCGCCGGGATCTGCCCGTCGAGTGCGAGGTGGGATCGGCCGCTGCGAACCGGAGTTGAGGGCCCGACCGGACCGAACCTCAGGAGACGATCAGGTCCGGGGCGATCTCCGAGAGGATGAAGGCGGCGTCGGCCTCCTCCTCGGGGCGGAGGAGGTCGCTGATGGCGAACAGCTCCTGCAGGGCCTCCGGATCCCGGAACGCCGCGTGCGCCGTGGCGGCGGCGAGGAAGCGACGGGTCGGCTCCTGGGCGATGTCGCGGGCCCGGGCCATGATCGGGCAGGGCACGTCGAAGCCGCTGGCCCGGACGAGCTGGGCCCAGGGGAGGACGTCCTCGATGTCATCGAGGTGAGCGGCGTGGCCCGCGACGAAGGCCACGGCCACGGGGCTGCGCTCGCCGAGGCGCTCGAGCAGGGCGAGGGCGATCCCGTGCCGGTCGTCGGTCGGGAGCGAGATGAGCTGGGGCACGACCCGGCGGAGGTCGTCGTCGGACAGGTCGGCGAGGGCCTCGGAGGCCGTCGCCCCGGCGCGCAGCCGGCTCCCGACGAGGTCTGCCCAGCGCGTCGAGGAGGGATCGCCGTCGACGACGCGCTCGAGGAGGTCGGCGGCGCCGGCCCAGTCCTCGACGAGGCCCCTGGCCTCGGCCACCGCGAGGCGGACCCGGTCGACGGTCGTGGTCTGGGAGCCGTCGGTCACCGGCAGCTCGGGGTCGAACCCGGCCAGCGGCGCACCGTCGCCCGATCGGAGCGCCGCGAGGCCGTCGACCCAGGCCGCGACCCGTGCCGAGCCACCCTCGTCGACGAACCGCCGGTTCCGCTCCCGGGCCTCGTCGAGGCGGCCGAGCTCGACCAGCTCCTCGGCGGCCCGGTGGAGCGCGAAGCGGCGCTCCTGCCCGTCGAGCAGGCCGATGGCGGTGTCGTAGTGGGGGATGGCCTCGGCCCGTCGGCCGGCGAGCGCGAGCGAGCGGGCCGCGTTGACGTGCCGGCGGCCGAGCTCGGCGCCCTCGGCGGGTCCCTCGAGCGCGGCCAGCGCGATCTCCAGGTTCCGCTCGATCTTCCCGCGGTCGACCACGTGCTCGGCGTCGTAGCCGTGGTGGAGGACCCGGGCGCCGTCGAGGCGGGCGAGCGAGGGGGCGGCGCCGTCCCGGCGGACCAGGACCTCGTGCAGCGAGCCCTGCCAGCGCATCCGTGAGCGGCGGAACACCCGCTCGGCGATGTGGGTGAACTCGCCGCTCGCCGCGCCGACGTTGAGGATCTCGACCTGGAGGGCGTCGACGCGGCGCAGCCCGGCGAGGTGGGCGCGCAGCGCACGGGGGTCGGCCTCGAGCTCCTCGTCGGCGTCGAGCCAGAGGATCCAGGTGCCGTGGCAGTGGCGGAGGGCCTCGTTCCGGGCGCGACCGAAGTCGCCCGACCACGTCCCCTGCACCACGGTGGCGCCGAGGGAGCGGGCCAGGTCCTGGGTGCCGTCGGTCGAGCCGGTGTCGTAGACGACGAGCTCGTCGGCCACCGCCCCGGCGCTGGCGAGGCTCCGCTCGAGCTCGTCGACCTCGTCCTTGACGATCATGCACAACGAGACCAGGGGTGCTCCGGGCGCGCTCATGGCTTCTCTGATCGTCCGGGTCGTCCCGAAGTGAAGGCCCGGTGCGCGACCGGGCCGGAGCGACCTGCCACGATCGGGGCGTGACGGGACCGGGCACGCTGTCGAGGGGCGAGCGCGTCGCGGTCGTGCAGGTCGCCCGCGAGGGCTACGAGCACCTGCGGGCCTTCGACGACCTCACCGCCTCCCTGGCCGAGGGGCTGCGCCTCGCCGGCGTCGACGCCGAGGTGGTGCCCGACCCCGGCCTCGGGCGCGGCCGGGCGCCGCGCGGCCGCCGGCCCGTGGTGATCGGGGGGCACGTCCTCGACGACCGGGCGCTGCGCCAGCTGCCCCGGGACGCCGTCCTCTACAACCACGAGCAGATCGAGCCGACGTCGATGCTCCCGCCCGAGCGTCTCGACGCCTACGCACGTCGCGCCGTCTGGGACTACTCCGCGCGCAACGTCGCCGCCTGGGCCGCCGCCGGCCACCAGGTGGCCCACGTGCCGGTGGGCTGGTCGCCGAACCTGGCCCGCATCGCCCGACGCCCCGACCCCGACCTCGACGTCCTCTTCTACGGCAGCGTCAACGAGCGTCGGCTGCGGATCCTCCAGGCGCTCGAGCGGGCCGGCGCCCGCGTCCACGTCGCGTTCGGCGTGTACGGCGAGGCCCGAGACGACCTCATCGCCCGCGCGCGCCTCGTGCTGAACGTCCAGTTCTACGAGGCGAGGATCCTCGAGGTCGTCCGCCTCCAGCTGCTCCTCGCCAACGGCGTGCCCGTGGTCAGCGAGTCCGCGCCCGGCATGGACGCACCCGCGGGCCTCGCCGACGCGTGCGCCTTCGAGCCCTACGAGCGCCTGGTGCCCGGCGCCCTGGCCCTGCTGCGCGACACGCGGGCGCTCGACGAGCTCGGGGCGAGGGGGCGGGCCCGCCTCGAGGCCCTCCCCTGGAGCGTCACGCTCGCCCCCGTGCTGGTCGGCTGACGGTCCCACCCGTCCGCGGCCGGGCGCGGCAGGGGCCGGGCTCGTGGCCCGGCCCCGTCGCCGCCGTAGTGGTGGTGGGATCGATCCGTCGGCGCCCTCAGACCGCCTCGGCGGCGACCCGGGCCGCGATCGGCGGGGCGTCCAGGCTGACGCGGGAGCCGAAGTCCGACTTGCGGGAGATGGCGGCGTAGTACTCCGCCTTCTTGCGCTCGGCGCTCGACTTGGGGGCCGGCTTCGTGGCCTCGGAGGTGTCGCCGTCGTTGTCGAACTGGGCGTTGATGCCGTCGCGCAGGAGGCGGATGGCCTCGGCCCGCAGCTGGGACACCCGGGAGATCGTGACGCCGAGGTCCTCGGCGATGTCCTTCATCGGGCGGTCCTCGAAGAAGTACTCGACGACGACCTTGCGGAGCCGCTCGGGGAGGGTGAGGACGGCGTCGTGCAGGTAGCCGCGCATCTCCTGGCCGAGCAGCTGGTTGATCGGGTCGGTGGAGGGCTCGTCGGAGAGCGAGTCGCTCCCGCCGGTGCCCGGCTCGAAGGCGTCGAGGTGCAGGACGGTGGAGCGCCGGACGTCGTCGCGGATGCGCTCGACGTCGGACTCGGTCACCCCGAGCTCCTTCGCGACCTCGGCGGTCTCGGGCGTGCGGCCCAGGCGGCCGGTGAGCTCCTCGGTGATCACGTGGAGGCGGCGGGTGTCCTGGCGGGCCGAGCGGCTCGCCCAGTCCCGGCTGCGCAGCTCGTCGAGGAGGGCACCCTCGATCCGGCGGCGGGCGAAGTGCTCGAAGGACACGCCGCGCTCGGGGTCCCACATCTTGGCGGCCTGGGCCAGGCCGAGCAGGCCGGCCGACACCAGGTCGTCGTGGCGCACGTGGCGCGGCACCCGGGCCGCGACGCTCGTCACGCAGTAGCCAACGAGCGGCATGGCGTTCTGCACCAGCGCCTCTCGGTCCACCCCGTCGACGGCCGCAGCCGTCCCCCTCCGGATCCTCGCACCAGGACGTGTCATGACGATCAGTATTTGGCCGGACACGGAGTGTGGAAATCGGGAGCGCGGTGGATTGGTGGACGGCCCGTCAACCATCGCGGTGGTGCACACCTGGTCCGATCGGGCTGGTTGACCATGGACGGTCGTGGCCCGGTCCGTGGTCCCGTGCCGGTCAATCGCACGACATCGATGGGATTCGGTGTGCGACCGTCAACCGGGCGGCACCCTGCGAGGGGTCTCCAGCACAGAACGTGGGAGATCCGCGGCACGGAGCGGAGCCTCCGGCCCCGCCCCGGGCGGATGCGCGCCCTAGCATCGACGACCGGACCGAGGGACCACGGGAGGGGTGGTGGCACGCGACGCACGCATCGTGATCGCCGAGCGCTGGTCGGTGCTGCGCCGGGGGATGCTCGGGGTGCTCCACGGCCGCCACGTCGTCGTCGACCACTTCGACGACCCCGACGAGCTGCGCCTCGTGGTGGCGAACCGCCCCGTCGACCTCGCCATCGTCGGCGACGACGACCGCCTCGACCTCCCGACGCTGCTCCACGACGTGGGTGCGGCGCCCGCCGCCCCGCCGGTCGTGGTGCTGGTCGACGACGTCGACGTCGACCGGCTGCGCGCCGTGCTCCGGGCCGGGGCGCGGGCCGTGCTGTCCAAGAAGGTGGACGACGAGGAGCTGCTCGACGCCCTGGACCGGGTGCTGGGCGGCGACCGGGTGATCGACCAGCGGTACCTGCCCCTGCTCTTCGCCGGCCCCGAGCTCGAGCCCACCGACGACGAGGACGCCCTGCTCACCCCCCGCGAGCGGGAGGTGCTGGCGATCCTGGCCCGGGGGTGGTCCAACCGCCAGATCGCCGAGAGCCTCGTGCTGGGGGAGTCGACGGTGAAGACCCACCTGGGTCGGATCTACGCCAAGCTGGAGGTCGACGACCGGCACCACGCCGTCGGCCGGGCGCTGGAGCTGGGCCTCCTCACCTGACCGGTCGCTCAACATCGGGCCGGAGGTGCCGATGGACACGGGCGGAAAGGATCACCCGTGAACCTCGCTGAGCTCTCCAACGTCCTGTGGCGGCAGCGGCAGCTGCTCGATCTGCTGCTGTTCCGGATGACCGTCGAGCAGACCCTGCTCGTGGGCCGACAGGTCCGCTGGCTGGCCCGCGCCACCGACGAGGTCGAGGCCGTGCTCGAGGAGATGCGCCAGACCGAGCTGGTCCGCGCCGTGGTCCTCGAGGAGGTCTCCCAGGAGCTCGGGCTCGGTCCCGACCCCTCCCTGCGCGAGCTGGTCGAGGCCGCGCCCACCCCGTGGGGCGACATCTTCGAGGAGCACCGACGCGCCTTCCTGTCCCTCACCGACGAGGTCCAGACCATCGCCGCGTCCAACCGGGAGCTGCTCGGCCGGGAGCAGCGCGCCACCCGCGAGCTGATCGACGAGCTCTCCGGCATCGGCTACGGCCGACGGGCCACCGACAAGCCGACCTACGGCCGAGCCGGCGTCGGCCAGCAGGCATCGATCGTCCTCGACGAGGCGTTCTGAGCCGTGGGCACGTTCGACGGGATCTACATCGGCCGCTCCGGCCTCGGTGCGCAGCGCCGCGGGATCGAGGTCGCGGGCCAGAACGTGGCCAACGTCAACACCGAGGGCTACACCCGTCAGCGCGTCGACATCACCCCCGACCCCGGCTCGGTCACCCCCGCCTTCCACTCGACCTGGGACGGCACGGGCCTCGGGGTCCGCTCGGTCGAGCTGTCCCGGCTGCGCAACGAGTTCGTCGACCGGCGCGTCCGCGACGAGCTCGCGCTGCAGTCCGAGAACCGGGTGCTCGCCGACGGCTTCCGCAGCATCGAGTCGATCTTCGGGGAGCCCTCCGACACGGGGCTGTCCTCGGTCCTGGCCGACTTCCTGGCCGGTTGGGACGACGTGGCCAACAACCCCGGCGACGTCGGGGCCCGGGCCCAGCTCGTGGAGCGGGGCCACACCCTGGCCGCCGACATCCGCCAGATCGAGACGTCGCTCCGCAACCTCCAGGACGTGGAGTCGACCCGGCTCTCGACCCTCGTGGACCAGGTGAACTCCGACGCCGCGCAGGCCGCCAAGCTGAACGAGGCCATCCTGGCCGCACGGGCCGCCGGCCTGAACGCCAACGAGCTGCTCGACCAGCGCGACCTGCTGCTGGAGAAGATCGCGACCCAGATCGGCGGCGAGGTCCGCCACGAGGAGGACGGCACCGCCACCTTCTTCGTGGGCGGCACGGCGCTGATCCGGGGGACGTCCACGGTCGCCCTCCGCCACGACGAGGTCGCGGGCGTCTCCGCCGTCGTGTGGGACCTCGACGGGCGGACGGCCCCGGTCGGCGGGGAGGCCGCCGGGCTGCTGACGGTGGTCAACGAGGTCATCCCCGACCACCTGGCCCGCATCGGGTCGGTCGCCGACACCCTCCGCACCGAGGTCAACGCGATCCACACGTCCGGCTTCGACCGCAACGGCGATCCCGGGCTCGACTTCTTCACGACCGGACCGGACGGCATCGAGGTGAACGCCGCCATCGCCGCGGATCCGAACCTGGTCGCGGCGGCCGACACGGCCGGCACCCTCGACGGGAGCGTGGCAGCCCGGATCGCCGCCCTGACCGGCACCGACGACGCCTACCGCGAGCTGATCGTCCGCCTCGGCGTGTCGAGCCAGAGCGCCTCGCGTCGTGCCGACCTGCAGGACACCGTCGTCGAGCAGTCCCGCAACGAGCAGGAGTCGGCCAGCGGGGTCAACCTGGACGAGGAGCTGTCGGACCTGGTGCGGTTCCAGCGGGCCTACGAGGCGTCGTCCCGGTTCATCTCGGCCGTCGACGACATGCTCGCCACCCTGATCACGCGCACGGGCCGGGTCGGCCTGTGATCCCCGCGACGCCCCCGGCCCCCACGAGGTCCCAGCCATGAGCCTGCGCGTCACCCACCGGTCGCTGTTCACCAGCAACCTGTCGAACCTGCAGCAGAACCTGTCCCGCATCCAGGGGACCCAGGAGCGGCTGTCCTCGGGCAAGGCCCTGGCCAAGCCGTCCGACGACCCCGGCGGCACCGGGGCCGCGCTGCGGCAGCGGGCCGACATCGACCGCTCCGAGCAGCTGGCCCGGAACGCCTCCGACGGCCTCGGCTGGCTCGAGACGGCGGACTCGTCGCTCGACGACGTCGGCAACGTCCTCGCCCGGGTCCGCGAGCTGCTCGTGCAGGCCAACAACACCGGCACGCTGAACCCGCAGGGCGCGGAGGCCATCGCGCTCGAGATCGACGCACTGCGCGAGCAGATGATCAGCCTGGGCAACACCCGCTACCTCGGCCGGCCGATCTTCGGCGGCACGGTGGACGGCGAGGACGCCTACGACGCCGCCGGGGCCTTCGTGGGCAACACCCAGCCCGTGGAGCGGGCCGTGCGACCCGGTGTGTCCATGCAGGTCAACGTGACCGGCCCGGACGTGTTCGGCCCCGCCGGCGGCGACGTCTTCCAGTTCCTGACCGACGTCTCGGACCACCTCCGCAACGACTGGACCCAGCTCTCGGGCGACCTCGGCGCCGTCGACGGCCACCTCGAGCGGGTGTGGGGCGCCAGGTCCCAGGTCGGCGCCCGGTACGCTCAGCTCGAAGCCATGCGCGACCGGACCGACTCCGACCTCCTGCTCCTGCGAGAGCGGCTGAGCGAGATCGAGGACATCGATCTCCCCGCCACCATCGTGGACCTGCAGCTCCAGGAGACCGCCTACCAGGCGGCCTTGTCGGCCACGGCGCGATCCGTGCAGCCGAGCCTCCTGGACTTCCTCCGATGAGCATCTCCGAACCCGAGGTCGCCGACGCCGACGTCGACGTGCCCCAGATCACCTTCCGGGGCGGCCTGCCCGGCTTCCCCGAGCGCGAGCGCTTCGCGCTGGTCACCTGGGGCGGCGAGGGGAGCGCCTTCTCGCTGCTGCGCAGCCTCGAGGACCCGGACCTCTCCTTCGTCGTGGTGCCGCCGGCGCTCTTCTTCCCCGACTACGAGCCCGAGATCAGCGACGACGCCGCCGCCGAGATCGGCGCCGAGACGGCCGAGGACGTGATGCTCCTGGTCATCGTCACGGTCCGCAAGCCGGTGGCGGAGTCGACGGCGAACCTGCTCGGGCCGCTCGTCATCAACGTGCACGACCTGCGCGGCGCCCAGGCCGTCCTCGACCCGGACCGCTACTCGCCCGCCACGCCGCTGGCCGCCGGCTAGCCGGCCGCCGCCCCGACCCCTCCGGCCTCCCGGGTACCCTGCACCGATGCTCGTCCTCTCCCGCCGTGCCAACGAGAGCCTGATGATCGGCAACGACGTGGTGATCACCGTGCTCGAGGTGCGCGGGGACCAGGTGCGGATCGGCATCAAGGCCCCGCGGTCGGTGGCCGTCCACCGCGAGGAGGTCTTCGCCGAGCTGATCAAGCAGAACCAGGCCGCGGCCAGCCCGGCGGCGGAGTCCCTGGACGAGCTCGGCGCTCTCCAGCCCCCGACCCGCGACGCCTGAGGCGGACGGGCCCGCGACGTCCGTCTCGGAGCCGGGTGCGACCTAGGGTCCCCGACCGTGCCCATGGACCCCGCCCTGCAGGCCGCCGCCGAGGCCGCCCGCGGCTTCATGCCCCCCGACGAGGGGATCGCCCTCCACGACGCCGCCGCCTCGGTGGAGGTCCCCGGTCCGCTGCTCGAGGTCGGCTCCTACTGCGGGAAGTCGGCCTGCTACCTCGGAGGGGCGGCCCGCTCGCTCGGCACCGTGCTGTTCGCCGTCGACCACCACCGGGGCTCGGAGGAGAACCAGCCGGGCTGGGAGTTCCACGAGCCGGACCTGGTCGACCCCGACGTCGGGCGCATCGACACGCTCCCCCGGTTCCGGCGGACCGTGCACGACGCGGGCCTCGAGGACCACGTGGTGGCCGTGGTCGGGGACTCCCCGACGGTGGCCCGCTTCTGGTCCACGCCGCTCGCCCTCCTCTTCATCGACGGGGGTCACGGCCGGGAGCCGGCCCACGCCGACTTCGACCGGTGGGTTCCCCACGTCGCCCCGGGGGGGACGCTGGCCATCCACGACGTGTTCCCGGACCCGAGCCGGGGCGGGCAGCCTCCGTGGGAGCTGTACCTGCGCGCCGTGGCCGACGGGTTCACGCACGTGTCGACGACCGGGTCGCTCCGGGTGCTGCGCCGGGCCTGAGCAGCCGAGGAGACGGCCTCGCCGGGGTGCCGGCTCGCTCCGAGCCGCGGGCTCAGGGCTGCAGCTGGATCGCCGCCATCACCTGGGCGTCGGCCACCTGGAGCACCGGGCGCAGGAGGGCCTCGTCGTCGGCGAGGGGGAGCCGGGCGCAGCGCCGGACCCGGGACGCGAACCGGTCGCCGAGCTCGGCGGGCAGGTCCGGCCCGAGCGCACCGAGGAGCCGGTCGAGGTCGTCGGCGACGTAGGGCGGGGAGAAGGTGAGGCGGGTGTCGAACATCCGCTGGGCCTCGTCCGCCGGCGTCGGAAGGTCGGCGCGCTCGGTTGCGACCATCGACACGGCCGTGATGCCGTCGCTGACGACGATCGACCACTCCGCGGCCAGGGGGGACCCGGGGTCGATCGGGACGCAGTGGAGGTTGCCCTGGCGCCGGTAGGGCGGGTGCCCGACGAAGCCGGCGACGATCGTCGCGCCGCCCTCGCTCGCCCACCGCTCGAAGCGGTGGCGGGAGTCGTCGAAGTAGCGGCGCTGCTGGAACAGCACGAAGGCCAGGGTCGACGGGCCCTCGTCCGCGAGGTGGACGGCCTCGATGGCCCGGGACAGGTGGAGCAGGGTGCGCTTCGTGTGGGCATCGGAGGCGTGGAGCATCGCCGCTCCGATCGGCAGGCGCGGGCGGGAGTGGAGGATCCGGGACCAGGACTCCGGACTCCGACCCCGCCGCCGTCGGGGGCGGGGTCGGTGCGGCTCAGCGGCGGCTGTCGGGGTCGTGCTCGGGGAGCACGGGCAGGACGTCGTCGTGGGCCGTGAAGAGCGCGGCCCCGGGGTCGTCCCCGCACAGCGCGTCGGCGGCCAGCACCACGGCGGCCGCCGAGTAGGTGCTGGTCTCGTCGGCCGGGAAGTGCACCTCCTGGGGGTGCACGACGCCGGTCCAGTAGCGGCCGTCGTCGAGGCGCTGGTCCTGCACGACCGCGAACAGCTCGCGGGCTCGCTCGGGCATCCCGGCGGCCAGGTACGCCATGGCGCACTCGCAGGTCTCGGCCGTGGTGATCCACGGACGGTCCGACACGCAGCGGATGCCGAGGCGCTCCTTGGCGAAGGTGTCGTAGCGGGCCTCGAGGTGCTCGGCACCCCGCTCGCCGCCGATCACGCCGGTGAGCACGGGGTAGTACCAGTCCATGGCCCAGCGGTGCTTGGGCGCGAAGGCCTCGGGGACCTCGGCCACGACGTGGGAGAGGGCGGCGGCGGACTCGACCCAGTCGGGACGGTCGTGGCCGACCTCGGCGGCGGCGGCGATGGCGCATCGCAGCGAGTGGACGATGGACGAC
>CAZCEZ010000119.1:0-10229 GCA_964497795.1 uncultured Acidimicrobiaceae bacterium | reverse complement strand
CCCGATACCGCTCGTCGTCGCCCCAGATGCCGCGCAGCATCGAGGGCCACGGCTCGGTGATGGTCAGGTAGCCGCCGCCCTCGGTGACGACGTTGCCGTCGTCGTCGACGAGCTCGGCGGAGATGCCGGGCAGCGGGTGCGTGGCGGTGCCCGGTCGGGTGGTGGTGACGCCGGGCAGCGGGGCGATCATCATCCCGCCGGTCTCGGTCTGCCACCACGTGTCGACGATCGGGCAGCGCTCGTGGCCGATGACCTCGTGGTACCAGATCCAGGCCTCGGGGTTGATCGGCTCGCCGACGGTGCCGAGCACCTCCAGGCTCGACAGGTCGTGGCCGTCGGGCTCCTGGCGCCCCCACTTCATGAAGGTCCGGATGGCGGTGGGCGCCGTGTAGAACTTCGTGACCCCGTAGCGCTCGACCATGTCCCAGAGGCGGTCGTTGCCCGGGTGGTTGGGCACGCCCTCGTACATGACGCTGGTGACGCCGTTGGTGAGCGGGCCGTAGACGATGTAGCTGTGGCCGGTGACCCAGCCGATGTCGGCGGCGCACCAGTACACGTCAGTGTCGGGGTGGATGTCGAAGACGTAGCGGTGGGTGAAGGCGACCTGGGTGAGGTAGCCGCCCGTGGTGTGCATGATCCCCTTGGGCTTGCCCGTCGTCCCCGAGGTGTAGAGCAGGTACAGCAGGTCCTCGCTGTCCATCTCCTCGGCCGGGCACTCGGTGGAGGCGCCCTCGACCAGGTCGTGCCACCAGTGGTCCCGACCCTCGGTCATGTCCGGGCCCGTGCCGCAGCGGTCGACCACGACCACGTGCTCGATCGTGGTCGTGTCGGCGAGGGCGACGTCGGCCGCGGGCTTGAGGAGGGAGGGCTCGCCGCGGCGGTAGCCGGCGTCGGCGGTGACGAGCACCTTGGCCTCGGCGTCGTTGATGCGGTCGGCGAGCGCGTTGGAGGAGAAGCCGCCGAACACCACCGAGTGCGGCGCACCGATGCGGGCGCAGGCCAGCATGGCGATGGGCAGCTCGGGGATCATCGGCATGTAGAAGCAGACGCGGTCGCCCTTGGACACGCCGAGGCCCTTGAGCACGTTGGCGAAGCGGCAGACCTCGTCGAGGAGCTGGGCGTAGGTGAAGGTGCGGACGTCGCCCGGCTCGCCCTCCCAGTGGTAGGCGACCTTGTCGCCCCGACCGGCCTCGACGTGGCGGTCGAGGCAGTTCTCCGCGATGTTCAGCGTGCCGCCGACGAACCACTTCGCGTACGGCAGCTCCCACTCGAGCACCGTGTCGAAGTCCTTGCGCCACGTGAGCAGCTCGCGGGCCTGTCGGGCCCAGAAGGCCTCGCGATCGGCCTCCGCCTCGTCGTGCAGCGAGCGGTCGCTGACGAGCGCCTGGGAGCGGAACCCCTCGGGCGGCGGGAAGAGGCGGGTCTCGTGGCCGACGGCCTCGATGGCGGCGTTCTCGGACATGGCGTTCCCCCGGAGGTGCGGTGTGCGGTCGGGCCCGGTCGGACCGGGCGGGACGTCGGCGACCATAACGCCCTCGACGAGGCGCCTGTCGCGGGCCGCCACCCGAGCCGCAGCACGACCGGACCGCCCGGGACTAGGAAGCGGGCATGACCCACGATCCGTCCACCCGCGTCGGGACCCCGGCCCCCGACATCGCCGACCTCGACCCGCTCGACCACCTCCTCACCACCACCAAGCAGGTCCGCAAGCGCCTCGACCTGGAGCGTCCGGTGCCCCGGGAGCTGATCCTGGAGTGCATCGACATCGCCCAGCACGCCCCGATGGGCGGCAACTTCGAGCGGAACCGGTGGCTCGTGATCGACGACCCCGAGCTCAAGGCCGAGGTGGCCGAGCGCTACGAGCGCGCCGGGCGGCCCTACCTCAAGGGGTACGAGGGCATCGAGGACGAGACGACCCAGAAGGTGGTCTCCTCCGCGCAGTTCCTGGTCGACCACATGCACGAGGTGCCCGCCCAGGTGCTCGCGATGCGCCTCGACAAGCTGGCCCCGGACGCCCCGAACTTCGAGGTGGCCAGCTACCACGGGTCGGTCGCCCCCGGCATCTGGAGCTTCCAGCTGGCGGCCCGGGCCCGCGGGCTCGGCACGGCGTGGACCACGTTGACCCTGCCCCACGAGGACGAGATCGCCGAGCTCCTCGGCATCCCCGAGAGCGTCACGCAGGTCGCGCTCCTGCCGGTCGGTTGGTACAAGGGCGACTCCTTCACCCCTGCGACCCGGCGCCCGGCCCGAGACATCACCTACTTCAACGGCTGGAGGCGCACCCTCGACGACGGCTGAGGCGCCGTCCGCGCCACCCGGGGGGGGTTGACAGCAAGTCTGAATCACGTTCATGATCTGAACGTGGTTCAGGAAGGTGCCCGGCTTCGAGCCGTCGACGATCCGCCCCCGGTGGGGGCGCGGGAGCGGAACCGGTTGGCGCGCCACCGCGCCTACCTCCGGGCTGCGCTGGCGATCGTGTTCGCCGAGGGGCTCGAGGCCCTGACGATGCAGCGCCTCGCCGCGGACGTGGGCGCGTCCGTCGGCAGCGTCTACACGTACTTCCCGTCCAAGGGCGCCCTCGTCGCCGAGGTCCAGCGCGAGGCCGTCGAGCGGCTCGCCACCTCGGCGGCGCTCCTCGGCCACGACGTCGACCGCACCTGCCGCAGCCGGGACGTGCCCCCGGCCGTCGCCGCCCTGGCCCCCGTCGCCGCGTTCGGGCGGTTCTGGCTCACGGCGCGGGACACCTACCCCGAGGAGATGCAGCTGCTCCTGCTGCTGCTGTCGGACCGGACCGGCACGATCGACGTCGAGGAGGCGTCCCGGGTCGTGCCCGCCGCGCTCCGCCTCCTCGGCCTGGCCGACGCCCGGCTCGCCGAGGCCGCCCGCGTCGGCGCCCTCGACGACGCCGACACCCCGCAGCGGCGCACCGTGGCGCTCGCCGCCGCGCTCACCGGCTGCGTCCAGCTCGACGTGGTCGCCCACTGGGATCCCGACCTCCTCGACCCCGACGCCACCGGACGCCACGTCCTCGACGCCCTGCTCACCGGCTGGGGCGCCGAGCCGGGCCGGCTCGCCGACGCCCACGCCGCCGTCGACCGGGTCGCCGCCTCCGGACCCCTCGCCCGCCCCCTCCCCGACGACGACGCTGGAGCACCCACGTGATCACCCCCCTGACCCTGCTCGCCCTCCCGCTGGGCGCCGCCACCTGGACCTTCATGGAGTACGTGCTCCACCGCGGCTTCCACACCCGCCGCGGCCGGGACTACGCCTCGCGCGAGCACCTGCTGCACCACGGCTCCACCGAGATGCGCTGGACGTCCTGGATCCTCTCCTGGATCGGCGTGCTCGGGCTCTCGCTCCTGGTCATCCCCCTCGCCGGCCGGCTGCTCGGCGCGGTCGACCTCGGCCTGGGACTCGGGGTCGGCTACCTCGTCGGCTACGCCTTCTACGAGCTGGTCCACTGGCGGGCCCACCACGCGCCCACCTCGAACGCCTACGAGCAGCGGGTCCGCAAGCACCACTTCATCCACCACTTCCACGCCCCCCTCCAGAACCACGGCGTGACCACGACCTTCTGGGACCGGGTGTTCGGCACCCTGGTGGAGCGCGACGTCGTCACCGTCCCCCGCCGCATGGCCATGACCTGGCTGCTCGACGACGACGGCCGGGTGCGCGAGGAGCACCGGGGCCACTACGCGGTCCGCGGGGCCTCCGAGGCCGACCGGACCCAGCGCGAGGACGACCTCCGACGGGCCTTCGCCAACGAGGTCCCCGCCTGACCCCACGCGCCGACCCGGCACGGAGCGCGCTCGGGATGGCAGCGTGGGTGCCATGACGGACTGGCTGGACGCCGGCGAGCTGGACGACGCACGGGCGCGCGTCCTCGAGAACCTCGGGGTGCTGGCGCAGGTCGGCGACCCGGCGCTGCAGCGGATCGCCCGCCTCGCCGCCACCGTGGCCGGCGCCCCGCACGCCGCCGTGCACGTGTTCGACGCCGACCTCCAGCACCGGGTCGGGGCCTTCGCCGCCCCCCTCGACGCCACCCCGCGGGACGACACCCTGTGCCGCGTCGCCGTCGACGAGGGCACCGCGGTGATCACGGCGGACGCGACCGCCGACGACCGCTTCACCGGCTCCCCCTTCGTGACGGGCGACGACCCGGTCCGCTTCTACGCCGCCGCCCCGCTCCGCTCCCTCACCGACGTCCCCATCGGCACGCTGTGCGTGTGGTCCGGCGACGCGCGCGAGGTCGACCCGGCCCTGCTCGACTCCCTGGCCGACCTGGCCCAGATCGTCGTCGACGGCCTGGAGTCGGCCCGGCTCTCCCGGCTGTCGTCGGAGGCGGCCCGGACCGACGCGCTGACCGGCCTGGCCAACCGGCGGATGCTCTTCGAGCACCTCCACGAGCGCTACGACGCCTCGGCACCGGATGCGCCCGCGCTCACCGCCGTCGTCGTCGACCTCGATCGCTTCAAGGCCGTCAACGACGAGCTCGGCCACGAGGCCGGCGACGAGGTGCTCCGGACCGTGGCCCGCCGCCTCCGGGAGGAGCTCCCCGAGGGTGTCCTCCACGCCCGCATCGGGGGCGACGAGTTCGTGTGCGTCCTCGACCGGGACGTCGTCGCCGTCGACGACGCCACCGCCGCCATCCGGGCCGCGATCGAGGCCCCCATCGAGACGTCGTCGGGCGAGGTGTCGGTGGGCGCCTCCCTCGGCGTCGCCGACGCCGAGGGGGGCGACGCCCCGGACGTCACGCTGCGCCGGGCCGACCTCGCCATGTTCGTGACCAAGCGGGGCGGCGGGAACTTCCGCCTCGCCGCTCGCTGAGGGCGACGCCCGACCCGTCGACCCGGGCGTCCCGGCCGGCCGGGCACCCGCCCTGCCAGACTCGTCGCCGTGGCACTGCGCGTGGTGGGGAGCGGCCTCGGCCGGACGGGGACCAAGTCGCTGAAGGCGGCGCTCGAGCTCCTGCTCGGGGCGCCCTGCTACCACATGGTCGAGTGCTTCACCCGCCCCGACGACCCCGCCCGCTGGCGGGCCGGCATGCGGGGTGAGGCCGTCGACTGGGACGCCCTGCTGGAGGGCTACGCGGCCACGGTGGACTGGCCGGCCGCGGCGTGCTGGAAGGAGCTGGCCGCGGCGCATCCCGACGCGCTCGTGCTGCACTCGGAGCGCCCGGCCGACGAGTGGTGGACCTCGGCGGACCGCACGATCCTCGAGGGCTTCAAGGCGCCCCGCGACGAGTGGCCCGCCCCGGGCACGGACCCGTGGTGGGACATGGCCGTGACCATGTTCGAGGAGCGCTTCACCCCCGACTTCCTCGACCGGGACGCGGCCGTGGCCGCCGTCGAGGCCTGGAACGCCGACGTGCGGGCCTCCGCCCCGGCCGACCGGCTGCTCGTCTGGACGACCGGCGACGGGTGGGAGCCGATCTGCGGGGCCCTCGGGCTGCCGGTGCCCGACGAGCCGTTCCCCCACACCAACACGACCGCCGAGTTCCGCGGGCTCGCCGGGATGGACTGAGGGCGTCGGTCGCCGCGGTCAGGCGCGGCCGGGGGCGTCGGGCTCGCCGGCCCGCAGGAGCGTGGTGACCGCCCGGTTGAGCGGCACGTCGATCCCGTGCCGGGCGGCCAGGCGCACGATCACCTCGTTGCGCTCCCGCCACTCCGTCGCCCGGCCCTCGACCCGGTCGACCACGATCGACGACGTGTGGCCCCCGGCCAGTGCGCGCACCCCGTCGAGGATGCGCTGGCCGATGTCGTCGGGGAGGGTGGCGCCCTCGGCACGACCGACGGCGGCGGCCTCGTCCATCAGGGCGAGCACGAGGTCGGCGGCGTCGGGGTCCTCGGCCAGCAGCCGGTTCGACGCCCGGGCCAGGGTCGTGACCGCGCCGCCCGCCGAGTTCGACAGCAGCTTGATCCACGCCTGGGTGATCCAGTCGGCCACGGGACGGACCTCGACCAGGGTGCCGGCGAAGGCGTCGGCCACGGCGCGCCCGGCGGCGTCGTCGGGGACGGTCAGCCACGCGGGCCCGTCGAGGGAGGCGTGGCCGGGCCCGCGCCGGCTGGCCGGGCAGAACACCACGGCCGGCGCGAGGGCGGCACCACCGATGCGCGAGGCAAGCCGCTCCCGGTGCTCCACCCCGTTCTGGAGGGCGGCGACGACGGTGCCGGGACGGCACAGCGCATCGAGCCACCCCTGGGCGCCGTCGGTCTGGAACGTCTTCGTGGCGAGGACCACGAGGTCGGCGGGCGAGACGTCGGCGGGATCGGTGACCACGCGGACGGGTGCGGTCGTGGTCGTCCCGTCGTGGTCGAGGCGGAGCTCGTCGAAGGGCGTGCGGGCGCACACCGTCACGGCGAGGTCGGCGCGCGACGCGAGCGCCGCGGCGACGACGCCACCGATGGCGCCCGGACCGACGACGGCGACCGAGGTCCCGGCGGTCACCCCTGCTCGCTGCGCTGCGTGCCGACCTTGAGCTCCTTGAAGGGCACGCCCTTGTCCACGCTGAGGTCGCGGGGCAGGCCGAGCACGCGGTCGCCGATGATGTTCTTCTGGATCTCGTTCGTGCCGCCGGCGATGCCGCCGCCCATGATGCGGATGGCCTGCTGGGACCACTTGTGGCCCCCGGAGTCGGTGGCCCACGCCTGGGCGTCGGCGCCGACGACCCGCAGCATGAGGTCGCGGTTGCGGTAGCCGACGATCGTGCCCTGGAGCTTGCCGAGCGAGCCGGCCGGGCCGGGGGTCTTGCCGGCCTTCAGCTCGGCCCGGGAGCGCATCGAGTTCATCGACCGCACCGACTCCTGGATCCAGAGGTCCATGAGGTCGTCGCGGAGCACGCCGTCGTCGAGCAGGCCCCGCTTCTTGGCCTCGGCGATGAGGAGGTCGGCCGACTCGTGCTTCACGCCGTCGGTGCCACCGCCGCCGATCGCCACCCGCTCGTACATGAGCATGGCGGTGGCCAGGCGCCACCCGTCGTTGAGGTCGCCGATCAGGTTCTCGGCCGGGATGCGGACGTCGGTGAAGAAGATCTCGTTGAAGTGCAGGCCGCCGTCGATCTGGTGGATCGGGCGGATCTCCACGCCCGGGGCGCGCATGTCGACGATGAACATCGAGATGCCGGCGTGCTTGGGCTGCTCGGGGTCGGTCCGGGCGATCACGATGCCGAAGTCGCACAGGTGGGCCAGCGTGGTCCACACCTTCTGGCCGTTCAGGATCCACTCGTCGCCGTCGCGCACGGCCCGGGACTGCAGGCTGGCCACGTCGGAGCCGGCGCCGGGCTCGGAGAACATCTGGCACCAGACGGTCCGGGCCGCGATGGCGTCGGCGAGGTACCGCGCCTTCTGCTCGGCCGTGCCGTACTCGGCCAGCATCGGCAGGCACATGCCGTGGCTGATGGTCAGCTCCGAGGTCATGTACGGGTACTGCTTGTAGCACTCCCGCCAGATGCGGTCGTGGGCCTTGGTCAGCCCGGCACCGCCGTACTCGGTGGGGTAGGTGAGCCCGGCCAGGCCGGCCTCGGCCAGGGCCTGCTGGAACGCCTGGGCGGCGCGGAGGCGCTTCTCGGCCCGGGGGTCGGGGTCGCCGTCGAGGTGGATGCCGGTGGCGTGCTGGTCGAGGAAGTCGATGCAGCGCTGGCGGAAGGCGGCGGCGTCCTCGGGGCTGAGCGTGTCGACGTCGGGCTCGGTGGCGGTCATGTCCCGAAACTAGACCGATCGGTCAAGTCCCGGCAGGTCGACCGCTCAGGTGCGGCCCCGCCACACGATCCAGACGACGACGGCGGGCACGACCACGGCGGCGAGACCCCAGGCGAGGGCGACGCCCAGCACGACGGTCAGCGTCTGCGCGGCCAGGGGGAGCAGCAGGCAGGCGACCATGAGCCGGGCCGCCCTGGCCCTGCGCTCCCGGGACCGGCGCAGCTCCGCCTCGAGCTCGGCGTCGTCTCGACGGGCCCACCCCGGACGGTCGTCGGGCAGGCGGTCGGGGTGCCAGTGGGGGACGTCGCTCATGCGCCGACCACCCTCGCAGATCCGGCCCCGGCGCCTCCGCTCACCCGCGGTCCGGGCCGACGGCCACGCAGCGGTTGGTGAGGACGCCGACGCCCTCCACCTCCGTCTCGACCACCTGCCCGGGGCGCAGGTAGCGGCCGTCGGCCATGCCGACCCCGCCGGGCGTGCCGGTGAAGAGCAGGTCGCCCGGACGGAGCTCGACGATCGACGACAGGTGCGCGAGCAGCGCGGGGACGTCGACGAGGAGGTCGCGGGTGCGGGCGTCCTGGCGGACCTCGCCGTCGACGCGGCACACGAGGCCGATGTCGTCGGGATCGTCGAAGGCGGCCACGTCGACCACGACCGGTCCGATCGGGCTGTAGCCGGCCCGGGACTTGGCCAGGGCGAAGTGGGCGGGTGACGCCGCGAACTGCAGCGTGCGGTCCGACACGTCCTGGCCGGCGGTGACGCCGGCGACGTGGTCCCAGGCCGCGACGGCGGGGATGTCCCTGCCGCCCCGGCCGATCACCACCACGACCTCGGCCTCGAAGTCGATGGTGTCGCCGGGCACGGGGATCTCGGCGCCGTCGCCGGCCAGGCTGGAGGCGAACTTGGTGAACACGACGGGCGACGCGGGCGCGGCGAGGCCGGACTCCGCGGCGTGGGCGCCGTAGTTCAGCCCGATGGCGAACACCTGGCTGGGCGAGGGGACGGGGCAGCCGAAGGAGGCGTCGTCCACGGCGACGCCGCTGGCCGCGGGGTCGATCGCCGCGGACAGCGCCCGGAGTGCGTCGGGGTCGGCGAGCAGCGCCATCGGGTCGGGGGACAGGCGGCCGCCGCTGGCGGCGACGACGTCGTGGACCCGCCCGTCGACCACGAGGACGGCCCGACCGTCCACGCACCCGAGCCGGAAGCCGGTGGCCGCGCTCACGACGTCGCCCCCGCGCCCGCCGCCTGGACCCGCCCGAGGAGGCCGAGCAGGTGCTTGGTCGTCCGGCCCGGCACCTCGAGCTGGGGCATGTGGCCGACGCCCGGCAGGGTCACGATCTCGGCGTCGGGGAGGCGATCGGCGAGGACCTGCCCGCTCGAGGGCAGCACGAGGCGGTCGAGGGTGCCGAAGAGGCCGAGCACCGGCTGGGTGACCGCGGCCAGGTCGAAGGGCTCGGCGCGCAGGTACTCGTCCCGGAAGCGGGGGACGAGCGAGCGGAGGGCCGTCCGTCGCTCCGGGTCGCCCCACGTGCGGCGCCAGCCGTCGAGGAAGCCCCGCGGTGCGAGCCACGGTCGGCCGAAGGCCACCACGCGCATCGCGGGGGTGGCGATCGCCCGGCGCACCCGCGGCGGCGGCGCCCACCACGGCAGGTCGGGCTCGCCCGGATCGCCGTCGTCGTCGACGTCGGCGGCACCGCCGGCTGCCCGTCGGGCGCCGAAGCGGTCGAGGACGCCGAACCAGCTCGGGTGGTCGAAGGCGGCGGGCGCCAGGACGGCGACGCCCGACACCAGGGCCGGGTGGTGCTGGGCGAGGAGGAGGGCGTTGGCACCGCCCATGGAGTTGCCGACCACGACGACGGGCGCACCGCCCCCGAAGGCCTCGGCCGCGGCGGCGGCGAAGGCCGTGAACTGCTCGCGCACCGAGCCGCCGGGGTCGAGCACGTCGGCCTCGCCGTGGGAGGGCTGGTCGACGGCGACCGACGTCCACCCCGCCTCGGCCAGGCGCCGCTGGAGCCGACGCCAGGTGTCGGCGGTGTCGGAGTAGCCGTGGAGGAGGAGCAGGACCGGGTGCCGGCCCGGCTCGCCCTCGGTCCGGATCGCCCGGGTCCGGAAGCCGGCCAGGGTGACCTCGGACGTGACCAGCTCGACCTGCGCAGCCGACACCCGCTCAGTCCCCCAGGAGCGCGTCGAGGCGCTGCACGGCGTCGATGAACTCGTCGACCATGTCGAGGACCACCTGGGCGGCCGGCTTCACCTTGTCCATCGACCCGACGATCTGGCCGACGAAGTAGGTCGACAGGCGCTGGGCGTGCTCGTCGCTCGCCGCGACGCGTGCGATGCGCCGCTGGGCCTCGGCGACGAGCACGGACTGGAGCGGCATCCCGAGGGTGCCGGGGCTGTCCTCGGCCTCCCACGCGTCGGTCCAGTCGGTGCGGATCATGCGAGCGGGCTTGCCGGTGAGGCTGCGGGACCGGACGGTGCCCGAGGACGGGGCGGCCAGGAACTTGTCCTTGATGACGTCGGAGGTCTCGG
>CAZCEZ010000118.1:0-10404 GCA_964497795.1 uncultured Acidimicrobiaceae bacterium | reverse complement strand
AGGCCTCGGCGTCGGTGTCGGCCTCGGTGACCGGGGTGCCGTCGCCCTTGGCCTCGACCGACAGCGTGGGGCTGTTGAAGTGGGCGAGCGTGCGCCGGCCGGCCTCGGCGGCGAGGTCGACGGCCCAGCGGACCAGGTCGGCGTCGGCGGGCGGGGGCGCAGGGGTGCCGGTCACGGGGTGATCCTGGCAGCCGGTCCGGGTGCGGGGCACCCGGGCGCCCGACGGTGGTGGCTCAGTCGGCGTCGGGCGGGCCGACGGGGATGCCCACGGGGACGCCGACGGTCAGGTGGACCTCGGTCCCTCCGCCGTCCGGCTCGGTGATCTTCAGCCCGCCGCCGAGGATGCGGCACAGGGTGCGGGCCAGGGCGAAGCCGAGGCCGAGGCCGGCCGTGGTCGTGTCGTTCGTGCTGCTGCGGGCGAAGCGCTCGTCCTCGCGCCCCAGGACGTCGGCGGGGATCCCCGGCCCGTGGTCGCGCACCACGACCGACGTGCCCCGGCCCGTGATCTCGGCGTCGCCCGCGTACTTGAGGGCGTTGTCGACCACGGCGCCCACGGCACGGCGGGCGAGGTCGGGGTCGGTGACGAGCTCGATGTCGGGGTCGCAGTCGAGGCTGACCTGGTGCGGGCCCACCGAGCTGGCCACGACGTCCTCGAGGAGCGGGAGCAGGCGGGTGGTGGTGGGGCTCGGCCGCAGGTCGCCGCCGATGAGCTGGCTCATGAGGAGCAGCTCCTCGACGAGCCCCTCGAGCCGGAGGAGCGCCACGTCGGTGCGCGACAGCATGAACCGGGTCTGCTCGTCGTCGAGCACGCCGTCGGCGTCGCTCAGCAGCGTCTCGACGAAGCCCTTGGCGATCGTCAGCGGCGTCCGGAGCTCGTGGCTGACGAGCTGGATGAAGGACTGCTTCTGCTCCTCGAGGCGCTGCAGGTCCTCCAGCACCCGGGCCGACTCGATCGACGCCGCGACCTGGGCACCGAGGCCCTGGAGGAGGAACCGGTCGACGTGGTCGAAGGCGTCGGGTTCGGGCGAGTCGACCTGGAGCAGGCCGATCACCCGTCCGAGGCAGACCAGCGGGGTGGCGAGGTAGCTGGTGATGCCCCGGTTCGACCCGAGGCGACGCAGCTCGGGGTCGACGCGGTCGTCGAGGTCGAGGTGGGGGGAGTAGATCTGCTCGCCCTGGGCCACGCAGCGCCCGGCCAGGCCCCGGCCGACGGGCAGCCGCGCGGCGAGGACCTCTGGGCTGGGCGCCGGGCTGGCCGCCACGATCCGGACGAGGCCGTCCTCGACCAGGCACACGGACCCGCCGCGGAACGACACGAGGCGTCCCATGGCCGTCAGCACCTCGGCCACCGTCGTGTCCAGGTGCAGGGCCGGGCCCACCGAGCGCGACACCTCGGTCAGGATCCGGTGCGCGTCGGCCATGCGCTGCGCTTGACGGTCCGCCGAACGGGACCCCGCCCCGCTCGGGTCTGCCACGAGCACGACGGTACCCCCGTGGCGGCGGTCGCGCCCCCGGCAGCGGGCGCGGTCCGTCGGACCCCTCGCTCAGATGCGGACGGTGCGGGCCCAGAAGGCCAGGGGATCGGGGTCGCCGAAGGTCTCGACGTGCACCGGACCCCGGTTCCAGACCAGGAGGAGCAGGTCCTGGGCCGGTCCCCGCACGGCCATGTCGCCCTTGCCGTGGCCGTGCGCGACGTCGACCCCGCCCTCGTGGAAGGTCAGCATCCACTCACCGCCCTCCAGGGTCCCCTCGGCCAGGCCGGGGTCGGTGGCGTGCAGGTGGAGCGTCTCGCCCGTGCCGGTGATGCCCCGGCGGCCCGCGTGGGCGAGGAACACCTCGCCGAGCTCGTCGACCCCGTCGATGGCCAGCGCCGGGTCGATCGGCGCAGGCGTGGTGTGGGCGACCTCCGCGTCCCAGCGGTGGACGGCTGCCTCCTGCGCCATCCGCCGGAACCAGAAGGCCGCGCTGGCCCCGTCGTTCCAGCTGGGCCGGTGCTCTGCGGGATCGGTGGCGGCGAGCGCGGTCACCAGGTCGTCGGCGGCGGCGGCGAAGGCGTCGAGGCGGTCGGCGTCGTCGTCGGGGGGGTCGAACACGACCAGGTCGGATCCGGGCGCGGCGCGGAGCTGCGCGGTCGCGAAGCGGAGCACGCCCTCGTGGTGGCCGAGCAGGTCCTCGACGGTCCAGCCCGGGCAGGCGGCCACCGGTGCGCCGAGCGCGTCCCGGGGCGTGGCCGCGATGCGGGCCAGGTCGGTGCGGAGGTGGTCCAGGTGGGTGCTCGGGTCCATCGGCGGCGACGGTACCGGTCCCCCACGGACGCGGGGGCGGGGGTCACGATGGTGCGATGGCGCACGACCACGGCCACGGCCACGACCACGGCGGTCTCCGAGCCGATCCGCAGGTGGCCCGCATCCTCCGCGCCGCCGTCGGGCTCGTCCTCGTCGCCGCCCTCGTCGGGCTGGTGGTCTGGCGCCCCGACGACGGCCTGACGCTGCCCGAGGGCGTGGCCGGGCAGGGCACGCGGGTCGAGGCCACGGTGGTGGGGGAGGAGCAGGTCGAGTGCGCCGGGCCGGACTTCGGCGGCGAGCCCCTCACCTGCGAGCGCGTCGTGCTCGACGTCACGAGCGGCGCCAACGCCGGGACCACCGGCAGCTTCGAGACCTACCCGCAGGTCGGCAGCCCCGACTTCTCCGTCGGCGACCGCCTCGTCGTGAACGAGTTCGAGCTCGGCGACGGGAGCGTGGCCTACACCTTCGCCGACTACCAGCGGTCCCGGCCCCTGCTCGTCCTCGCCGTCCTCTTCGTCGTGGCCGTGGTCGCCCTCGGTCGCTTCCAGGGGGTGCGGGCCCTGCTCGGCCTGGTGGTGTCCGGCGTCGTCCTCGTGGCCTACGTGTTCCCGGCCCTGCTCGACGGGCGACCACCCCTGGCCGTCGCCCTCGTCGCCGCCGCGCTGATCGCCACGTCGGCCCTGTACCTGGCCCACGGGGTCGACGACACCACGACGGTGGCCCTGCTCGGCACGCTCGGGGCGCTCACCCTGACCGGCATCCTCGGCGTCGTCTTCACGGGCGCCGCCCAGATCACCGGGCTGGCCTCGGAGGACCAGGTGTACCTCCTGGTGTCCGCCGAGGGGGTGGACGTGCGGGGCCTCGTCCTGGCCGGCATCGTGCTCGGCAGCCTCGGCGTGCTCGACGACGTCACGGTGACCCAGGTCTCCGCCGTGGCCCGGCTCCGGGAGGCGAACCCGGGCTACGGGATCACCCAGCTCTACGCCGCAGGCGTGCGCATCGGTCGGGACCACATCGCGTCCACGGTCAACACGCTGGTGCTGGCCTACGCCGGCGCCGCCCTGCCGCTGCTGCTCTTCTACAGCCAGATCGGGATCGGCCTGTCCGAGTCGGTGACGAGCGAGGTGGTGGCCACCGAGGTCATCCGCACCCTCGTGGGCAGCATCGGGCTCGTCGCCGCCGTGCCCATCACGACCGTGCTCGCCGCCGTCGTCGTCACCGGCACCGGGCTGCGCCGCGGCGGGGACGCCAGGCCCGACGACGGACCCGACGACGGGACGACGGGTGCCGGGGCCGGGTCGGGGTCCGATCCCGACGGTCGCGACGGCGGACCGGCCTGGGACGACTTCGCGCCCCGTGACGGGGGCATCTGAGCGGCGACGGGGTCGTCGGCGCGAACACCACCGCTGTGATTACATCGGTGTGGTTCTCCACACCTCGTCCCCACCTGTGGACGCCCCGTCGGGGCGGCACGGCGTCGGGACGGTCCGGGTTGTGGCCGGGTCGACGCGCCTGCGAGACTGATCCGTCGCTCGTACCGGGCCGACGCGCCCGGACCGGGATCGGTGCGACCGACCCCGCCCCCACGACCAGGAACCGAACCGATGTCCAAGATCTGCCAGGTCACCGGCCGCAAGCCCAGCTTCGGCAAGACCATCTCCCACTCGCACCGCCGCGGCAACCGTCGCTGGACGCCGAACATCCAGAAGCAGCGCTTCTGGGTGGAGTCCGAGAAGCGGTGGGTCACCCTCACGGTCTCGGCCAAGGGGATCAAGACGATCAACAAGAAGGGCATCGACGCCGTCCTGGCCGACATGCGCCGCAACGGGGTGAAGGTCTGATGCCCAAGAACGACAAGCGACCGATCATCAAGCTGAAGAGCACGGGTGGCACCGGGTTCACGTACGTGACCCGCAAGAACAAGACCAACACCCGTGAGCGCCTCGAGCTCATGAAGTACGACCCCGTGCTGCGCAAGCACGTCATCTTCAAGGAGGAGCGCTAGGCGCTCCCCGCACCGGGGCGAGCACTCCCACGGGGCCGGCACCGACAGGGCCGGCCCCGTTGCGCGCCCGGGCCACACCCGAGGTGAGGACCTGACGTGACGGAACCCACCGAGCCGGCAGGGGACGAGACCCCCCGGACGGCGCCCGACGAGGCGCCGGCCGCGCGCCCGCCGACCCCGGCGTCCGCCTCCCTCGTGGCGCCCACGCCGGACTCGACCTCCGCCGTCCTCGGCCTCGCCGTCGCCCTGGCCGTGTTCGCCGCCGCGACCGGGGTCCTCGCCGACGCCCTCGGTGCCGGGCCGACGGTGGTCGCGCTCGCCACGGGCCTCGTGGTCGGCGGCATCGGCCTCGCCGGGGGGCTCCTGGACCGCCGCCTGCGACGGGACCGGCGGGAGGCGCTGGCCGTGGCGCTCGTCGACCACGTCCGGGGCGCGCCCGCCCCGGACCGCGTCGACGCCGTCGTCGCCGCGGCCCTCGACCTCGTGGCCGAGGCCCGCCGGAGCCTGGCCGAGCGCGACGCCGCCCTCGCCGGGGCCGACGCCCGGGCCCGGGCCGAGGTCGACGCCCTCGCCCAGGCCCGGGTCGCCCAGGTCCTGGCCGTGGTCGGGGCCCGTCGTGCCGACCTCCTGGCCGCCGTCCGCGACCGCCTCGTCGGGACCCTCGAGGCGCTCCTCGCCGACGAGGACCCCGAGGTCGCCGCCGTCGCCGACGCGGTGGCCCTGCTCGTCGAGGACGCCGTCGACCTCGCCGACCGCGTCCCCCTGCGGGCCGACCCCGCGCCCGCCACCGTGCTCACCCGGCCCGGCGTCCACGACGACGCCGCCCCGTGGGGGCGGATCAGCGTCGCCGACCTGCTCGTGGTCGCCCTCGAGCCGCTCGGCCGCCTCGACCCCGGCCTCGTCGTGGACGTCTCCGGCGACCCCGACGACGTCGAGCGCGCCGTGCCCGCGGAGGTCGGGGTGCTGACCCGGGCCGTGCGGACCCTCGTCGGCGCGGCGGCACCGATCCCGGTGGAGGAGGACGAGCCCGGCGTCGACGGCGCCGAGCCCACCGGCGAGGGATCCGCCGCGGTGGGCGACGGGCGGGTCCTGCAGGTCACGGTGGCCGTCGTGGGCGACGAGGTCGACGTCCGCCTCGGGCCGCTGCCGCCGCCGCGGACCGCCCACGGCACCGATCCCCTCGAGCTCGCCGCCCGGGCCGTGGTCCTGGCCCACGACGGCGCCTGGGTCCGGGTCGGCCCGTCGGCCTCGCTGCGCCTGCCGCTCGTCGCCGCCGGTGGGTCGGGACCGACGGTGGGTGGGCGGGCCGCCCCCGCCGAGGGCGAGGAGCCCCCGGGCGAGGACGACGTCGACGGGGACGACGCGGAAACCCGGTGACGTCGGGCCGGGATCCCGGCATGATGGGTGTACGGCCCGGGTAGGACCGGCCCGGCGGACGACACGTCGCCAGCCGACCTCCCCCACCCCCCAGGAGGCCCACGTGCCCACCTTCCAGGTCCTCTTCTCCGACCGGACACCCGACGTGCTCACGCTCGACGGGGTCCTCCACGACGAGGACGGCGCCGCCGGCCGGCCCGTGTCCATCGTCGGTGCCCGCCCGACGGGCAGCATGCTCGACCTCGTCATCCCCGCGACGCTCGACGCGTGGGCCGAGCGGCTCGAGGTCGTGACCGTGCGCGACGTCGGCGACGCCCTCGAGCTGGCCGCCGGCGACACCCGGGTCCGCCTCCACCCCGCGGGCTCCCGGGCCTGAACCGGTCCCGACCGGGCGATCCGGCGATGGGCGACGCGCCGGGGCGGGACGTGACCGGCACCGAGGTCCGGGACGACCCGGGCGACCAGCTGGTCGACCACGTCGACGAGCACGACCGGGTCCTGGAGGTCGTGACCCGGGCCAGGGTCCGTGCCGAGGGGCTCCGGCACCGCAGCGTCTACGTCGTGGTGCGCACCTCCGACGACGGGGTCGTCGTCCACCGGCGCGCCGACTGGAAGGACGTCCACCCCGGTGCGTGGGACGTCTGCTTCGGCGGTGTGGTCGACGCCGGGGAGGGCTGGGACGACGCCGCGTCCCGGGAGCTGGCCGAGGAGGCGGGCATCTCGTGCGACCTCGAGCCGGCGGGCGAGGGGCGCTACGAGGCCGGTCCGGACAAGGTGGTCGGCCGCGTGTACGTGGGGACCCACGACGGGCCGTACCCGTGCCCCGACGGCGAGGTCGTCGAGGTGCGCGTCGTGCCCCGGGTGGAGCTGCCCGCCTTCCTGGCCGAGCGGGCGCACTGCCCGGACTCGGCGCAGCTGGTGCTGCCGCTCCTGGTCAGCCCCTCCCTGCCCGGCGGGACCTGAGCGGGTCGACGGGCGGGGTCAGCCGCCGATCCCGCCGACGCAGGCGGCGCGCGGCTCGGGTGCCTCGGGGGCGTCGACGTAGCGCTCGACGAACTGGATCAGGCGGGGGTCCTCGACCCCCTCGGCCGCCAGGCGCCGTCCCCAGGCCAGCGCCACCACCTCGGACCCGAGCCCGGGGTACGGGGAGACCACCATCCGACCGGGAGCGAGGTCGAACAGCGCCCGCAGCGTGTCGAGCTGGTCCTCGGAGAGGTCCGGGTCGTGCGCGAGCCACACGGCGCCGTGCTCGAGGGCGTGGACGGCCAGCTCGTCGGGCACCGGCTCGTCGTAGAAGCCGCAGTCGAGCCAGATCGGGGCGTGCGGCCCGCCGGTCGGGGGCACCTCCGGGTAGTCGACGGCGGTCTCCACGTGGTCCCGGGACAGGTCGAAGTCGGCCACGACGCCCTCGACCTCGGGCTCGTCGGACCCGCCGCCGTCACCGCACGCGGCGAGGAGCAGGCCGAGGGCGACGACGCCGGGCAGCAGTGCTCGGCGGACGGTGCGCAGGAGCGTGGGATCGGGTCGCACGCCAGCAGTGCAGCACACGGCGCCCGCCCCGGAGGGGGCGGGCGCCGTGCACCGGACCGGTCGGTCCCGCGGGGTGCGGCCGCTCAGGCCGCGTCGCGGCGGCGACGCAGGAGGACGAGGCCGCCGAGGACGATGCCGGCGCCGACCAGCAGCAGCGCCGGGCTGCCCTCGGGGACCACCGGCACGGGCGGGCCGTCGGTGATGAGCAGCGGGCAGGTGGCGGCGGCCTCGTCGGCGGGGAGGGCGACGGCCTCGCCCGAGCGGCGCCACAGCGTGCGGACGCCGGACAGCGCGTCGCCCACGCCGGCGTCGCCGAGGAGCTCGACGGGCAGGTCGGCCCAGGCCAGGTCGGTGGCGGCGTCGAAGACGACGGCGGGGCGGGCCACGACGATCGAGCCCACGCCCGCGGGGTCGGCCGGGTCGGGCACGGACAGCGCGGCGGACGTGGTCCCGTCGAGCTCGCGGCTCATGTCCAGCGTGTACGCGGTCCCGCCGGCGCCGAAGAAGGAGCGCACGGCGTCACCGGCCGAGACCGGGGCCTCGGGCAGGTCGGCGACCCGGATGGTGAAGCGGACGACGGGGCCGGCCTCGGTCGTGAGGAGGGCGGCGTAGACGCCGGTGATGTCGACGTCGGGCGTCGGGAGCCCGCCGCCTACCTCGGGGCCGAGCCCGGTGAGCACGGCGGCGTCGCCCTCGGGGTCGGTGACCTCGACGTAGGTGGCACACGGGCCCACGACGTCGGGGACGTCGGTGTCGAGGACCGCGGCGAGGGCGGCGGCGACGTCGACGAGGCCGTGGCCGTTCTCGAAGGAGCTCAGGGACTCCCGGCCGCTGGTCGTGGCCGTGCGGTAGGACTCGCCGGGCCCGAAGGCGTCGGTGACGTACCGGTGCGCCGTGTCCTCGAGGACGAACTCCACCTCGGCCGGCGTCATCGACGGGTCGGCCTGCTTGAGCACGGCGACGTAGCCCGCGATGTGGGGGGAGGCCATCGAGGTGCCCGACAGGTTGCCGAAGTCCTGGTCGGTGCCCTCGAGGGCGAGGCTGGTGGCGCAGTCGCTGTGCTGGAGCCGGCACGCCGACAGGATGTTCGAGCCCGGTGCAGCCAGGTCCGGCCAGGTGCTCGGGTCGGCGATGGCGCCCCGGCTCGAGAAGCCGGAGGTCACGCCGTCGCGGTCGCCGGTGTTGCCGTCGTCGTAGGAGGCGACGCCGATCACCCCGGGGGTGGGGTCGTTCGGGTTGGCGCCGGTGGTGTCGGCGCTGCCGTCGCCGTCGTTGTTGCCGGCCGACCAGACCCACGTCACGCCGTCCTGGGCGATCGACGCCTGCTGGATCTGGGCCGTGGTGCTGTTCGGGTTGTACGAGCCGCCGCCGACCGGGCCGTAGGAGTTGTTGACCGACACGATGGCCGGGCACGTGCCGTCGCCGCAGGGGTCGGCGGCGTTCTCGAGCACCCAGTACTGGGCCGAGACGGCGCCGTACAGCGTCGAGCCGGACGTGGCGGTGGACAGCGCGTAGAGCGTCGCCTCGGGGGCGGCGCCGCGCACGATGGTGCCGTCGGGGGTCTCGACCTCGTAGCCGGCGGCGGTGCCGGCGACGTGGGTGCCGTGCCCGGCGGTGTCGTCGGTGTTGTTGTCGCCGTCGGGGTCGTCGACCATCAGCTCGCTGCCCTCGGGCAGGCCGCCGCCGGACAGGGGCAGCGGCAGGGCCTCGAGGTTGCGCCGCACCTTCGACACGCCGCCCCGGACGAACATCGGGTGGTTGCCGTCGACGCCGGAGTCGATGACGGCGATGCCGGTGCCGGCGCCGTCGTAGGGCAGGCCGTCGGCGGTCGCGAAGCCGACTCGGGCGACGTCGGCCCGGGTGGCCTGGTGGCTCGTGTCCATGTGGTGGTCGAGGGGCCGGTCCGCGCCCTCCAGGGTCTCGATGCCCGGCACGTCGACCAGCGACCGGATCTGGGCCGGCGTGCCGACGGCCACGACGGCACCGACCCGGTCGAGGCGGGCGAGCGGCACCATGCCGGCGTCGTCGACGGCGTCGAGGGCCGTGGCCACGTCGACGGCGTTCACGATCACGCGCAGCTCGGCGCCGGCGCCGCTGGAGGCGAGCCGGCCCTCGAGCCAGTCGTCGAGCACGTCGCCGATCGCGACGGGCGCGGCCGGCGAGACGGGACTCGCCGACGCCGTCGTCGCGGCCAGGGCGGGCAGCGCGAGGGCGGCGACGAGCGCCGCGGTGGTCATCCTGGTCCTGGTTCCGTTCACGACGTGGTCGATTCGCCGTCGTCACCCCCGGGCTCCTGCACGGATCGCCGTCGTTCACACGGCCGAAACGCGCGATGGCGCCGGTGGTTGCCCGGGCCGGCCCTGCGTGGTCGACTCGTGAGCGTGGCGACCGGCGTGACCTCCCTGGCCGACCTCCGCGCCCTCGTGGCGTCCGGGGCGGTGGACACGGTCGTGTGCGCGTTCCCGGACCTGTACGGCCGGCTGCTCGGCAAGCGCCTGGACGCCGGCTACTTCCTCGACGTGGCGGCCTCGGGCGGGACCCACGCCTGCGACTACCTGTTCACCGTCGACATGGAGATGGAGCCGGTCGAGGGGTACGCGTTCGCCAACTGGGCCGGCGGGTACGGCGACGTCCACCTCGTGCCCGACCTGGCGACGCTGCGCGTGTGCACGTGGCTCGACCGCACCGCGCTGGTGCTGTGCGACGCCGAGGTCGACCACGGCCCCGACCGGGACCACGGACCGGTCCGGGTCGCGCCCCGCTCCGTCCTCGCCGCCCAGGTCGACCGGCTGTCCGCCGCCGGGTACCACGCGATGGCGGCCAGCGAGCTCGAGTACTTCCTCTACCGCGACCGCTACCCCGACGCCGCCGCAAGGGGCTACCGGGACCTGCACCCGGCCGGCTGGTACGTGGAGGACTACCACCTGCTCCAGGCCGCCCGCACCGAGGACGTGAACGGCGCGCTCCGGCGCCACCTCGCCGCATCCGGCGTCCCGGTCGAGTCGACCAAGGGGGAGGCCGCGGTCGGCCAGCACGAGATCAACGTCCGCTACGCCGACGTGTCGGAGATGGCCGACGTCCACGTGCTGGTCAAGCACGCGTGCAAGGAGATCGCCGACGGCCTCGGCACCGCCCTCACCTTCATGGCCAAGCCCCACGCCGACCAGCCCGGGTCGTCGTCGCACCTCCACCTGTCGCTGTGGCGCG
>CAZCEZ010000117.1:0-10429 GCA_964497795.1 uncultured Acidimicrobiaceae bacterium | reverse complement strand
TCCGACCTCCACTACGGCCTGGTCCAGCTCGACTGGATCCTCGACCAGGCCGGCGACTTCGACGCCGTCGTGCTCTCCGGCGACCACCTGGACGTGGTGGGCCGGGCCGAGCTCGACGCCCAGATCGCGTTCTTCCTGGCCTGGTTCGCCCGACTGGCCGACCGCACGACGGTGTTCGCCAACTCCGGCAACCACGACCTGAGCGGACGGCGCGACGACGGCGAGAAGGCGGCCCTCTGGCTCGCCGACGCCGATCCCCGCGTCGCCGTGGACGGGGCCACCGTCGCCCTCGGCGAGGACCTGGTCTCGGTGTGCGGCTGGTGGGAGGGGCCCGGCTCGCGCCGCGAGATCGAGGCCCAGCTCGCCGAGGCGTCCGCCCGACGCGGCGACGGTCCGTGGATCTGGGTGTACCACGGCCCACCGGAAGACAGCCCGACCTCGTGGTCGGGGTCGCGTCACTACGGCGACGACCTGCTCAACGCCATGATCGAGGCGCACCAGCCCGACGTCGTGCTCACCGGGCACGTGCACGAGGCGCCGTACCAGGACGCGGGTTCGTGGCACGACCGCATCGGGCGGACGCTGGTCTGCAACGCCGGCCGCCAGGGAGGCCCGGTGCCGGCCCACTGCATCCTCGACACCGACGAGCGGACCGTCGACTGGTGGACCTTCGAGGGGCAGGGCCGGGTCGAGTGGTGACCGGTCAGTAGGGGCTGTCGGTCTCGCGCTCCGAGCCCGGCTCGAGCGTGCTGCGCCGCCCTCCGCCGAGCAGGTCCGCGAGCACGCCGCCGATGAGGCCGGTCACGTCGTCCCGGCCGGCGAACTGCTCCTGCAGGTCGGCGAGGTAGCTGCTCACCACCAGGAGGCGGCGGGCGAGCATCGAGGCCACCAGCCTGGCGAACTCGGGGTGGTCGACGAAGAGCGCCTCGGGGTCGTCGATGCGGCGGACGACGACGTCGCCCACGGCCAGCACGTCGGCCGTGGCCGCTGAGCCGAGGAGCAGTGCGGTCTCGCCCACGACCGAGCCGGCCTCCCGAAGGCGGCCGACGACCGCGTCGCCGTGGCGCACCTCGAGCTCGCCGGACACGAGCACGAACAGGCAGCCGGAGCGCTCGCCGTGGCGGACCACGGGCTCGCCGTCGGCCACGGTCACCTCGGGGCTGCCGTCGCTCAGTGCCAGGGCCTCGTGCTCCACGCCGGGCGAGGGTACCGCTCCCCGGCACGTCCCCGGATCCGTCCGGCGTGCGTGGTAGGCCGAGCCCATGGTCGTGGTGCTGGGCGTCGCCGGTGGATCCGGTTCGGGCAAGACGAGCGTGGTCGACCGCATCGTGTCCGACGTCGGCCCGCACCGCGTCGCGGTGCTCCGCCACGACCGCTACTACCACGACCGCCGGGACGTGCCGATCCCGGAGCGGTTCCAGGTCAACGTGGACCACCCGTCGGCCTTCGACGACGCGCTGTTCGCCGCCCACGTGGAGGAGCTGGTCTCGGGCCGGGCGGTGGACTCGCCCCGGTACGACTACGCCTCCTACACCCGCGTCGACGGCACCGACCGGGTCGAGCCCCGCCCCGTGCTGCTCGTCGAGGGGCTCCTGCTCTTCGCCTCGGCCCGCCTCCGCGACCTCGTCGACGTCAAGGTCTACGTCGACGCGGACGCCGACCTGCGGCTGCTCCGCCGGATCCGGCGGGACGTCGCGACCCGGGGCCGGACCGTGGACGAGGTCCTCGACCAGTACGAGGCCACCGTGCGGCCCATGCACCTCGAGTTCGTCGAGCCGTCGAAGCGCTGGGCCGACGTCATCGTGCCCCGGGGGGTCGAGAACACCGTCGGGGTCGACATGGTGACGTCCCGGGTCCGGGACCTGCTCGACCCCGCCGCCTGAGCCCGCTCAGGCCCAGGGGAGCGGTGCCACCGCGTCGACGTCGAGGAGCTGCTCGAGCGCCGCGATGGCCCGGAGCACGGCGACGTCGCCGAGGCGCGGGCCGACCACCTGCAACCCGACCGGCATCCCGGCGGAGGTGAACCCGGCGCACACGGTGCCCGCCGGGCTCCCCGTCATGTTGAAGGGGTAGGTGAACGACACCCAGGACGTGGACGGCTCGCCGTCGACGGTGCCCTGGCCGCCGACCGGTCCGGTCGCCCCGGCCACGGTCGGGCACAGCAGGATCGGCGCCCGGTGGAGCACCTCCACCAGCCGGTGGTTGATCGCGTAGGCGGCGTCGAAGGCCTCCAGGAGCTCGACCGCGGTCCGCTCGCCGATGGCCGACATCAGGGACACGAGGCCGGGCGTGACCACGTCGCGGTGCGCCCAGAGGCGGCGGCGCAGGCCGGAGAAGGCCGTGATCGCCCAGGGCAGGACGGGGTCCTCCGCGAGCACGTCGACCTCGATCACCTCCACCCCGGCCGCGTCGAGCGCGTCGACGGCGGACCGGCAGACGGCGGCGACCTCGGCGTCGACGGTGCCGTAGCCCAGGTCGGGGGACCACAGGACCGAGCGGGGCAGCCGCGGCTCGGCGAGGGAGTGGTGCCAGGTGTCGCCCGAGTGCGGCGGGAAGGCGAACAGGTCGGTGGCGTCGGGGCCGACGACGACGTCGAGGGCCAGGGCCACGTCGGAGATGCGACGGGCCATCGGTCCCTTGGTCGAGTAGTGGAGCCAGGTCGGGGCCCGGTCGCCGCCGTTGGGCACCCGGCCGAGCGACGGCTTCATGCCCGACAGGCCGTTCAGCGCGGAGGGGATGCGGATCGACCCGCCGCCGTCGGAGCCCGTGGCCAGCGGCACCATGCCCGCGGCGATGGCGGCGCCGGAGCCGCCCGAGGAGCCGCCGGCGCTGCGCGTCGGGTCCCACGGGTTCGTGGTCGCCTCGGCGACGAGGTTGGAGGTGTCGGCCTGCCACCCGTACTCGGGCGTGTTGGTCTTGCCGACCACCACGCAGCCGGCGGCGACGAGCCGGGCGACGTGCTCGGCGTCGGCGGTGGCCACCGGGTCGTCGTCGTGGACGCGGGAACCCATCGACGTCCGGAACCCGGCCGCGTCCTCGAGGTCCTTCACGCCGAGGGGGACGCCGGCGAGGGGCCCGACGTCCTCGCCGGCCCGGACCCGGGCGTCGATCGCGTCCGCCGCGGCGAGGGCCCGCTCGCCGTCGACCGCGCAGAAGGCGTGCACCACCGGGTCCCGGGCCTCGATCACGGCCAGGGCCCGCTCGGTCCAGGCCCGGGCCGGCACCTCCTGGCTGCGGACCGCCGCCGCCACCTCGTGCACCGTCACGCCTCGGAAGTCGTCCACGCCGGGACCGTAGCCACGGCCCGCGGGCGGCGCCCGCCCGACCGCTACCGTCCCGCCGTGGCCCTGCCCCCCGACGTCACGATCCGGCCCTACGACGCTGCCGACGAGGCCGCCGTCCGGGCCGTGAACGCCGCCAACGTCCCCGAGGTCGGTCCCCTCGACGACGACCGGCTCGCCCTGTTCGCGGTGGACGCCGCGCGCTTCGACGTGGTCGAGGCGGCCGGCGAGGTCGTGGGCCTGCTCGTCGGCCTCGTCGAGGGCAGCTCGTACGCCAGCCCCAACTACCGGTGGTTCGCGCAGCGCCACGACCGGTTCGCCTACGTGGACCGCATCGCCCTCCAGCCCGAGGCGCGCGGGATCGGCGCCGCCGACGCCCTCTACGACGCGATCGAGGCCGACGCCCGCGCCGCCGGCCGTCCGGTGCTGTGCGCGGAGGTGAACGTCGTGCCCCCGAACCCGCGCTCGCTCCGCTTCCACGAGCGGCGCGGGTTCGAGGTCGTCGGCGAGGTGGCGCCCTACGGCGCCGACGAGCGGGTCGCCATGGTGGTCAAGGACCTCACGGCCCCGGCGGGGTGAGCACCACCACGACGGTGGCGTCGCAGCCGTCCAGCACCTGCTGCACCGTGTGGCCCAGGAACAGCCGCTCGGACCGTCGCTTGGATGCGCCCAGCACCACGAGGTCGGCACCCGACTCCCGGACCTGCTCGCAGATCTCGGTGGCCACGGAGGTGCCCCGGCGGAGCGATCTCCGCGTGCGGGCCCCGAGGCGGCCGCCGAGCTCGGCGGCCTGGTCGAGGAGGCCTTCGGCCACGGACCCGGTGCCCTCCCCGTCCCCGGGCGACGCGCCGGCGCCGACCAGCGCCGGGCTCCGGTCGAGCACGTGGGTCAGCACGACCTCGGTGCCGAGGCGCCTCGACAGGTTGAAGGCCACCTCCTGGGCGGCCTGGGCCGAGTCGGTGCCCGTGACCGGGACGACGGCCCGGGCGTAGGCCCACGGCAGGCGCCCCTCCACGGCACGGCCGCGGCGCACCGCGAGGAGCGGGACCTCGTGGTCGGCGAGCAGCTCGTCCACGAGCGGGGACAGGACGTGGTCGCCGCCCAGCGTCGTGGCCCCCACCGCGATGGCGCCGTAGCCGAGCCGGGACTCGGCCTTGACCGCCTCGGCGATCTGGCCGGCGTCGATGCGGCGCACCTCCACGGCGCGCTCGGCGAAGGAGCCGACGACGGGTCGGAGGTCGTCGTCGTCCGCCGCAGCGGACAGGATCGTGGCCTCCACGGCGTCGGGCCAGACGAGGTCGACGAGCTGGGCGGCCATGATCGACCCGTCGTCGCCCTCGCTCGGGACGAGGACCCGCTCGGCGCGGACGACGCGGTTGGCGGCCAGCTGCGCCTCCTGCTCGAGGCGGGCCTGCTCGGCCGGCGTCCCGGTCCAGCCCCGCAGGACGAGCCGCAGCAGCGGCGGCGCCATGACCGAGGTGACCACGGCCATGATCACGATCACCCCGTAGGACTCCTGGTTGAGCACGCCCAGCGACAGGCCGAGGGTGGCGATCACGATCTCGAGGGCACCGCGGGCGTTGAGGCCGATGGCGAGCGCCGAGGCCTCCCGTGGGGCGAGGTGCGCGGCCCGGGCGCCGACGAAGGAGCCGCCGAGCTTGGCCACGGAGGCGACGGCGACGACGACGACGGTCCACACCGCGACCTCGGGGTCGGCGAGGATGCCGAGGTCGAGGCGGAGCCCGGCGGTGGCGAAGAAGATCGGGGCGAAGATCGCGGTGGTCAGGTGCTCGAGGGAGTGCAGCGACCCCTCGTCGGCGTAGCGGGAGCGGCGCAGGAGGATCCCGGCCACGAACGCGCCGAGCACGACCTCGACGTGGAGGGCCTGGGTGACCACCCCGAGCGCCAGCGTGGCGAGCAGGATCACCGTGAGGCCCTCGACCTGGCCGTTGCCCCGCCGGCGCACCTCGCGCAGTCCCGCGTCGAGGAGGCGCTGGCCGATCGTGAAGGCGGCGACGAAGAACACCGCGACGCCGGCGATCGTCTTGCCGAGGGTGGCCAGCTCGACCTGCCCGGCCTGGGCGATGCCGGCGACCGCGCCGAGCAGGACCCAGCCGGCCACGTCGTTCACCATCCCCGCAGCCAGCGTGAGCTGCGCGAAGTCGCGGCGCAGCAGCTGCATCTCGGCGAGGATCTTGGCCATCACGGGGAGCGAGGAGATCCCGAGCGCGGCAGCGATGAACAGCGCGAACACGTCACGCTCCGAGGGGTCGGCCAGGAACGCCTCGGGCAGGATGCGGCCCGTCCCGAAGCCCATGGCCAGCGGGATCAGCAGGCTCGTGCACGACACGAGCGCAGCGGCCCGCCCGAGCCGGCGGATGAGCCCGAGGTCGGTCTCGGCGCCCGTCGAGACGAGCAGGAACACGACCCCCAGCCACCCGACGGTGAAGAGCATGGCGGTCTGGACGTCATCGGCGGGGAAGAGCCAGTCGGTCACGTCGGGCGCGACGCGGCCGAGCAGCGACGGCCCCAGGAGGATGCCGGCGGCCAGCTCGCCGACCACGGCGGGTTGGCCGAGGCGGCCCATGAGGGCGCCGAGCGCACGGGCCACGACCAGGAGGGCGAGCAGGGCGGCGAAGAAGACGAGCACGTGGTGCTCGGAGGGAGGTTGGAGGTTCACGAGGGCAGCTCCTCGGAGGTCCGGGACATCGGGCGCGGGGTGGCCGTGGGTCGGGCGGCGGGGGTGCGCGGCACGGACCCCCGGTCAGGGGCGGGACGGGGACGCGTCCGGCACACGACGACGGCGGCGACGGCGGTGAGGGCGCCGCCGATCCATGCGGCGTAGATCCAGACGAGGGGCTCGCTGCCACGGCGTGCCATGTGGGCAGCGGCGACGAAGCCCGGCACGTACCAGGCACCGAGCAGTGCGAGGGACTCGAGGGTGGACATGGTCGACCTCCGGGGTCGAGGCGTCGCCGGGGTCCGGCGACGGGACGACGCCCGCTGGGCGTCGCCTGGCGATCGGCGAGACGGCGACGGAGCCGGCCGGTGGCCGGTGACGTCGACGTCGGAGCCGCCCACGGCGGGGCGGTCGGGTCTCAGCCGATCGGGACCGGAGGTGCTCGCCCCGTCGGGACGAGCAGGGCGACCGAGCGCCACGTCGGGGCGTCGGTGCGCCGGACGCGACCCGAGGGACGGGCCGCGGCGGCCAGGACGAGGGCCACGGCCAGCGCGGCGGCCACCGGCATGACGGGCGCGGTGGTCCGACGCACGCGCCGGCGTCGGCGGAGCTCGGTCGTGGTCGCCTCCGGTGTGGCGTCCTGGACCAGGGGGACGACGCGCTCGGCGTCGCCCTCGAGCGTGGAGGGGTCGATCGGCACCGGGACGAGGGCCGGCGGCAGCGCCAGGGCCCGGCCGGCGAGGCTGGCGAGGGCGAGGAGGCCCACGACGGCGATCCACCGCCGTGCGGTGGCCGGGAGCGCAGCGTCGCGCCGGCACGTGGCCAGGGCCTCCATGGATCGAGGGTACCAGTGGTCTCCGTCCCCGTCTCCCCGGGCACCCGGGTGGGAGGCGAACGTGGAACCGGGACGCCGACCGGCGAGAATGGCGGCCATGGCCAGCACCGAGACCGTCGACCTCGCCGTCATCGGCGGGGGCCCCGCCGGGGCCGCCACCGCCATCCGCGCCGCCCGCGCCGGTGCCCGGGTCGTGGTGTTCGAGAAGGGTCCGCACGGCAGGGACAAGGTGTGCGGCGACGGCCTCACCCCCCGGGCCGTGGCCGCGCTCGAGGAGCTCGACATCCCCCTCGACGGCGCCCACCGCATCGACGGGCTCCGCATGATCGCCGGCCGGCAGCGTCGCCAGCTGCCCTGGCCCGCGCACGGGCGGTTCCCGTCGCACGGCGCGGTCTGGCCCCGTCGCCGCCTCGACGCGCACCTGGTCGACGCCGCCGACAAGGCCGGCGCCGAGCTGGTGTACGAGACCGAGGCACTTCCGATCGTCGAGGAGTCCGCCGAGGGCGACCGCGTCGTCGGCGTCACCGCGACCAGCGCGGACGGGACCGCGAGCCGCACGATCCGGGCCGGGCTGACCGTCGTGGCCGCCGGCGCGCAGGGGCGGGCCGCCCGCATGGTGGGCGCCGAGCGCGACCCCGACGAGCCCTTCGGCCTCGCCATCCGCTCCTACGTCGAGTCCCCCCGGCACCTCGACCGCCACCTCGAGGCGTGCCTCACGCTGCGGGACCGGTCCGGCACCGCGGTCCCCGGCTACGGCTGGATGTTCCCCGCCGGCGACGGCACCGTGAACATCGGCGTCGGTGCGCTCTCGACGATGAAGCGCTTCAAGGACCTGAACCTCAACACGCTCCTCGACGACTACCGCGCCCTGGTCCGTGACGAGTGGGGGGTCGGGGAGTACCTCGAGCGGCCCCGCGCCTGGCGGCTGCCCATGTCCTCGGTCCGCCGGCACGGACCGGGCTGGGTCGCCATCGGCGACGCCGCCGGCCTCGTCAACCCCATGAACGGCGAGGGCATCGACTACGGCCTGGAGTCGGGCATGCTCGCCGCCGACCTCTTCCTCGCCGACCCCGCCACCGCCCCGGCCCGCTACGACGCCGAGATCGGGGAGCGCTTCGACGCCTTCCTCCGCACCGGACGTCGGTTCTCGTTCCTGATCGGGCACCCGTGGATCCTGCGGACCGGACTGCGCTTCGCCGTGGGCACCCAGAAGGTCGCGGACATCACGCTGTCGGTCATGGGGAACCTCGTCGACAACGAGACCCCCGGTGCCGCCGGTCGCGTGCTGCGCGTCGCCGACCGCGCCCTGGCCGTCGCCGACCCGGTCCTGCGCCGCACCCGGGCCGCGGCCTGAGCCCCGGCCCGAGGCCGGGCCCGAGTCCCGGCGGCCGTCCGGCCGAGGCTGCCAGGATGCGGGCGTGCCCCGCACCTCCCGCCTCCTGATCGCCAACCGGGGTGAGATCGCCGTGCGCATCGCACGCACGGCCCGGCGCCTCGGCATCGCCACCGTCGTGGCGCACCCGGCCGACGACGCGGACTCGCCCCACGTGCGGGCCGCCGACGCCGCCCACCTCCTGCCGGGGGCGGGGCCGTCCGCCTACCTGTCGGCCCACGCGGTGGTCGCCGCCGCCGTCGACGCGGGGTGCGACGCGGTCCACCCCGGCTACGGGTTCCTGTCCGAGGACCCCGGGCTGGCCCGCGCCTGCCGGGACGCCGGCCTCGTCTTCGTCGGTCCCGGGACCGGGCAGCTCGAGACGTTCGGCTCGAAGGTCGCGGCCCGGGCCGCCGCGGTCGCCGCCGGGGTCCCCGTGCTCGACGGCAGCGACGGGCCCGTCGACGTCGCCGGCGCGCGCGACGTCCTCGACCGGGTCCTCGCCGGGGGCGGGGTCGGGGTGATGGTCAAGGCCGTCGCCGGGGGCGGCGGGCGCGGCATGCGCCCCGTGGCCGACGTCGACGAGCTCGAGGCCGCCGTGGCCGCGGCCCGACGGGAGGCCGGTGCTGCGTTCGGGCGGGAGGAGGTCTTCGTGGAGGAGCTGGTCGTCGGTGCGCGCCACGTCGAGGTGCAGGTCGTCGGTGACGGCGACCGCGCCGAGCACCTCCACACCCGGGACTGCACCCTGCAGCGGCGCCGGCAGAAGCTCGTGGAGGTCGCGCCGGCCTGGTCGGTCGAGCCCGGTCTCCGCACGCGGATCGAGGACGCCGCCGTCCGCCTCGCCGAGTCGGTCGGCTACGACTCGCTCGGCACGGTCGAGGTGCTCGTGGCCGGCGACCGGTTCGCGTTCCTCGAGCTGAACGCCCGGCTGCAGGTGGAGCACACGGTGACCGAGGCGATCTGCGGCCTCGACCTGGTCGAGCTCCAGCTGCGCCTCGCCGAGGGGCAGCGCCTCGCCGACGTGGGCCTGTGGTCGACGCCGCCGGCGCGGGGCGTCGCCGTCCAGGCCCGGGTCGCCATGGAGCGCGTCGGCGCCGACGGGGAGCCGGTCCCGACCGGGGGGACCGTCACCGGCGCCTCGGTGCCCGACGGCGTCCGCCTCGACACCTTCGCCGAGGACCCGGCCGACCTCGTCGGGTACCGGACGAGCTCCCGCTACGACTCCCTGCTGGCCAAGCTCGTCGTCCACCGGGTCGACGGCGACCCGGCCGCCGCCCTGGCCGATGCGGCCGACGCCCTGGACGAGCTCCGCATCGAGGGCGTCGGCACGAACGCCGAGCTCCTCGCCGCCGTGCTCCGGCACCCCGACGTGCGCGAGGGCCGGATCGACACGACGTGGCTCGAGGGCCACGCCGCCGAGCTCGCACCCCTGGACCCTCCCCGCGCCGGCGCCACCGTCGACCGGTCCGATCCGCTCGCCGTGCTCGAGCACGGCCGGCGCGACGGACCCACCGGTTCGGCCGTCCCGGCCCCCGACCGCGACGACCCCGGCACGGCCGTGGCACCCGTGGCCGGGACCGTGGTCGAGGTCGCCGTCGAGGTGGGGGACGAGGTCGCGGCCGGGGCCACCGTGGCCGTGCTCGAGGCCATGAAGATGGAGCACGTCGTCGCCGCACCGGTGTCGGGGACCGTGCGCCGGGTGCACGTCGCGCTCGGGGAGGCCGTCGGCGCCGGGACCCCCGTCGTCGCACTCGACCCCGGTCAGGTCGCAGCCGCGGACGTGACCGAGGAGGCTGCCGTCGACCTCGACCACGTCCGGCCCGACCTGGCCGAGGCCCGGGCCCGCCACGCCATCGGCCTCGACGACGCCCGACCCGAGGCGGTCGCCCGGCGGCGCAGGTTCGGCAAGCGCACGGCGCGCGAGAACCTGGCCGACCTCGTCGACGAGGGCTCGTTCCTCGAGTACGGACCCCTCGTCGTGGCCGCGCAGCGCAAGCGCCGCTCGCTCGAGGAGCTGCGCGAGCGGACCCCGGCCGACGGGCTCGTCGGCGGCCTGGCCACGGTCGCCGGGGCGCCGGTGGCCGTGGCGTCCTACGACTACACGGTGCTGGCCGGCACCCAGGGGCTGCAGAACCACCGCAAGAAGGACCGGCTCTTCGACGTCGCCCACGACCGGCGGCTCCCGGTCGTCCTCTTCGCCGAGGGCGGCGGCGGTCGGCCCGGCGACACCGACGGCACCGGGGTGGCCGGCCTCGACTGCC
>CAZCEZ010000116.1:1850-10453 GCA_964497795.1 uncultured Acidimicrobiaceae bacterium | reverse complement strand
GGCTCGGGCTCGGGGCGCAGCGGGGGCCACGGTCCGCTCGACGGGACGGCCGGCGCGGGCAGCGGGTCGGCGTCGCGGCGGAGGGCCTGCACGGCCCGGACGACGGCGACGCCGAGGGCGCCGAGCAGCACGAGCCGGACCAGCGTGACGAGGCGCTTCATGTCCGGGACCCTACCGAGCCCCCGCAGGGGTCCCGGTCGCCGCCGCCTCCTCGCCCCGCCGGGCGATCTCACGGGCCAGGCGCTGGAAGATCAGCCGGTGGAACGGGGCCATGGCGTACCAGTAGGCGCGGCCGAGCAGGCCGCGGGGCACGAACACGGCCCGCTGGGCAACGGTCGCGCCGGTCGTGCCGTCGTCGAGGAGGGCGGGGGAGACCCGCCACTCGAGCCAGGCCTCGCCCGGCAGGCGCATCTCGGCCCGAAGGCGGAGCAGGTGCGGGCGGTCGTGGGCCTCGACCCGCCAGAAGTCGAGGGCGTCGCCGACGCGCAGGCGGTCGGGGTCGCGCCGGCCGCGGCGCATCCCGGGTCCGCCGATGACCTTGTCGGCCGCGCCGCGCAGCGTCCACAGCGCGTCGGCCACGTACCAGCCCCGCGTGCCGCCGATGCCGGCGACGGCGTCGAAGACGGCCTCGGCCGGGGCGTGGGCGGTGGCGGCCTGCTCGTCGAGCAGGACGGTGCCGCCCGACCAGTCGGGGTCGGAGGGGAGCGGGTCGGCCGGGGTGCGGCCGGGCAGCGTGGCGTCGGACCAGCGGGTGCGGACGTCGACGTCCTCGATGCGGCGCAGGGCCAGCTCGAGGGCCTGGCGGAACGACACCGGGGCCCGGTCGGAGAACAGGTCGGGCTCGTGGTCGGTGACGACGACCTCGTTGACGAGGCTCTCGACGAGGGGGCGGGCGAGCTCGCCGGGCAGGGGGGTGACGAGGCCGACCCAGCGCGACGACAGGCTGGGGGAGAGCACGGGCACGGGGACGATGATCCGGTGCCGGAGCCCGGCGACCTCGGCGTAGATCTGCATCATGTCCCGGTAGGTGAGGACCTCGGGGCCGCCCACCTCGACGATCCGGCCGACCACGTCGTCGCGGTCCAGGCAGGTCACGAGGGCGTGGAGCACGTCGCGGATGGCGATGGGCTGGACCCGGGTGTCGACCCAGCGGGGCGTGACCATGGCGGGCAGCACCTCGACCAGGTTCCGGAGCATCTCGAAGCTGGCCGAGCCCGAGCCGATGATGACCGCGGCCCGCAGCTCGGTGACCGGCACCCGACCGAGCGCCAGGATGCGGCCGACCTCGTGGCGGCTGGCCAGGTGGGGTGACAGCTCCTCGGCGTCGGAGCCGAGCCCGCCCAGGTAGACGATGCGCTCCATGGTCGGGGTGTCGCCGGCGGCCTCGGCGAAGACCCGGGCGTTGGCCCGGTCGACCGCGGCGAAGTCCTGCGACCCGCCCATCGAGTGGACGAGGAAGTAGGCGGCCGTGCAGCCGTCCATGGCGGCCCGGACCGCGGCGGGGTCCTGGATCTCGCCCTCGACGACGCGGACCCGGTCGGCCCAGGCCAGGCCCCGCAGCTTGGACGGGGTGCGGACCAGGCAGACCACGTCGTGGCCGGCGTCGAGCAGCTCGGAGACGAGCCGCCCGCCGATGTAGCCGGTGGCGCCGGTGACGAGGACGGAGGACACGACCCCTTGCTACCGCCCCGGGCGACGGTTCGCGCCCGCCGTGGGAGGATGCGGCCCGTGCCCCGTCCGACGCCGCGCCCGGCGACCCCGACCGTCGGTGCCGTGGCGCTGGCCGTCGCCGGGCTCCTCGCCGCCTGCACCGGAGGCGGGGGCGACGGCGGCCCGGCGCCGACCTCCACGGCGGCCCCGTCGTCCACGGCCGTGGTCGGCGTCGACGGCGAGGGCGGCGTGGGCGACCCGTACTTCCCGGACCTGGGCAACGGCGGCTACGACGTGGCCCGCTACGACATCGACCTCGAGTGGCGCCCCGACGTCGGCGAGATCGCGGCGACGACCACGATCACGCTGACCCCGACCGTGGCCCTCGACACCTTCCACCTCGACCTGGTCGGCCTGGAGGTCGAGGCGCTCACCGTCGACGGCGTCCCGGCCGCGTTCACCCGGGACGGGCGCGAGCTGGAGGTCGACCCGGTGCCCGACCTGCCCGCCGGCACGCCGGTGGCGGTCGCCGTCACCTACGCGGGGCGGCCCGAGCCGCTGACGGTCGGCACCGACGTGTTCGGCACCGGGTGGCGCATCGACGGGCGCGACGCCTACGTGGTGGCCGAACCGGCCGGCGCCGCGACCTGGTACCCGGCCAACGACCACCCGACCGACAAGGCCCGCTTCCGCATCGCCGTCACCGTCCCCGACGACCTGGTGGCGGTGGCCAACGGGATCCTCGTCGGCACCGAGACCGTGGACGGCGGCCGGACCCGGTGGGTGTGGGCGGCCGAGGACCCGATGGCCACCTACCTGGCCTCGGTCGTGGTCGGCGACCTGCTGCTCGAGGAGCGCGTCGTGCCCGTGGCCGACGGCGGCGAGGTGCTGGTCCGCGACGCCCTCCTGGCCCGGGCCCCCGAGGCGAGCCGGGATGCATTCGCCTCGGTCGACGACATGCTCGTCGCGTTCACCGAGGCGTTCGGGCCGTACCCCTTCGTCGCCTACGGCCAGGTCGTCGTCGACGAGCCGCTCGGGTTCGCGCTCGAGAACCAGACCCTGTCGCTGTTCGGCGCCGACCTGCTCGGCAGCGGGTTCGACGCGATCGTCGCCCACGAGCTGGCCCACCAGTGGTTCGGCGACGCGGTGAGCCCGGCGACCTGGCGGGACATCTGGCTGAACGAGGGATTCGCCACCTACGCCGAGTGGGTGTGGGCCGAGGCCCGGGGCGACGTGCCCATCGAGGTGTCGGCGGCGCGGGCCCACGGCGTGGCCGGCGACATGGGCCCGCCCGGCGACCCGGGCCCCGAGGAGCTCTTCGCCCCGACCGTGTACGTGCGGGGCGCGCTCGCCGTCCACGCCCTGTCGGTGGCCATGGCCGAGGGGCCGCGGGGCGAGGCCGCGTTCGCCGAGCTGCTGCGCGCCTGGCCGGCCCGCTTCGGTGGCGGCACGGCGTCGACGGCCGACCTGCTGGCACTGGCCGAGGAGCTGTCGGGCGTCGAGCTCGACGAGGTCGTCGACGCCTGGGTCCACGGCGAGGCCCTTCCGCCCCTGCCCGGCTGAGCCGGCCGCGGTCGGGTCAGGCGTCGGTCGCCGGCCACAGCGACCGGGACAGCACGTGCAGCGGCGGGCGGATGCGGGCCAGCGTGGCCCGGAACGCGGCGGCGCCCCGGCCGTGGGGGTCGGGCACGTCGTGGCTGGTGCCCGAGACCACGACCCTGCGGGCGTCACGGCCGGGGTCGAGGGTGGCGACGTGGTCGGCGAGCGTCGTGCCGGGTCGGCGGGGCCCGGCCCGGTCGAGCAGCTCGGCCAGCTCGAGGAGCGTGAAGGTGCGGGTGACGGCAGCCGGTTCGATCTCGGCGACGCGCAGCACGTGGTCGCGGGTCATGGCCACGACCAGCTCGGCGTCGCCGACGACGGCGGCCGACAGGCGGCGCGACACGTGGCGGCGGAGGTGGGCGGCGGCGTCGAGGAGGCCGTCGTCGACGAGGGCGGCGTGGCCGTCGTCGGCGGCGGACCGGCCCTCGGTGAGGGTGCCGGCCGACGCGATCCGGTCGGTGACGCCCCGGTCGGCGAGGTCGGCGGCGAGGACGGCCTCGGCCATGGGGGAGCGGGCGATGTTGCCCGTGCACACGAACAGGACCGCCGTGGTGCGGCCGGGGTGGGGCACGGCTCAGTCGGCGGCGGTCGGGTCGACGCGGTCGTGATCGGCGCCCCCGGGGTCCGGGTCGGGCTGGTCCGGCTCGGGCTGGTTCGGGTCGGCGGGCACGTCGTCGGTCTCGCGGTGGGCCACGGACGCCGGGGCCAGGTAGAGGCGGACGGTGCCGGTGCCCGGGGCCTTCTCGGGGGCCGTGGTCAGCACGACGGGGGCGCCGGTCTCGGGCACCTCGAGCAGCGGGATGGCCTCGGCGAGCGCGTCGCGGTCGAACCCGTCGGCGTCGACGGCGAGGATGCGGTGCCCGTCGGCGTGGGCCGACTCGACCTCGCGCTGGGTGCGGGCCCTGCCGAAGGCGCGTCGGGCGATGACCGAGCCGCTGGCCGTGTCGGAGTCGGCGTCGTCGTCGTCGAGGGGCAGGTGGAACACGTTGGCCCGGCCCACCGACTCGAGGGCGCGGTCGATCCCGAGGCTGTTGAGCACCTGGAGGCGGGACACGGCGATGGCCGTGTTCACGCCGACGCTCTCCAGCGCGAGCTCGAGGTCCTCGGAGTCGAGCTGGCCGGTGTAGGTGAGCACGCCCCGCCGGGACGCGGCCGCGGACTCGCGGGGGTCGTTGGTGACGACGAGCGACGGGACCTCGTGGTCGGCCAGCCAGGTGGCGAGGTCGACGGCCCAATCCGGCCCGCCGATGAAGGCGACGCCCCGGGGCTCGGGGCGGGCGACCCGGAACCGCTTGGCGCCGAGGCGGGCCGCGATCGCGGAGAACGTGACGGTGACGACGATGACGATGAAGGTGACGGGGACGAGCTCGGGTACGGGTTGGCCGGCCTCCTCGAGCTCGAGCGCGAACAGGGCGGAGACGGCGGCGGCGACGATGCCCCGAGGTGACAGGCAGACCAGGTAGGCGCGCTCGACGAACGTGAGCGACGACCCGACGGTGGAGGCGTACACGGCGAGGGGGCGGCCGACGAGGATGAGCACGGCGGCGAGGGCGAGGGCGCCCGGGGCGACGTCGAGGAGCTGGTCGGGTTCGATCCGGGCGCCGAGGAGGATGAACAGCCCGGCCAGGATCAGCTGGCCGAGGTCCTCCTCGAACTCGCGGATGTGGGCGACGGGGGCCCGCCGCTGGTTGGCGAGGGCCACGCCCATGACCGTGGTGGCGAACAGGCCGGCCTCGGGCCGCAGCACGTCGGCCCCGGCGAACGCGGCGACCACCACGGCGAGGGTGAAGGGGTTGTGGAGGTTGTCGGGCACGAGGTGCCGGGCGAAGAGGAAGGTGAGGACGGCGGCGCCGAGCAGGCCGGCGACGGTGCCGGCCCCGGCCGTGGTGAGGATGCGCTGGATGCTGGCCGCCGTGCCCTCGTCCTCGATGACCGCGTCGAGCACGACGATGGCGAGCGTGGCGCCGACCGGGTCGATGAAGATCCCCTCCCAGCGCAGGATCCCGTTGACCGGCTCCCGGACGCGGGCGAAGCGGATGAGGGGCAGGACGACGGTCGGCCCGGACACGACCAGGATCGAGCCGAGCAGGATGGCGCCGTTGGCGTCGAGGGGGCCGATGAAGGCGAGGGCGGCGAGCGCGCCGACGACCCAGGTGACGACGACGCCGACGGTGACGAGGCGGATGATGGGGCCGCGCCCCTGGCGTTCGAGCTCGCCGAAGCGGAGGCCGAGCCCGCCCTCGAAGAGCAGGACGCCCACGGCGAGGGAGACGACGGGGAAGAGGAGGTCGCCGAGGAGGGCGTCGGGGTCGATGACGTCGAGGCCGGGGCCGGCGACCACGCCGCCGAGCAGGAGCAGCAGCACCGACGGGATCCGGAGGCGGCTGGCGAGGAACTGGGCCCCGACGCCGAACACCACGACCGCGGCGAGCGCGATGCCGAGGTCGCCGTCGCCGGCGGCCAGGAGCAGGGGGGTGTCCGGGACCATTCGGTTCAGAGGCTAGGCGGGTCCCCGGCGCAGCCGGGGTCCTGCCTCACGCGACCTCCTGGTCCCCCAGGACGCCGGCGAGGCAGGCCTCGATCGTCTCGTGACGGAACGTGAAGCCCGAAGACTGCAGGACGGCGGGGACGACCCGGGCGCTGGTGTCGAGCAGGGCCTCGGCCAGCTCCTTGCCGAGCAGCAGGCGGGGGCCGAACTTGGGGATCGGGAGCAGCGTCGGGCGGCCGAGCTCGCGCCCGAGGGCCTTGGTGTAGGTCTGGTTCGTGACCGGCTCGGGGCCGGTGAGGTTGACGGGCCCGGACACGTCCACCTCCAGCAGGTGGAGGATGGCGCGGACCTCGTCGTCGATGGAGATCCACGACCACCACTGGTCGCCGGAGCCGATGCGGCCGCCGATGCCCAGCTTGAACGGGGTGAGGGTCTTGGCCAGGGCGCCGCCGTCGGGGGACTGGACGATGCCGGTGCGCAGGTAGGCGGTGCGGATGCCGGCGTCGACCGCGGGCTGGGCCGCGGCCTCCCACTGCACGCACACGTCGGCGAGGAAGTCGTCGCCGGCCGGCTCGGTCTCGGTGAGGACGTCGTCGCCCCGGTCGCCGTAGAAGCCGATGGCCGAGCCCGACAGCAGGACCTTCGGGCCGTCCTCCAGGTCGGCGAGGGTGCGGGCGAGCAGGTCGGTGCTCTTCGTGCGGGACTCGAGGATCACCTGCTTGCGCTCGGGCGACCACCGCTCCTCGCCGATGCCGGCGCCGGCGAGGTGGACGACGGCGTCGACGCCCCGGAAGGCGCCGCCGTCGATGGTGCCCTCGGAGGGCTTCCAGGAGATCTCGCCCGGGCCCGCCTCAGCCGTGCGGACGACCCGCAGGGCGGTGTGGCCGGCGCCCTCGAGCGCGCCGACGAGTGCGGAGCCGATGAGGCCGGTGGAACCGGTGACGGCGACCTTCATGTGCAGTTCGTCCTCCTGTGGCGAGATCCGGGCGTACGGTACCGGCGCCCGCCGACGTCCCAACCCCGAACTCCCTGCTCAGGAGGGTCCCGTGATCAACGACCTGAAGAAGTTCCTGCTCCGAGGCAACGTGGTGGACCTGGCCGTCGCCGTCGTGATCGGCGCCGCGTTCAAGACGGTGGTCGACGCCCTCGTCGCGAACATCGTGAACCCGCTCATCGCGGCCGTGTTCGGCGAGCCCGACGTGTCCCAGGTGCTCACCTTCGTGCTGCGCGACGCCGAGGGCCCCGACGACCTGCCGACCATCCTGTCGATCGGCGGGTTCCTCCAGGCGGTGCTCAACTTCGTGATCGTCGGCACGGCCCTGTTCGTGGTCGTGAAGTCCTTCGAGGCGCTCCAGGAGCGCCGGGCCAAGGGCGAGACCGAGCCCGAGACCGAGCCGACCCCGTCCGACGAGGTCGTGCTGCTCACCGAGATCCGCGACGCCCTCCGGGCACAGGGCTCCGTGTCCGACTGACCCGCATCGACGGTCGGCCCGGCACCGGGCGCATCGTCGTACGCTCGGGGTCGTGGCACGAGGCGACGACCCGCTCGAGGAGCAGACCCCAGCCGGTGGCCGGCTGTCGGCGGGCATGGTCATCGGGATCGTGCTGGGCGGGGCGCTGACCCTGTTCGTGGCCCAGAACACCGACGAGGTGTCGGTGCAGTGGCTCACCTTCGAGGCCCGCCAGCCCCTCTGGCTGGTCCTGCTCGCCACCGCGGCCGTGACCCTGGTCGTGGCCGAGCTGGTCGGCGGGGCGAGGCGTCGTCGGAGGAAGAAGAAGGGGTCGTAGAGGCGATGTGATCGGAGGGCTTCACAGCGCGCTGCAGCTCGGAGGCCACCGATGCGCAGGTACGACACGAACGTCCGCCGGCAGAGGTGACTGACAATGCGAGATACGGAGGACTGATGAAGAACGTCGGGTCGCCCGAGCCTCACCCGCTCCTACTTCAGCTGGCGTCTCTCGGAATCATCAGCCTGGAGGCGCTCGAACCATACGAACCGAGGGTTCGGGATCGTGACGACGTCGGTGCCCTTCGCTGCTCCAGGTCAGGCGTCGTGGTGCTCGACCGTGTCGACCACATCGATGACGCGTTCTACGAGATCGGGGAGCACAACGACTTCGCGGGTATCGGAGACCCTGAGCGAGTTCTCCATTCCCAACGTGAGGACACGACTCGTCGGGCCGAGCTGCTGAGGCCGCTGGTGGTCGATCGACACTGGCTCGACGTCGGCGCTGGGGCGGGTGGGATTGTGCGCGAACTCGATGGTGTGGCCCAATCGGTGACTGCGATCGAACCCCAAGCCGGCGCTCGCCACAGGTTGATGGAAGCGGGTTTCCGTGCACTGCCAGATCTCAGCGCCGTTCCTGAAGCATCGATCGAGATCGCGACCGAGTTCCACGTCCTCGAGCACGTGCCGGATCCGCTGGGTCATCTTCGTCTCATTGGTCGCAGTCTTCGTTCGCGTGGGAGGTTGATCGTCGAAGTCCCACACGCTCGCGACATCCTCTTGACGCTCTTCGAATGTGAGGAGTTCCGGAAGTTCACGCTCTGGAGCGAGCATCTGGTCCTTCACACGCGTGACAGCCTGCGAGCCCTGGTGGAGGCGGCTGGGTTCGAGGTCCACGCGATCGAGGGAGTGCAGCGCTACCCGCTGGCGAACCACCTGCACTGGTTGGCGACCGGCCGACCCGGGGGGCATCAGGTCTGGCCCATGTTGCTCGATGCGAGCCTGGACCGCGCGTACGGACGGCAGCTGGCGGCGGTCGACGCCACGGACACGCTCATCTTGCATGCAGTCAAGGTGTGACTCGGTGACCCTGGTCGTGGCCGAGCTGGTCGGCGGGGCGAGGCGTCGTCGGAGGAAGA
>CAZCEZ010000116.1:0-1750 GCA_964497795.1 uncultured Acidimicrobiaceae bacterium | reverse complement strand
AGAAGGGGTCGTAGGGCCAGCCCTCCGCGAGGTGCTAGCCACGTCGGCATGGCGGTCCGTCACGTGGTCCTGTTCCGCATGTACGACGAGTGCTCCGAGGAGGAGGTCGACGAGATGGTCGACCGGCTCCGGGCGCTCGGCGCCGAACCCGGCATCCTCGAGTGGCGGATCGAGCGATCGCTCGACGAGCGCAAGGGCCGCATCATCGTCGAGGACTCGGTGTTCGAGTCGGTGAAGGCGATCGACGCCTTCCGGGTGAGCGATGCCCACGCCGGGATGGCTTACCTGATGGCGCAACGGGCCGACTGGTGGATCGGGGACTACCAGCTGTGAGCCGCTACGTGGTCGTGGACTTCGCCGGCCACGGCTTCCAGATGGACCTGTCCCGAGCGCTGGCCCGGCGGGGTCACGAGGTCGTGCACACGTGGTGCTCGTCGAACCTGACCCCGCACGGCGACCTGTCCTCCGGTGCCGGGGTCGAGGCGGTCCCCGTGTCGAGTGGCAGCCGGTTCGAGAAGTACGCGCTCGTCGGGCGCCTCCGGTCCGAGCTCGCCTACGGGCTCCGCACGGCAGCGCTCGTGTGGCGTCGTCGGCCGGATGCCGTGCTCACCTCCAACGTGCCGCTGGTGTCGCTGGCCTGCATCGCCGTCGTGGCCCGTCTCCGGCGGGCGCGCTGGGTGCTGTGGCTGCAGGACGTGCAGACCGGGCTCGCCGCGCAGTCGCTCGCCGGGGCGGCCAGTGCCGTGGCCCGGTGCCTCGGCTGGCTGGAGCGGACGCTGATCCGTCGGGCCGACGACGTCGTCGTGATCGGTGACGACTTCGTGCCCGAGGTGCGGGCCGCGGGCGCCGAGCCGGTGGTGATCCCGAACTGGGCCGTGCTCGCCGACCTCGATGTCGGCGAACGGGACAACTCCTGGGCCGACTCGCACGGGCTCGACCCGGACCGGTTCCGCTTCCTGTACGCCGGGACCCTCGGCCGGAAGCACCCGCCTGAGCTCGTCGTGGCCGTCGCCGAGGCCGTGCCCGATGCCCAGGTGGTCGTGGTGAGCGAGGGCGAGGGGGCGGAGGCACTCGACGCCCTCGTGTCCGATCGGGGGATCGAGAACGTCGTCCGCCTCCCGTTCCAGCCCCACGCGGTGCTGGGCGAGGTGCTCGCCTCTGCAGACGTGCTGGTGGCGGTGCTGGCCGATGAGGCGGGCGCGTTCTCCGTGCCGTCGAAGGTGCTCTCGTACCTGTGCGCCGGTCGTGCCCTGCTCGTGGCGATGCCCCCAGGCAACGGGGCGTCACGGCTGGTGGTCGATGCTGCGGCAGGCGTGGCGGTGCCACCCGAGGTCGGTGCCGTGGCAGCAGCCGCATGTGACCTGCGCCACGATCCGGCCGTTTCCGACGGGTACGGTCGTGCGGCACGCAACCACGCCGAGGCGAGCTTCGACGTGGATCGCAAGGCGGAGCAGTTCGACGTGCTGCTCTCCGGGAACGCACACGGAGGAACGGCGGCATGAAGGTGCTGGTGGCTGGCGGCGGGGGCTTCATCGGAGGCCACCTCGTCCGATCGCTGTTGGACGACGGGCACGAGGTCCGCTCGGTGGACCAGAAGCCCTTCGAGGGCTGGTACCAGGTGCACGACGAAGCCGAGAACCTCGTCCTCGACCTGAACGAGAAGGACGCCTGCTTCAAGGCCGTCGACGGCTGCGAGCAGGTGTACAACCTGGCGGCCGACATGGGCGGCATTGGCTTCATCGAGAACAAC
>CAZCEZ010000115.1:0-10746 GCA_964497795.1 uncultured Acidimicrobiaceae bacterium | reverse complement strand
TTCTTCTTCTGCATCGGCCAGAACTTCTTCGGCGAGATCGCCAAGCTGCGGGCCGCCCGCCTGCTGTGGGCCCGGGTCATGACCGACCTCGGCGCGAAGGCCGACAAGTCAACGATGCTGCGGACCCACTGCCAGACCTCGGGCGTGAGCCTCACCGAGCAGGACCCGTACAACAACATCGTCCGCACCGCCTACGAGGCCATGTCGGCGGTGCTCGGCGGGACCCAGTCGCTGCACACCAACGCCTTCGACGAGGCCCTGGGCCTGCCCACGGAGTTCTCGGCCCGGATCGCCCGCAACACCCAGCTGATCCTGGGCGACGAGACCGACGTGACCCGGGTCGTCGACCCGCTCGCCGGCTCGTACTACGTCGAGTCGCTCACCGCGGCGCTCGCCGACCGGGCCTGGGAGCTGATCCAGGAGGTCGAGGAGCTCGGCGGCATGACCAAGGCCATCGAGGCCGGCATGCCCAAGCTGCGCATCGAGGAGTCCGCGGCCCGCCGCCAGGCCCGCGTCGACCGGGGCGAGGACGTCATCGTCGGCGTCAACAAGTACGTGCCCGAGGACGTCGAGCTCGTCGACGTCCTCGACATCGACAACACCAAGGTGCGCGAGGCCCAGATCGCCCGCCTCACCCAGGTGAAGGCCGACCGCGACCCCGACGCCGTCCACGAGGCGCTCCAGGCCCTCAAGGAGGGGGCCGCAGGTGACGCGAACCTCCTCGAGCTGTGCGTCGCCGCCGCCCGCGCCCGGGCCACGGTCGGGGAGATGTCCGACGCCATGGAGGCCGTGTTCGGCCGCCACAAGGCCGAGGTCCGCTCGATCCACGGCGTCTACGGCGCCGCCTACGAGGACGACGAGGCCTACGCCGAGGTGCTGTCCCGGGTCGACGCCTTCGCCGAGGCCCAGGGCCGCCGCCCCCGCATGCTCGTGGCCAAGATGGGCCAGGACGGCCACGACCGCGGCGGCAAGGTCATCGCCACCGCCTTCGCCGACCTGGGCTTCGACGTCGACGTCGGACCGCTCTTCCAGACCCCCGAGGAGGTCGCCCGCGACGCCGTCGAGCAGGACGTGCACGTCGTCGGCGTGTCCTCGCAGGCCGCCGGGCACAAGACCCTCGTGCCCCAGCTCATCGAGGAGCTGCGGGCGCTCGGCGCCGAGGACGTGGTCGTCGTGTGCGGCGGGGTCATCCCGCCCCAGGACTACGACTTCCTGCGCGGCGCGGGCGTCCAGGGCATCTTCGGCCCGGGGACGAACATCGTGAAGGCAGCCGGCGAGGTCCTCGGCCTGCTCGAGGGCTGATCCGGACCGGGCCGCCCCGGCCGCCGCAGGCGGTCCCGGGGCGGACCGTAGGATCGCCCGTCGACATGACCACGACGTCGACCGCCGACCTCGCCGAGGGCGTCCTCGCCGGTGACCGGCGCGCCCTGGGCCGGGCCATCACGCTGGTGGAGTCCACGCGACCGGACCACCGGACCCGGGCCGTCGAGCTGCTCGAGGCCGTGCTCCCCCGCACCGGCCACGCCGTCCGGCTGGGGATCTCCGGGCCGCCCGGGGTGGGCAAGTCCACCTTCATCGACGCGTTCGGGGTCCACGTCGTCGAGCAGGGGCACCGGCTCGCGGTGCTCGCCGTCGACCCGTCGTCGGGCCGCTCCGGCGGCTCGATCCTGGGCGACAAGACCCGGATGGAGGAGCTGGCCCGCCGGCCCGAGGCCTTCATCCGCCCCTCCCCCGCCGGCCGCACGCTGGGCGGCGTCGCCCGCCGGACCCGCGAGGCGATGCTGCTGTGCGAGGCCGCCGGCTACGACGCCGTGCTCGTCGAGACCGTCGGCGTCGGCCAGTCCGAGACCACGGTCGCCGAGATGGTCGACCTGTTCTGCCTGCTCGCCGGGCCGGGCGGTGGCGACGACCTCCAGGGCGTCAAGCGCGGCGTGATGGAGCTGGCCGAGCTGGTCGTGGTGACCAAGGCCGACGGCGACCTCGCCGCGGCCGCGTCCCGGGCCGCAGCCGACCTGCGCCACGCCATGCACCTGCTGCGGCCGGTCCACCGGTCCTGGACCCCCCGCGTCGTGCAGACCTCGGCCATGACCGGCGAGGGGCTGGCGGAGGTGTGGGACGCCGTGCTCGCCCACCGCGCCGCGCTCGCCGAGGCCGGCGAGCTGGGCCGGCTCCGGGCCGAGCAGGCACGGGCGTGGCTGTGGACCGAGCTGCGCGAGGGCCTGGTCGAGCGCTTCGTCGCCGCAGCCGGCGACGACGTCCACGCCGCCGAGCTCGGCGTGGTCGCCGGCCGCACGCTGCCCACGGTCGCGGCCGACGCCCTGCTCGACGCGGCCGGCGATGCGCTCGGCGGACCGGACCGCCGGAGGACCGGCGGGTGACCACGGTCGTCGAGGCCCCCGAGGACGTCGTCCCCCTGCGGGACGGCGAGCCGACGGCACCTCGCCCGACGCGGGGCCGCACCCGGCGGTCCACGGGGCTCGAGGCGGCCCGGGAGCCCCTCCCCGCGCCACCGGACGGGTTCCGCGGCGACATCCAGGGCATGCGCGGCGTCGCCGTCACCGTCATCGCCGCCTACCACGCCGAGATCGGCCCCTCGGGCGGCTTCAGCGCCATCCAGCTGTTCTTCGTGCTGTCCGGCTACGTGATCGCCCTCGTCGTGCTCACCGAGCTCCGGGACACGGGCACCCTCTCGCTGCGGGACTTCTTCGCCCGCCGGATCCGGCGCCTCGCGCCGATGCTCGGCCTGTTCGCGGTGACCACGACGGCGGCCTCCGCGTTCGTCCTGGACAACGACGTCGTCCGGCGCGCCGGCGCGCGGACCGCCTTCGCCGCCGCCACCATCCACGCCAACCTGCAGCTCGAGGCCGAGGGCGGCGGGTACTTCTCCCCCGCCGCCGACCTCAACCCGTTCCTGCACACCTGGTCGCTGTCGGTGGAGGAGCAGTTCTACCTGGTGCTGCCGCTGCTCGTGCTCGGGATGTGGCGGCTCGGTCGGCGCAGCATGCTGTCCTCCCAGCTGCTCCAGGTCGCCGTGGGCGTGCTCGGCGCCGCGTCCCTCGTGCTGGCCGCCGCCACCGTCGCCTCCGGCGACGAGCGGGCCGCCTTCTACCTGACCCACCTGCGGGCCTGGGAGTTCGCCCTCGGCGTCCTCCTCGCCCTCGTCGCCCACCACGTGGCGCGCATCGGGCGTCGGACCGCCTCCGCCCTCGCCGTCGTCGGGGCCGTGCTCGTCGGCGGCTCGTTCGTGCTCCTCGACCAGGCGTCGACCTGGCCGGGGCTGCCGGCCGTCCCGATCTGCGTCGGCTCCGCCCTCGTCATCGCCGCCGGCATCGGCGACGAACGTCGCACACCGGTCAACCGCGTCCTGGCCGCCCGGCCCCTGCAGTGGCTCGGCGACCGGAGCTACGGCTGGTACCTCTGGCACTGGCCGGCGATCGTGTTCGCACGGGTCCTGCTCCCCGAGCGGGCCTGGGCCCTGCCCGCCGCCGCCGTCGCCGCCCTCGGCCTGACCGCGCTCACCTACCGCCTCGTCGAGCAGCCCTTCCGCCGGCAGCGGGCGATCACCGGCCTGGCCGCCGTCGTCGTGTTCGCCGTCGCCGCCCAGATCCCCGCCGCCGTCGCCGGCGTGGTGTCCCGCGACGCCGACATCGCCCTGCGCCCCGTGGACGGCGAGTTCGCCGCCTTCACCCGGGCCTGGAGCGACGGGTGCACGGACCTCGGGTGGGACCCCGCGACCTGCACCTACGGCGTCGAGGACGCCGGCGGCACGGTGCTGCTCCTCGGGGACTCGACCGCCACCGCGCTGTCCGACGCGGTCACGGCGGCCTCCGCCAGCCTCGGCATGGAGACCGTGGTGCGGACCGTGTTCGGCTGCCCCGTGCTCCCCCGGGGCATCGTCGACGGGGGCGAGGAGGGCGGCGACGAGTGCCGCCGCTACCAGGAGCAGGCCAGCGACCTCGTCCACGACCTGCAACCGGACCTCGTGGTCGTCTCCCACCGCTCCCCGTACTGGGTGCGCCCCGGCGAGGCCCGGACCCTCCAGCGCCCCGACGGCACGCCGGTCGAGGGTCCCGACGAGGCCCTCGCCGAGTGGCGCGACGGCCTGGCCGAGCTGCTCGCCGACGTCGAGGCCCCCGTCGTGCTGGTCGCCATGGTCCCCGAGCTCGACGAGGGGCTCGCCGACGTCGTGGCCCGCGGCGACGTCGACGACCCGCGGACCGTGATCGAGCGGGCTGCGGTCGAGGCCCGCCGGGCCGAGGTGCTCGCCGTCGAGCGGGCCGTGGCCGCCGCCGACGGCGCCACGCTCGTGGTCGACCCGGTGCCGCTCCTGTGCGAGGCCGACGTGTGCCGGGCCCGCACCGACGACGACCGCTGGCGCTACCACGACTCCCACCACCTCCGCGCCTACGCGTCCGCCCCGCTGATCCCCGCGATCGCCGACGGGATGCTGGACGTGCTGGGCGGCCTGGACCGCGACTCCAACGGCTGACCCGGACCCGGGCCGACGCCGCTCAGGCGGGGTCGAGGTGGACGGCGGCGAGCAGCTCGTCCCAGGGGCCGCGGGCCACGGCGACCCGGGCCGTGGCGAAGGGGTCGTCCCCGACGGTGACGCGCAGCTCGGCGTCGGCGCCGTCGACCTCCCCGTCGCGCAGCGACCACAGGCAGGGGCCGGGCGCCGGCGGCGCGCCGGTCCGCAGCGCCGGCGGGAGCACGGCCACGTCGGCGCGGTCGCCGACCCACGACGCGGTCCGTCGGCGACCCACGCCCGTGTGCGTCACCGACACCTCGAGCAGGGCGGCCACGTCCCGGCGGTCGAGGTGGTCGGCGAGGAGCCGGTACCGGAACGGGCGCGACCCGGCCCGGACGCCGACGTGGTCCCAGCGCACCCCGGGCACGAGCTCGGCCCAGCCGTCGACGCGGGTCGCGCCGACGCCGGGCGCCAGGAGCGCCGAGGGGCCCAGGAACGGGTCGACGACGGCGCCGTCGACGACGAGGACGGAGTGGACGTCGACCACGGGCGAGCCCGGCGACCGTCGGTGCTCGGCGGCGACGCGCACGTCGTGGCCCCGGGCGGTGAGGACGGCGCCGACGGCCGCGCACGCACCCCAGCACGACCACGACCGGCGGTCACCGGACAGGCGGGTGGCGAGCACCTCGCCCGGGTCGTCGCCGGGTGGCCGCCGGCCCGCGTCGACCGCGGCCCGCTTGGCCGCCGACCCGGCGGGGAGCCAGGCCCGGATGCGGTGCACGACCGCCTCGGCGCCGTCGTCGGGGCCGATCCCCGCCGCACGGGCCGCCTCGGCGACGAGGGCGTCGTCGACGACGAGCCACGCCCGGGCCGGGCCGTCGGCCGGGCCCAGCCCCCGGTCCGTCACTCCCGGGCCGACTCGGCCCGGCCGACGGCCTCGTGGTCCAGGTCCTGGTCGTCGTCGAGGTCGAAGGTGACCCGCCGGAGCCGGCCGGTGAACTCGTTGGGGGCCCGGTAGGCGCCGACGGGGTCCTGGCGGTCCCGGCCGACGTCCAGGCCGGACCAGGAGATGGTCACGACGAAGATCCGGTCGGTCTCGAAGCGGCCGACCTCCACGCCGTCCTGGGCGAGGGTCCCCACCCCGGCGGCGCGCCCGCCGAACGCGACGGCCCGCTCGAGCCGGAACGTCGCCGTGCACGGGCCGTCGGGCAGCGGCCGGTCGCCCCGGACCACCTGGTGGTTCCCGCCCACGGACAGGTCGTGGACCAGGTGGCCCTCGTCGTCGACCCACAGCGAGTAGCCCGAGGTGGAGTCGCCGTGCGCGACGAGCACGCCGGTCCCGGGCTCGGTGATCTCGACGGTGATGGTGTAGCTGCGGCTGCGCAGGTCGGGGGCGGCGTCGGTCGGCACGTGGCCGAGGCCGGCCCACAGCTCGTAGTGGGTGCGCCCGCCCCGGTGCCGCTCGGCGTTCTCGGCGAAGCGCTCGGCGAAGCGGTCGTCGAGGGGGAGCACGTGGTTCGCCTCGGCCTGGCGCCACCACTCGGCCTGGAGCGCCTCGAGCCGCTCGGGGTGCTCGCCGGCGAGGTCGCGGACCTCGGAGAAGTCCTCGTCGAGGTGGTACAGCTCCCACCGGTCGTCGTCGAAGGCCGTGTAGGGCGGGTGGTAGGCCACGGCCTTCCAGCCGTCGGCCCAGATGCCCCGGTGGCCGAACATCTCGAAGTACTGCACGCCCTTGGGCGGCGGGGCCTGCGCGTCGTCGAAGGTGCCGCGCATCGAGGCGCCGTCCAGGGGGAGCTGGGGGACGCCTCCGACCTCGTCGGGCAGGTCGAGGCCGAGCACGTCGAGCACCGTGGGCACGACGTCGACCGCGTGGCAGAACTGGTGCCGCACCTCGCCCCGGGACGCGATGCCGGCCGGCCACGAGACGACGAGGGGGTCGCGGATGCCCCCGCCGTGGGTGTTCTGCTTGTAGCGCTTCAGCGGGGTGTTGGCCGCCATGGCCCAGCCCCACGGGAAGTTCGAGTGCGTGCCCGGCCCGCCCAGGGTGTGGAGCGCGGCGAGCTTGGCGGCCAGGTCCTCGGGCTGGGCGTTGAAGGGGCCCATGGCGTTCACGAAGCCCGAGGGGCCGCCCTCCTGGGAGGCGCCGTTGTCGGACAGGACGAGCACGAGGGTGTCGTCGAGCTGGTCGGTCTCCTCGAGGAAGCCCAGGAGCCGCCCGATCTGGAGGTCGGCGTGGTGGAGCATGGCGGCGTAGGCGGCCTGGAGGCGGGTGAAGACGCGCCGCTCGTCGTCGTCGTGGTCGACCCAGGGCCTCACGTGGTCGTTGCGGGGCGGCAGCGCCGTGCCGGCCGGGACGATCCCGAGCGCCACCTGGCGGGCCAGGCGCTCGTCCCGGGTCGCGTCCCACCCCTTGGCGAAGACCTCCTCGTAGGCGTCGATCAGCTCGACGGGCGCCTGGTGCGGGGCGTGGCAGGCGCCGAAGGACACCCAGGTCATCCACGGGTCGTCGGGTGCGCCGAGGCGGTGGTCCTTCAGGAAGCGGATGGCCTGGTCGGCCAGGTCGACGGACAGGTGGTACCCGTCCTCGAACGTGCCCGGCGGGTCGACGTGGTGGTTGTCGTGGACCAGCTCGGGCGCGTACTGGTCGGTCTCGGCGTCGAGGAAGCCGTAGTAGCGGTGGAAGCCCCGCTGGAGCGGCCAGCCGTCGAAGGGACCCGTCGGCCCGGTCTCGGTCAGCGGGGTCACGTGCCACTTCCCCGACAGGTAGCAGCGGTAGCCGTGCGGGGCGAGCAGCTCGGCCAGCGTCCCGGCCTCCCGGGAGATCTTCCCGCGGTAGCCGGGGAAGCCGGAGTCGAAGTTGGCCAGGCAGCCGACGCCGACGTGGTGGTGGTTCCGCCCGGTGAGCAGGGCAGCCCGCGTCGTCGAGCACATGGCGGTCGTGTGGAAGCCCGCGTAGCGCAGGCCGCGCCCGGCCAGGCCGTCGGTCGCCGGCGTCGCGATCTCCGAGCCGTAGCAGCCGAAGTCGGAGAACCCGACGTCGTCGAGCACGACCACCAGCACGTTCGGGGCCCGGCCGGGCACCGGCGCGTGGGCCGGCGGCCACTCGGGGACCGACTCGGGGACGGTCGTGCCGATCCGCCCCCCGAACCCCCGCCGACCGCGTCCTGGCTGTCCCCCGGTGCTCGTCACGGCCCGCACGCTAGGTCCGGTCGGCCTAGGTTGCCCGCCGATGACCGAGCCCGCTCCGACGTCCGGACCCGGCACGACGCCCGTGCCCGGCACCGGCCTCGACGTGGACCTCGTGGTCGGCGTGATCGCCGAGGTCGGCCGCCGGCTCCGCGACGAGTCCCCCGAGGGCCTGGGCCACCCCGTGGCCGTCGACGCCAAGCTGGCCCGGCACCTGGCCCGGGCCCAGGCGGGGGCGGCGCTGCCCGTGTCCGGCCGCGTGCTCGGTCGCCTGGCCCCCGCGCTCGACCCGGTGCTCGACGTCCAGCGCGACGTGAACGCCGCGCTCGTCGAGGTGCTGCACATGCTCGACCACCGGACCCGGGACCAGGCCGAGCAGCTGCACCGGCTGCGCGCCGACCTGGAGGCCCTGCGGACCCGCGTCACCGGGGACCCCGGCACGTGAGGGTCGCCTTCCTCAAGCCCGACCACGGCGGCGTCGGCGGCTTCGAGCGGCTCGTGGCCCGCTGCCGGACCCGCCTGGCCGAGCGGGGCGTCGACGTCACCGTCGTCCCCTTCGACGCCGCCACCCGGGCCACGGCCATCCGGGGCGTGCCCCTGGCCGGCGTGCGCGACGCCCACGACGACCTGTTCCTGCTGCTCGCCGCCGTGGAGCGCATGGACCGCCTGCACCTCGACCCCTTCGACGTGGTCGTCGCGTCCCAGCCCCCGACCTACCTGGCCCGGCACCCCGCCGTCGTCGCGCTCACCTACCACCAGGCGCGGGTCTTCTACGACCTGTCCGAGGACTACGTGGCCGCCGGCTTCGCCCTGCCTGCCGTCCACGCCGCGGCGTGCGAGCAGGTCCACGCCCTCGACGCCGCCCGCATCGGGGGCGTGCGCACCTGGCTGACCGGCAGCGACGAGGTGGCCGGCCGCCTGGCCCGCACCTGGGGCGTCACCGGCACGACGCCGTTCCGGGCCCGGCCCGAGCTCGATCCGGTGCCCGACGCCGACGGCTACGACCCCCACGGCCCGGTCGTGTGCGTGTCCCGCCACGAGTGGCCGAAGCGGACCGAGCTGGTCGCCCAGGCCGCCCTGCTCGCCCCGGCACCCTCCGGCGCGGGCCAGGCCCCGCCCGACTGGGAGCTGGTCGGGGGCGGCAGCCGCCTGCCGTGGCTCGCCCACCTGGTCGACCGCTGGATCGGCGATCCCGAGCGGGCCGACGCCGACGGGCCGGCCGACACGTGGCGGACCCGGGGCACGGCGCTCCTGGCCGACGAGGAGCGGCACCTGCCCACCGACGCACCGGTCGCGACGCCGGCGGGAGGGACGCTGCGGATCCTCGGCGAGGTCGACGACGCCACCCGCGACGACGCCTACCGACGGGCGGGCGTGGTCGTGGCGCCCGCCCGGGCCGAGGACTACGGCCTGACGGTGCTGGAGGCCTTCGCCCGAGCCCGACCCGTGATCGTGTGCGACGACGGGGGTGGCCTGGTCGAGCTGGTCGAGGGCACCGGGGCCGCCCTGGTGGTGGAGCCGACCGCAGCGGCCCTGCGCCAGGCGGTGGACGCGCTGCGATCGGATCCGCCCCGGGCCCGGGCGATGGCCGAGGCCGCCCTGGCCGTGGCCCGCGACCGGCACGCCGTCGACGACCTCGCCCCCCTCCTCGCCGCGATCGAGGGCGCGGCGCGCTGACCACCCGGCCGCCCCGGGCGACCCCCCGACGGCCCGGGAACGCGGAGCGCCGAGGCCGCCTCCGTTACCGTCGTCGAGCGTGAAGCTCGTCATCCAGATCCCCTGCCTCAACGAGGAGGACCAGCTCCCGGCGACCATCGCCGACCTCCCGACCGAGGTCGCGGGCTTCGACGTGGTCGAGTACCTGGTCATCGACGACGGCTCCACCGACCGCACCGTCGAGGTCGCCCGGGAGCTCGGGGTCCACCACGTCGTGCGCCTGACGTCCAACAAGGGCCTGGCCTACGCCTTCCAGGCCGGGCTCGACGCCTGCCTGAAGCTCGGCGCCGACGTGATCGTCAACACCGACGCCGACAACCAGTACTCGGCCGCCGACATCCCCGCCCTCGTGGCCCCGATCCTGGCCAAGGACGCCGACATGGTGATCGGCGACCGGCAGGTCATGGGGATCGAGCACTTCTCGGCGACCAAGAAGCGCCTCCAGAAGCTGGGGTCCTGGGTGGTGCGCCAGGCCTCGGACACCGACGTCCCCGACGCGACCTCCGGGTTCCGGGCCTACAACCGGGACGCGGCCCTCGGCCTCGTCGTCGTGTCCAAGTTCACCTACACCCTCGAGTCGCTCATCCAGGCCGGCAAGAGCCTCACCGCCGTGGCCCACGTGCCGGTCGGGACGAACGAGAAGACCCGGGAGTCCCGCCTGTTCGGGTCCATGTGGACCTACATCCGCCGGAACATGCTGGCCATCTTCCGCATCTACACCGGCTGGGAGCCGCTGCGGGTCTTCTCCATCCTCGCCGCCGCCCTCCTCGTGGCCGCGCTCGCCGCGTGGAGCCCGTTCCTGTGGGACTGGATCGTGCGCGGGGACCGCTCCGGGCACCTCCAGTCGATCGTGCTGGGCGGCGTCCTGTTCATCGCCGCCGTGCAGCTGTTCGCCCTCGGCGTGCTCGCCGACCTGGTCGCCAGCCACCGGGTCGTGTCCCAGCGGACCCTCGAGCGCGTCCGGCGCATCGAGCTGGCGGTGGGCGTCGAGCCCAGCCACTACGAGCCGGGCCGTCGGGAGCAGACCGGTCGGGAGCAGACCGGTCGGGAGCAGGACGGTCGGGGGCTGGACGACGCCGTGCGGGCGGCCGACCCGAGCTGACCCCGGCGCCCGCGCGCTCACACCGGCGCCGGCGCGGCCGATAGCGTCTCCCGAGGCGTTGCGGCGGGCGGTCGTTGCAGCTGGAGACCTGGTGCCCACACCCCACGAAGCCACGTTCGGCGGACGACCACGGCCCCGCCGTGCCCGCGCCGTCGCGCTGGCCGTGCCCGCGCTCGCCGTCGTCGTCGCCACCGCCGTCGTGCCCGCACCCGCCGGCGCCGCCGACACCCCGCCTGCCGGCCCCCCGGCCGCCGACGCCGCCGCCGACGCCGTC
>CAZCEZ010000114.1:0-10884 GCA_964497795.1 uncultured Acidimicrobiaceae bacterium | reverse complement strand
CCACCAGCAAGCGGACCGGGCTCCACCCGAACGGGTGTCGAGCGGGCGGTCCCGGAGCGGTGAGTCCGGTGCGGCGGCGCTTCCGTGGTCGCGCCCCGTGGACCGACCCGCCACACGCGCCGGTTGCACAGTGCAACAAATCGGACATACCGTCCCGGCTCGGAGCGCCGGGGGTCGGCGCCAGGGATCAGGGGGCTGGCATGGTCGCAGGCTTGGTGGAGCACGATCGGGCGCGGGTCGCGCTCGTCTCCGAGGCGGGTGAGCGGACCTTCGGCGAGCTGGACGAGCGGTCGAACCGGCTGCTGCACGGGCTCCGCTCGTTGGGGCTCGAGGCCGAGTCGCACCTGGCGGTGCTGACCGGGAACTCCTTCGAGTTCTTCGAGGTCGCCGCTGCGGCCGGTCACGGCGGGATGCGCTACGTACCCGTCAACTGGCACCTCACCGCGCCGGAGGTCGGCTACGTGCTGGCCGACTCGGGGGCCGAGGCCCTCGTCGTGGACCGCAGGCACCTCGCGGTGGCCGAGGAGGCCGTGGCTGCCGCCGGGCTCGACCCGTCCCGGGTGCTGGTGATCGGCGGCGACCACCCGTCGTTCGCGTCCTACGAGGCGCTGCTCGACGCCAGCCCGGCGGACGAGCCCGAGGACCAGACCATGGGCGGGCCGATGTTCTACACCTCGGGGACGACCGGGCACCCCAAGGGCGTGCGGTCGTCCTCGGCCGCCCCCGGGCGCCCGCCGGTGTGGCCTGCGATCGGGGCCGGGACGTGCGCCGGCCTGCGCATGCCGGTGGGGGGAACGCAGCTCCTCTGCGGGCCCGCCTACCACACCGCCCAGTGGTCCTGGACGGTCCCGCCGCTCTTCGCCGGGAACCGGATCGTCATGCGAGACCGCTTCGACGCCGCCGAGGTGCTCGACCTGATCGACGAGCACGCCGTCACCGGCGTCCACCTGGTCCCGACCCAGTTCATCCGCCTGCTGGACCTCCCCGGCGAGGTCCGATCCCGCTTCGACGGCTCGAGCCTCGCTGCGGTCTGGCACGGGGCGGCGCCCTGCCCGCCGGAGGTCAAGCGGCGGATGATCGAGTGGTGGGGCCCGGTGGTGTGGGAGTACTACGGCGGCACCGAGGGCGGGCTGCTCACGATGGTCTCCCCGCAGGACTGGGTCGAGCGGCCGGGGACGGTCGGTCGGGTCGTGTCCGGGTACGACGTGGAGATCCACGACGAGGACGGCCGGCCGCTGCCTGCGGGGGAGACCGGCCAGATCTGGTTCCGACGGGCTTCCGGTGAGCGCTTCGAGTACCACAACGCCCCCGAGAAGACCGCCGCCAGCCGGCGACGGGACCTGTCGACGCTCGGCGACGTCGGTCGCCTCGACGAGGACGGCTACCTGTACCTGAGCGACCGGGCCATCGACCTGATCATCAGCGGAGGCGTGAACATCTACCCGGCGGAGGTGGAGCACTGCCTCATCGCTCACCCCGACGTCTCCGACGTGGCGGTGATCGGCGTGCCGAACGCGGAGTTCGGCGAGGAGGTGAAGGCCGTGGTGCGAGCGCGCGACGGTGCCCCCGCAGGTGACGAGCTGGCTGCGGCGCTCGACGCCCATGCCCGAGCCCACCTGGCTGGCTTCAAGGTCCCGCGGTCCTACGACTTCGTCGACGAGCTCCCGCGACTGGAGACCGGGAAGCTGCGCAAGCGCGAGCTGCGGGAGCGCTACCTGCCGGTCTCGTGACCGGCCCGGTCCGACACGTGGACGAGCGCCCCGACGGTGGCGAGGACGAAGGTGTCGATCAGCTCGGCTCGTCGGTCGCGGCCGCGGCGCGAGCCGGCCTGCGCGATCAGCGACTGCACACCGGTGAGCATCACGCCGAGCACGGTCGTCGCGGCGTCGGGGTCGACGCCGAGGTCTCGCACGGCGAGGTCGACGAAGTACGACGACGTCCGCCGGTCCCAGCCCCGCCGATCCTGCCGAGCGCCCTGGTCGCGGCCGATCGATCGGAGGGGATTGAAGAACGGGCCGTGCTCGTCGATGGCCTCGACCACGGCGACGATGAAGGCGCGGAGCTTGGGCTCGAACCCGTCAGGTGCGGCGACCACGGCCGCCCGGATGGTCCGGTCGAGCTGCTTGGCCTCTCGGCGGTAGAGCTCGACGAGCAGATCCTCGCGGTTCTCGAAGTGCTTGTAGACGAGCATGCGGGTCACGCCGGCTCGCTCGGCCACGTTGCCCATGGTGACCTCGTCCGATCCGGTGGCGGTCACCAGCTCCTTGGCGACGTCCAGGAGCGACGAGCGGCGCTCCTCGCTGCTCAGACGCGTCCCCTTGGCCGGAGCAGGGGGAGGGGAGGTCCGGGTCGAGGCCACGTCGGCATCCTCCCACATCATCTGGTTGCACACTGCAACCCAGATGTGGTTCGATCTCCGACACGGAGGTTGCACAGTGCAACTTCACGATCTCTGGGGGGATCTCTTGTCCTACGCAGATGGACGCCCGATGCTCGACGCGGATAGCCACGTCATGGAGCTGCCAGGCTTCCTCGACGACTTCATCGTCGAGGACATGCGCGAGCGGCTCCGGGGTCGCGATCTCATCAAGCCCGTCACGGATGCCGCCGAGGAGGCCGCTGCGAAGCGGTCGGCCGACGAGCAGGCCCGGGCCGAGGCCGAGGAGCGTCTGCTCCGTGACAAGGGCTGGTCGGCCATGGGCGCGTTCGACCCCGCCGAGCGCAGCCACGTCCTCGACCTCTTCGGCTTCGACGGCCAGCTCGTCTTCGCCACGGTCGCCAACGCCTGGTTCGCGGGCAAGGACCTCGACCTGCTCTACGCCGGCAGCGCGGCCCACAACAAGGCCCTCGTCGACTTCTGCAAGGACGATCCGCGCCTCCTGCCCGTGGCCTGGGTGCCCACGGTCGACCGCGACCGCGCCGTGGCGTGCCTCGAGGAGGCGATCGAGATCGGGTGCACCACCGTGCATATCCCGTCGACGGCGGCCGGTGACAAGTCGCCGACCCATCCCGACTTCGATCCCTTCTGGCGGCTGCTCGACGAGTCGGGCATGCCCTTCGTCCTGCACGTGGGAGGCGGTGGACGTCTCCTCGACCGCGCCTTCCACAACAACGGTCGCCCGGTGAAGGACCACCTCGGCGGTGGCGAGAACATCCGGTCCAAGGACTACCTCGCCATCAACCACTCGCCGCGGCTCTTCCTCGGGGCGATGATCCTCGACGGGATGTTCGACAAGTTCGAGAACCTGCGAGGCGGAGTGATCGAGGAGGGCGCCGCCTGGGTGGTGTCGTGGCTGCGCGACCTGGAGTTCGCCCAGCGGGCGTTCCGCCGCAACGAGCAGCCGCTGCAGGACCTGCAGCTCGCGCCGAGCGAGTACGTGCACAAGCACCTCAAGTTCACCCCGTTCCCGGGCGAGGACGTCGGCTGGATGATCGACCAGGCGGGCGAGGACCTGTTCATGTTCTCCACCGACTACCCCCACCCCGAGGGCGGCCGCGACCCCCTGGCCAAGTTCGAGGACACGATGGCCGACGTCTCGGAGGACGCGAAGCACCGCTTCTACTACGAGAACATGGCCGAGCTCCTGGGGGAGGCCCGGGTGCCGAGGAAGGCCGTCGCCGCAGCCTGACGCTGCGTGCACGCACCGCCTGCGGGCCGGAGGGCCGGCCCGCAGCGGTGACCATCTGGGGGAAGTCGAGCTGGGGGAACAGCAGAGCGTGTCTGCATTCGTGGGTGATCGCCGAGGGATCGGCGAGGTGGTGCGATCGAGCCGGGCGAGGTGGATCTGCTTCCTCGCGGCCGACCTCATCGTCCTGTACGCGATCCAGGACCACCTCTGGCCGGCACCCCTCGGCGTGCTCCTCAAGGGCGCCGTCGTGGGCGGGCTCACCGCGCTGGTCGCCTTCGGCATCGCGCTGACCTACCGCTCGAACCGCGTGATCAACTTCGCGCAGGGCGATCTCGGTGGCATCCCGGCGGCGTTCGGCGCGCTGCTCGTCCTGTCCTCCGGCCTGCCCTACCTCGTCGCGGTGCCGGTCGTGCTCGTCGTCGCCGTGCTGCTGGGGGCGCTCGTCGAGTTCGTGTTCATCCGGCGCTTCTTCAACGCTCCCCGCCTGATCCTCACCGTCGTCACGATCGGGCTGTCCCAGATCCTCGCCGGCGTGACGACCGCACTGCCCAACCTGTTCGACCGGGCCAGCCCGCAGAACGTCATCCCGCCACCGGTCGACCTCGAGTTCGTCGTCACCGGCGTGGTCTTCAACGCCAACGAGCTGATCGCGATGATCGCCGTGCCGCTCGTCATCGGTGCGCTCACGCTGTTCTTCCGGGCGACCGACGTCGGCGTGGCGATCCGGGCGACGGCGCAGAGCGCCGACCGTGCGGCCCTGCTCGGCGTACCGGTGAAGCGGGTCCAGACCGTCGTGTGGATTATCACGACGCTGCTCGCAGCCGTCGCCATCTTCCTGCGCGCCGGGATCCTCGGGCTGCCGATCGGCAGCGTGCTGGGGCCCACCGTCCTGGTCCGGGCCCTGGCCGCCTGCGTCGTGGGGCGCATGGAGCGCATGGGCGTCATCGTCGCCGCCAGCATCGGGCTCGGGATGCTCGAGTCCGCCATCGTCTTCTCCACCGGCCGCTCCCAGCTGGTGGATCCGATCCTCTTCGTCGTCATCATCGGGGCGCTGCTGCTCCAGTCCGGCGGGCGGCAGCGGCGCGAGGACGCGGATGCCTCCAACTGGCAGGCGAGCCGCCCGGTGCGACCGATCCCGAGGCAGCTCAAGCGACTGCCGGAGGTCGTCTGGGGCAAGCGCGTGATCGAGATCGGCGGCCCGCTCGTCCTCCTCGCCCTCCCCCTCGTCGCCAGCGACGGCCAGCTCAACATCCTCGGCGTCGTCATCCTCTACGCGATCGTCGGCATCTCGCTGGTGCTGCTGACCGGATGGGCGGGCCAGGTGAGCCTCGGGCAGGTGGCGTTCTTCGCCGTCGGCGCCGCCGTTGCCGGCCACCTGTCCGCCGGACGCGGGCTCGACCCCGTCCTCGCCGTCCTCGGCGGAGGGCTGGCCGGGGCTGCCGTGGCGGTGCTCATCGGGCTGCCGGCCCTGCGGATCACCGGGCTGTTCCTCGCCGTCGTGACGATGTCCTTCGCCATCACGACGAGCGCGTACCTGCTGAACCCCGAGTTCGTGCACTGGCTCCCGACCGGAGCGATCGATCGAGCGCCCCTGTTCGGGCGCATCAGCGTCCGCTCCGAGACGGGCATGTACCTGTGGTGCGTCGCCGCGCTCGTCCTGGCCATCGGCTCCGTCCGCGCCATCCGGGCCAGCAGGATCGGCCGGGTGCTCATCGCCGTGCGCGAGAACCCCCGAGGCGCGCAGGCGTACGGCGTGAACGTCACCGCCGTGAAGCTCACGGCCTTCGCCTTCGCCGGGTTCCTGGCCGCCGCCGCCGGCGCCATCTTCGTGCACCACCAGGGACGGCTCGGGATCTCCGCGTACGGCGTGGACGAGAGTCGGGAGGCCTTCATCCAGGTCGTGATCGGCGGGCTCGGCTCCATCCCCGGAGCGATCCTCGGATCGACGCTCATCCAGGGCGTCGACTACTTCAAGACCTCGTTCCCCAGTGGCATCCGCCCGCTGCTGTCGTTCCTCACGAGTGGCATCGGCCTGATCCTGGTGCTGCTCCTGCTCCCCGGTGGGTTCAGCGACCTCTACTACCGGGGGCGGGACCGGCTCCTGCGGATCGTCGCCGCCCGACGCGGCATCGAGGTCCCGACGCTCACGGCGGACCGTCGCGACGACGCCGACGAGCCGGACGCGGAGGCATCACCCTGGGAGGCGGAACCCGCCTCCGTGCTGGTCGAAGATCCACCGGCCGCCGACCCCGATGCGTCGGAGCCGTCCGGCCGCCCCACCGTCGGGAGCACCCGATGAGCGCCTCGACGAGCGAGCGGGTCCGGCAGGCGCTCGCGCCGGTCCTGCGACCCCGGGAGACCTTCCGGACCGCGATCGGCGACCAGGCCACGCTGCCGCTGCTCCTGCTGTTCCTGCTCAACACCGTCGACGAGTTCGACCGCTCGGCGTTCGCGATCCTCACCCCCGAGATCCGGGACCACTTCGGGCTCGACAACCAGGGGATCCTCACGGTGGTGGCCCTCGTCGCCACCCTCGCCCTGGGGCTCCAGCCCTTCGTCGGGTTCCTCGCCGACCGCCGCAGTCGGACCCGCATCGCGGTGACCGGCGCCGCCGGGTGGGCCGGGTTCTCGCTCCTCACGGGCTTCGCGCCGACCGTCGCGATCCTCCTGCTCGCCAGGTCGGGCTCCGCGCTCGGTCGTGTGGTCGTCGGTCCGACCCACGACTCCCTCCTCAGCGACCACTACCGCCCGGCGAGCCGGCCGGCCGTGTTCGGCTTCCACCGCGCCGGCAACTCCATCGGGCAGTTCCTCGGGCCCGTGATCGCCGGTGTCCTCGCCGCGCTGTTCTCGTGGCGGGTGCCCTTCGTCGTGCTCGCCATCCCGACGATCGTCCTCGTCGTCATCGCCTCCCGCCGGCTGCACGAGCCCGTGCGCGGCCGCTTCGAGCTCGAACCCGACGGTGCGGCCGTCGAGTCCGCCGAGGAGCGGCCGCCCGGCTTCGGTGAGGGCTTCCGCACCTGCTGGGACGTGCGCACCGTCAGAAGGATCTGGCAGTCCCTGCCGTTCCTCGCGCTCTCCCTCATCGGGCTCGTGAGCCTCACCTCGATCTTCTACGAGGACGTCTTCGGCGTGAACGAGGCCGGCCGCGGGCTCATCGCCGCCGTCGCCGAGCCGTTCCAGCTCGTCGGCATCCTCGTCTTCATCCCGATCGCCACCCGCATGGCCGAGCGCGACCCCTCCGCCGTGCTCCGCCTCGTCGCGGTCATGGGATGCATCACCTCCGGGTTCCTCGTGGCCTTCGCGCTCTCCCCGAACCTTCCGCTCGCCGTCGCCGCCAACATCGGCGCCACGTCGGTCCTCGGCGCCGTGCTCCCCGGCATCGCCTCGGTGCTCTCGCTCACCCTCCCGCCCCGCGTGCGCTCCCTCGGGTTCTCCTTCGGGTCCCTGTTCGCGCTCGCCGGCGTGCCGGTCCTGCTGATCGTCGGCGGCGTCGCCGACGGCGGCGGGATCCGCGCCGGCCTGCTCGTCCTCGTGCCGATCTTCCTGCTCGGCTGCTTCCTCCTCGCCTCCGGGTCGCGCTTCGTGCTCGCCGACATCGACCGGGTCCGCACGTCGGCCCGCGCCCGCGCGGCGACGAAGGCCACCGACGGTCCCCGCCCCCTGCTCGCCGTGGACTCCCTGGACGTCGCCTACGGCAACGTCCAGGTGCTCTTCGGCGTCGACCTCGAGGTGCGCGAAGGCGATGCCGTCGCGCTCCTGGGGACCAACGGTGCCGGCAAGTCGACGCTGCTCCGCGCGATCTCGGGTCTGCTCCCGGCATCGGCCGGCGCCGTCGTCTTCGACGGCGAGGACATCACCCACGCCGGTCCCCAGGACATCGCCGCCCGGGGGATCATCCAGGTCCCCGGCGGCAAGGGCGTCTTCCCCGAGCTGACCGTCGCCGAGAACCTCCAGATCGCCGGATGGATGCGCCGCAAGGAACCCGACGCGCTGGCAGCGGCCATCGAGGAGGTGCTCGGCCACTTCCCCGTGCTCCGAGAGCGGTGGGACCAGCCGGCCGGGAACCTGTCCGGCGGCGAGCAGCAGATGCTCACGCTCGGACAGGCCTTCATCCTCGAGCCCCGCATCCTCATGATCGACGAGCTCAGCCTCGGGTTGGCACCGACCATCGTCGGGCGCCTGCTCGGCATCGTCCGAGCGATGCGCGAACGAGGGACGACGCTGGTCGTCGTCGAGCAGTCGGTGAACGTCGCACTCACGATCGCCGACACCGCCTACTTCCTGGAGAAGGGCGAGGTCCGGTTCCGCGGGCGCACCCGGGATCTCCTCGACCAACCCGACATCCTGCGATCGGTCTTCCTCCAGGGCGCCGGCAGCCTCCAGGCCGAGGGCGACGCCGGCACCGAGCACGTCTCGCATGAGCGCAGCCCAGGTGCGGACGCTCCACGGCTGGCTGCCTCGAACCGCGAGGAGCGGGTGGTGGACCTGGCGCACCCCGTGCTGCGAGCCACCGGGCTGACCAAGTCCTACGGCGGCATCACGGCGGTGTCCGACGTTGGCTTCGAGCTCGGTCGCCGGGAGATCCTCGGGTTCATCGGCCCCAACGGTGCCGGCAAGACGACCCTGTTCGACCTCCTGTCCGGCTACGTCACGCCGGACGCCGGGACGCTCGAGCTGGACGGCGTCGACGTCACGTCCTTCGGACCGGACCGACGGGCCTGGGCCGGACTCGGGCGCTCCTTCCAGGACGCCCGGCTGTTCCCGGGGCTCACGGTGTCCGAGACCGTGGCCGTCGCGCTGGAGCGCTCGGCCGACGTCCGCGACCCCTTGGCCGCAGCGCTGCGGCTCCCCGCCTGGGCAGCGAGCGAGGCCCGCATCGAGCTGGAGGTCGACGAGCTCGTCGACGCCTTCGGTCTCGGCGCGTACTACGACAAGTTCATCGGTGACCTCTCCACCGGCACCCGCAGGATGGTGGACCTCGCCTGCATCGCCGCCCACCGGCCGACCGTCATCCTCTTCGACGAGCCCTCCTCCGGCATCGCCCAGCGCGAGACCGAGGCCCTGGGCCCCGTGCTGCGGACCCTGCGAGACCTGACCGACGCGTCCCTGATCGTCATCGAGCACGACATGCCCCTGATCTCCGGTCTCGCCGACCGGCTCGTCGCCCTCGATCTGGGCCGTGTCGTCACCAGCGGCACGCCCGGCGAGGTACTCGCCCATCCCCACGTCATCGCCTCCTACCTCGGCCAGGACCAAGCCGCCATCGACCGTTCCGGCGCTGCGACCACCGAGCCGACCGAGACGCCCACCCCTCCACGACGCCAGCGCCGCCGTGAGCCGCTGCGAGCGAAAGGCTGACCATGCCCACCCCACCAACCGGGACCCTCGTCGAGCGGATCGGTCCGTACCGGCACCTCGTCGCCCTCGTCGCCGCCGTCCTCTTCCTCGCTGTGCTGTCGACGGCGCCCGACGGGGATGGCGAGGTGAGCGCCGGCGGCATCGCGGCGCCCGTGGCCGATCTCGGCGGCGCGACCACCGGGGGCACGACTGCCTCCGGCGTGCCGTCCGCACCGGGCACGGCATCGAACACCGCTGGCGGACCCTCGACCACACCCGGAGCGGCGGGTCAGGCGCCGTCCGGCGGAGCCGGCGGCGCGACCGCGACGACATCACCGGCCGGCGGGCAGGGGGGCGGCGCCACCCCGCAGCAGAGCGGCGGCGGGGACGTCCCGCTCGTGGCCAACTGCGACCCCGCCACGGGACGGGTCGCCATCCCCACGATCTACGCCGCCCCGTGCGTGGCCGCCCACACCGGCGACAACGGCGGAGCCACGTCCTCGGGCGTCACGGCCGACTCCATCCGGATCGTCTACTACGTGCCCGAGGTCGACCCGGCCGTGGGCGCGGCGCTCGCGGCAGCAGGCGCAGCCAACTCCCGAGAGGACGTCATCGCCAGCTTCCAGGACTACGTCGACCTGTTCGCTGCGCACTACAACACCTGGGGTCGCTCCATCGAGGTCGTCGTCTACGACGCCCGTGGCGCAGCCGACGACGACGCCGCCGCCCAGGCCGACGCCATCGACATCGCCACCGAGCTGAAGCCGTTCCTGGTGACGGCACCCACGGACGGCTCGGTGTCCAACGCCTTCGCCCAGACCATCGCCTCACGGGGCATCGTCTGCATCTGCGGCGTGTCCAAGCCCCAGGAGCTCTACGAGGGGTCGAGCCCGTTCCTCGGGTACACGACGCTCATGTCCTCGACCCAGGGCTACGTCCACCGGGCCGACTACGTCTGCAAGCGACTCGCCGGCCGCCCGGCCGAGCACGCCGGGTTCCGGAACACACCGGCGGACCCGATGAGCGACGAGCAGCGCCGGTTCGGGTTCCTGTACCTCGACAACGAGGCTCGTGAGTTCACGGCGGGGGCCGACTACTTCGAGGAGCTGGTCGCCGGCTGCGGCGTGCAGGTCAACCGGATCGAGTACGCGTTCGACGCCTCGACGCTCCAGAGCCAGGCCAGCGCCGTCATCTCCCGCATGAAGTCCGACGGCGTCACCAGCGTGATCTTCTCCGGCGACCCGATCGCCCCCGCCATCTTCACCAAGGAGGCCACGAACCAGAGGTGGTTCCCCGAGTGGATCGTCACCGGGTCGGCCCTCACCGACTCGAACCTGTTCGGTCGCACCTACGACCAGGAGCAGTGGCAGCGGGCCTTCGGGATCTCGTACCTGGCGGCCCTGTTCGAGCCGACCCAGTCCGACCCGTACCGCCTGCACGTCTGGCACCACGGTCGGCCGCCGACCGCGGACAACGTCTACAGCACGATCTACAGCTCGGTGTTCCCCATCTTCACCGGCATCCACCTGGCGGGCCCCCAGCTGACCCCGCAGAGCTTCCAGGGCGGGCTCTTCTCGTACCCGCCGACCGGGGGCGGACCCACGGCGCCGCTGCTGTCCTACGGGAACCACGGGCTGTGGCCCCGGGTCGACCTGACCGCCTGGGACGACATCACCGAGATCTGGTGGGACCGGACCGCGGTCGGGCCCGACCAGGTGGGGAACAACGGCACCGGCATGTACCGCTACGTCGCTGGCGCCCGCCGCTACCTGCCCGGACAGCTGCCCTCGGGCCCTCCGGAGGTGTTCACCGGGGACGCGCCCACCTTCTTCGACGAGCGACCCGCGTCGGACCAGCCGCCGTCCTACCCCTCCCCCGCAGGCGCATGACCGCCCGCGTCGCCGACCTCACCCTGGCC
>CAZCEZ010000113.1:4574-10909 GCA_964497795.1 uncultured Acidimicrobiaceae bacterium | reverse complement strand
ACCTCGTTGAACTCGGCCTCGCCGGTGATCTGGCGCAGCGGCCGCACCTCGACGCCGGGGGCGTGCATGTCGACCATGAAGTAGGTCAGGCCCTTGTGCTTGGGCTTGTCGGGGTCGGTCCGGGCGACCAGCATCCCCTTGTCGGCGAGGTGGGCCATGGTGTTCCACACCTTCTGACCCGTGACGACCCACTCGTCGCCGTCGCGCACGGCCTTGCAGGCCAGGCCGGCGAGGTCGGATCCGGCGCCGGGCTCGGAGAACAGCTGGCACCAGGCGTCCTCGCCCGTGTACATCCGGCGCAGCGTGCGGCCCTTCAGCTCCTCGCTGCCGTGGGTCTGCACGGTCGGGCCGGCCAGGGCCAGACCGAAGAACTGCGTCTGGTCCATCGACGGGCCGCCGGCCTCGCGGATCATGGCGTCGCTGATGCGCTGCAGCTTCGGGGGCAGGCCCATGCCGCCCTCGCCCTCGGGGAAGTGGATCCAGGCCAGGCCGGCGTCGAACACGGCGCCCCGGAAGGTGACCTTGTCGTGCTCCTTGGGGTGGCACTCGGCGAGCAGCGCCTCGGTCGCGTCGATCACCCGCTGCTCGTCGGCCGTGGTCGTGGTCTCGGTCGCCATCGTGGCGCCCCCTGTCGTGTCGTGCGTGCGGAGGCCCGGACGGGCCGGTCGACCCCCGTCGACCGGCCCGCATCGCAGCACCACGACCCCCTGCCGGTCAAGACGCCCGACGTGGGGCGCGCCCCGCTGCCTAGGGTCGCCCCGTGCCCATCGAGACCACCATCGACCCCGACGAGGCCGGCTTCGACCCGGCCCGCCTCGCCCGCATCGACGCCGTCACCCACGCCTACGTCGACGACGGCCGCTTCCCGTTCGTGCAGACCCTCGTCGCCCGGCGGGGCGAGGTCGTCCACGTCGACTCCTACGGCTGGGCCGACCGCGACGGCGACCGCCCGATCCACGACGACGCGATCGTGCGGATCTACTCCATGACCAAGCCGGTCACGAGCGTGGCGCTGATGATGCTCTACGAGCGCGGCGAGGTCCTGCTGGAGGAGCCGGTGTCGCGCTTCCTGCCCGCCTTCGCCGGCCAGCGGGTGTACGTCGCCGGGGACGAGACGAACCTGCAGACCCGCGAACCGCGCCGCGAGATGACCGTCCACGACGTGCTCACGCACATGTCCGGCCTGACCTACGGCTTCCAGCACCAGCACGCCGTCGACGCCATGTACCGGGCCCGGAGCCTCGGCGACTTCTCCCCGTCCAAGGCGGACCTGGCCGAGACCGTCGCGCTGCTCGGATCGCTCCCGCTGCAGTTCGACCCCGGCTCGTCGTGGTGCTACTCGATGTCGACCGACGTGTGCGGCGCGCTGGTCGAGGCGATCAGCGGCGTGTCGCTCGACGAGTTCTTCCGGCGCGAGATCTTCGAGCCGCTCGGCATGCCCGACACGGCGTTCTGGGTGGAGGGCGAGGAGCGGCGGGAGCGCTTCACCACCAACCACCTCTTCTTCGGCGGCACGACCAGCGTCATGGACCGGTGGGACCGGTCCGGCTACCTGAAGCCGCCGGCGATGCTCTCGGGCGGTGGCGGCCTCGTGTCGACGCTCGCCGACTACCACCGCTTCACCCAGATGCTGGCCCGGGGTGGCGAGCTCGACGGGGTGCGCCTGCTGTCGCCGCGCACCGTGGCCTACATGGCCTCCAACCACCTGCCGGGCGGGTGCGACCTGAACGACATGGGCCAGGTCGGCTTCACCGAGGTCGCCATGGAGGGCATGGGCTTCGGCCTCGGCTTCTCGGTGAACGTGTCGCCCCAGCGCAACACCGCCATCGGCTCGCCCGGCGACTACGGCTGGGGCGGCGCGGCGTCGACGGCCTTCCGGATCGACCCGGCCGAGGAGCTCACGCTGGTGTTCCTGACCCAGCTGCTGCCCAGCTCCACCTACCCGATCCGACGCCAGCTGGCCGCGACGCTGTACCAGGCGCTCGTGGACTAGGGGGCCGTCGAGGGCGTGCCCGCCCGGAACGGGCGTGCCTGAAGGCCCGGGCCGGTCCGGAGGAACAACCACACGGCGGGCACGACGTACCCGACCCACACCACGACCTGCTCGATGGACGGGCGAGGGTCCCAGCCGAGCATGGCGGCCAGCGCCCGGCCGACCTCGGTGTCGACCGTCAACCACCGGACCGAGCGCACGTCGTAGACGCCGTCGAGGTTCAGGGAGCCGAGGTCGTGCGCGCCCTGCAGCAGCTGCACCGAGCGGGCCAGCAGGCCGGCCGCGAACACGATGAGCACGACGCCGGTGACCTGGAAGAAGCGCTGGAGCGGGATCCGACGGCCGCCGGCGTACACCAGCGCAGCGAGCGCACCGGCAACGGCGAGCCCGCCGCCGGCACCGAGCAGCAGGGGGCCTGGCGCGGCCCGGTCGGAGAGGGCGAGCACGAACAGGGCGGCCTCGATCCCCTCGCGCAGCACGGCGACGAAGGCCACCGCCGTGAGGGTCAGGCCGACCCGGGGCGCCGTGAGCGCTGCGTCGACCCGAGACTCCAGCTCTGGGCGGATGGCCCGGGCCTGCGAGCGCATCCAGAACACCATCCACGTCAGCACGGCGACGGCGACGAGGGAGATGGCGGCGAAGGCCCGCAGTCGTGCCTCGCCGGCCAGCTCACCGATCGTGACCCGCACGATCGCACCGACGCCGACCGAGACCCCTGCGGCAGCGAGCACGCCGACCCACACGGCCCGGCCGAGGTCGAGCCGACCGATGCGGCGCAGGTAGGCGAACACCAGGGTCACCACGAGGGCGGCCTCGAAGCCCTCGCGGACCATCACGAGGAAGGGAGCCAACATGTCAGGCCTACCTAACACCTGGTGGTCGGCATGGTCAAGGTCGACCGACGTGGTTGGCTCGTCCACGATGCGGCTGTCGATCCTCGACCAGTCCCCGATCCCGGCCGGCGCCACCGCGGCCGACGCGCTCGGGAACACCACCGACCTGGCCCGCCGGGCCGACGCGCTCGGCTTCCACCGGTACTGGGTGTCCGAGCACCACGGGTCCGACGCGCTCGCCGGCACCGCGCCGGAGGTGCTGATCGCCCACCTGGCCGCGGCCACCGAGCGCATCCGGGTCGGCTCGGGCGGGGTCATGCTCCCCCACTACCGCCCCATGAAGGTGGCCGAGCAGTTCCGGGTGCTCCACACGCTGCACCCGGGGCGCATCGACCTCGGCGTCGGCCGGGCGCCGGGCACCGACCCGAGGACGGCGTCGGCCCTGGGCCAGCAGGCCGAGCGCCTCGACACGTTCCCCGACGACGTGGTCGACCTGATCGCCTGGGTCCACGACCGCCACGGCGAGGGCTCGCGGTGGCAGGGCGTGGTGGCCGGGCCGCGGGGACCCGGTGGACCCGTGCCGTGGATGCTGGGCTCCTCCGCCTACGGCGCCGCCCTCGCCGCCCGGCTTGGCATGCCGTACTGCTTCGCCGGGTTCATCTCCCCCGACGCCGGCCCGGCCGCCCTCGCCTCGTACCGCGAGCGCTTCGAGCCGGTGCTGCTGCCCGAGCCGACCGGGATGGTGTGCGTGTCGGTGCTGGCCGCCGACACCGACGCCGAGGCCGAGCGGGCCGCCACGTCGCTGCAGGTGTGGCGCCGGTGGCTGCGCCAGGGTCGGCCCGGACCCTTCCCGTCGGTCGAGGACGCCGAGGCGATGCTGCACGCCTGGGGCGTCGAGCCGTGGTCGGCCGAGGGCAGCGAGCTCGGCGTGCCCGGCCCGGACTCGCCCGGTCCCGGCCTGCGCATCGGGCGCGGCGGCGCGGGGCGCAGCATCGTGCTCGGCTCGGCCGACCGGGTCGCCGAGGGCGTGCGGGCCACGGCCGAGGCCCACGGCGTGGACGAGGTCATGGTCGTCACCATCACCCACGACCACGCGGCACGCGTGCGGTCGTACGAGCTGCTCGCCGACCGGCTCCTGGCGCGCAGGGCTCGCGTCGACGCCTCGGGCAGCGACGCCCCCGCCGCTCGGCGCTCACTCCCATGAGCGCGCACCGGCGTCGGTCGTTCGACGTCGCCCTGCGCGTACCGCCACGGCGACGAGCCCGCGCGCATCGCTGTCACGACCCGGCGGTCTTCGACGCCCGTGTGGAGGAGTGGTGAGCCAGGACCCGAAGCCAGCGCACCTGAAGTCGATCGCCGAAGCGATCAGCGAGGCGGACGGCACCGCATGGGTCCCGGTGACCTTCGACAGGTGCGGCCACGTCCACGGGCCCTTCTTCCACGGGACCGACGCCGACCTGGAGATCGGCGACGAGCTCGTTCCCGGTCGTGGCTCGAACTTCCACGAAGGGCGAGTCGCGAACCACGTCTACTTCGCCGCGCTGCTCGAGGCGGCCGTGTGGGGTGCCGAACTGGCCGTCGGGCTCCGAGGCGGGAGTGGCCGCGAGCGCGTCTACATCGTCGAGCCGACCGGACCGTTCGAAGACGACCCCAACGTCACCAACAAGCGGTTCCCTGGCAACGTGACCCGGTCGTACCGGACGCGCCACCCCGTGCGGATCGTCGGCGAGGTGGAGGACTGGGAGGGACACCCGCCAGAGGTCCTCCAGGGCATGCTCGACGACATCGAACGGCTCCGTGCCGACGGCCTCGACGTCATCGACGACTGAACGCAGGCACCCACCGGAGATCTCTCCTCCCTCGTCGTCGACCCGAGCGCACCGGTACTCGGTGAGGCGGGCCCACGAGCTACGTCGCGCAGGGGAACAGGATCCGGAGCTCGGCCGCACCCTCCGGCGGCGAGCCTGGTCGGCAGTCGTCGAACGGTGTCCTCCAGCCGTATCCACATTCGTCGATCCCGAACTGGGTGATCTCACCGAATGCCTCCCGCCAGCTGCTCACCTCCGACTCGGAACGAGTCGGGGTCTCCGGAGCGGCTGCCGACGTCGCGTAGTACCGGAGGGCCTCCGAGGCCAGATCCCACGCAGGGAGCAGCCCGTCCGGAGCGACGATCGTTCCGAATGCATCCCGAGCCGCACCGAAGCCGACGGCAGCTGCGTCGGTGTCACCTTCCGCCGCCCGCACCTCGTCGAGTGCAGCTCCGACTGCGCCGACTGCAGAGCAGGACTCGCGCTCCACGGTTCCCGCCGAGTCACCGCACGCAGGGGCCGCAAGAGCGAGCAGCACGAGCAGCGCTCCGGTCCACTTCACGGACCGAACGTAGCGGCCGACGTGACGCCGATTGCCGGTGGTGTCGCGGGCCTGTCCAGCCCTCTCTGGATGACCGGTGCGGCCGGCGCCCACGAGCGGGCCACTCGCCGACCTGTGGACCGCCGGCACGTCTGTGCGGGTGTGCCGGGCGGGGCTCGGAACCGCCTTCAGCGCCGCGGGGTCCGCCAGAACCACTTGGTCGCGACCATCCGGGGCCGGTCATCGAGGTTCTCCGAGAGCGAGTGGAGCGTCCACTGGTCCATGGTCCACACGTCGCCCGGGGAGCCCGTCATCTCGACCACGCGCGTCGGCACTCCTTCGACGGCCTCGCCAGCGAGCAGCCGCGCCTCACGGTCCGAACCCCCGTCGGACAGCAGCGCCTCGTACCAGTCCGACTGCCGCTTCAGGCGCTTCTTCACCTCCGCCGACCGGCCGGCATCGCCGTCGGGCGACTCCTGCACCATCCGGCGGATCAGGGTCGCGGAGCCGTCCACGAGCATCGTCCCGCCCCCCTGAGGTCGAAGCGCGTCGAGGACGACGAACACCCTGGCGACCTGGGACCCCACGGGGTCCCCCGAGGCGTGCAGGTCGAGGTGCCACGTCTTGTGCGGCACCGACCACTCGCCTTCCGTCGGGAACGAGAGGAGCAGCTGCCAACCCGGCTGCGTGGTGGGGTGATCTGGTCCCAGGATCGAGGTGACGACGCTGCGCACCTCGGGCGTCTCGCATCGCATGAGGATGCCGCGCTCGGTCATGCCGTGCAGCTGGGACACGATGCCGCGCGGCCACGTCCTTCGATCGGTGCGCAGGACACCCCGATCGGCTTCGAGCCACCCCCAGATCTCGTCACGGAGGTCAGCCACCACCCGAGGGTCGACCAACCCTCGAGCGACGCGCACATCGCCCAGCGACCGGTCGTCACCCAGCTCGTCCACGGACCCAGTGTCTCGCGCCGTGCCCCTCGGAGGTGTCCGACTTGGAGACGCATCGCCGCCGCTGTCGTGTGGAGCCGCTCCGACAGCCCACCATCCGGTGGGCCCGCGACCAGCTCGGTCGGCCAGCGGGCCGCCCCTGTCGCCGTCGGATGCTGCCTGACAGCCATCCCCCTGCTGCCGGGTCCCGTCGGGGAGGGGCGCCCG
>CAZCEZ010000113.1:1208-4474 GCA_964497795.1 uncultured Acidimicrobiaceae bacterium | reverse complement strand
GGGCGCCCGGTCCGCCTACGACTGGGTGCGGGCGCACCTCCCCATGGGCGCAGCGGAGCGACGCTCCCTGCTCGGGCTCGCCGAGCGCTGCGCAGGCACACCGGAGCTGCACGAGGCGATCCGATCGGGCGCGCTGCCCCTGGCCCGAGCGGAGGCGTTGGCCAGGGTGGCGACGGCCGAGCGGGCCCGATTCCTGCCCGAGTCGCTGGACGCGCTGCTCCGAGCCTCCAACGGGCTTCCCGACGGCGAGGACTTCATCCGGGTGCTCCGCCGCTGGGCCGAACGCTGCGACGAGCACCTCCAGCCGCGACGCGTGCTCGACCACCGGCTCCACCTCGTGCCTCGCCTGTTCGGCGGCGGGGAGGTGCACGGCTCGCTGCCACCTTCGGCGTTCCACACGGTCGCGGCTGCGCTGGACGCGTTCGACGCCGGCCCGGACCCCCAGGACGCCCCCTACGTTCGGACGGCGGCAGAACGACGGGCCGATGCGCTCGACGACCTCGCCCACCACGCCCTGACCCACGCATGCGAGGCCGGAGACGTGGACGACGAGGCGCCACCAGACGGCTGGACGGACCTGGACGACCTCGACCGGGCGATGGCCGAGCCAGGACTGGACGACCTCGGGCTCGCCCGTCGTCGCATCCGTGCCGAGGGCGCAGCCGTCCGCCGACGGGAGCGGCGTCGCGTCCGACCCCGGTCCGGGGCGACGGTCTCGGTCACCATCGACCTGCGCACCCTCGGGGGACGCTCCGAGCCCTGGGACCTCGACGACATCGACGTCCGTGCCGAGGGCTGGCACCTCGCCACCTGCGCGGCCGAGCGCTTCCTGTGCGACGCCCGCCTGTCGGCGGTGCTGCTCGCCGGCCGACGAGGCGCCATCGACGCCAACCCGGCAGCCGAGCGGTTCAGCACCACGCAACGCCGGGCCATCGCGGCACGAGACGGCTGCTGCGCGTTCCCGGGCTGTCGGCGGCCGCCGAAGCACTGCGACACCCACCACCCGCATCCCAGGGCCGAGGGCGGTCCGACGACGACCCGCAACGGGATCCTGCTGTGCCGCTTCCACCACCGGCTCGTGCACGAGGCCGGCTGGTCGCTCCACTTCGACGAGCACGCGGAGCGCTGGATCGCCGTCGACCGGTGGGACGATGCGCACGCACCACCCGACGGGCGGACCTCCGTCGCTGCCTGAGCAGCCCACATCTGCCGTGACCCGATGCTGCGCCTGTTCGCCGTCGGGTCACGAGCGCGCCCCGGATCAGGCGAGGAGCGCGTGCCAGGGATGGGTGGGGTCGAGGACGCCTGCGAGCCAGCGACGTCGCCCGACGTCGAGCGACGGTGCCACGATCTCGGCGTCGGCGGTGTCCTTGGCCCGGAGACCCCTGCTCTTGAAGAGCAGCTGCACCTCCGGAGCGAGGTACGGGATGCCGTCGACGGTCCGACGCACCGCTCGATCCCACGGCAGACGGACGGATCGGTCCCGTCGGTAGATCCACTCGTGGTCCGAGCCGTCGCCGACGAGCACGTCGAGGCGCCACGGTCCGTCGGGCTCGGTCCTGCACCACACGTTGCCCTCGTCCTCGCCGATCGCCTGCGTTCGCCACGGCGTCAACCGACCGTCCGCTGCGATGTGGAGGTCCATCCGGGACGCCCAGGACTGCAGTGCGGGGGCATCCGTCCGGCAGATCCCGACGTCGAGGTCGGCGTGCGCCCGCCACGACCGGCCGGCGTGCAGCTCCAGGGCCTGGCCACCGGCCACCCACCACCGGAACGGTGCGCCATCGAGGAGCGCGACCACCTCGTCGATCGGCATCGGGTCCCACGGCCCGTGGGTCGGCTCGCCGAGGTCGTGCACGAGCACGTCCAACGTCGTCTCGTACCGACCGATCGTGCCGTCGGCCCGCAGCTCGTCCCACCCATCCACCTCGACGCCGACGACCCGGTAGCCGAGCCGCTCGTACAGCCGCCGAGCGTCGGGGTTCGACTGCTCGACGCCGAGCCGGGCCCACGACCAGCCGCGTCGACGGAGCCGGTCCTCCAGCTCGCGCACGAGCGCCGTCCCGATGCCACGACCGCGGTGCTCGGGTCGCACCTCGAGCATCGTCAGCGTGGGCACGCCGGACTCGTGGGAGACCTCGACTGCGCCGACGGCCACCGAGCCGACGCCGGCCTCGTCGAGCACGACGAGCTCGACGGACCCGTCGGCGTCCATCCGCCGTCGGACGTCGTGCAGCGCCGCCCGGTGCACGGAGGAGCCTCCTGCGCTCCACGTGAGCTCCTCGACGTCGGATGCCGACGCCCGCCGCGCCACCAGCTCAGGCGGCGGCATCGAACCGGTAGCGGACGTGGTCGGCGACGGGCACGTAGCCGATGCGCTGGTAGAGCGCGTTCGACACCGGGTTCTCGAGCTGGGTGTAGAGGATCGCGCGGTCGCCGCCGGCCAGGATCTCCTCGGTCACCTCCGCGGTGAGGCGAGCTGCGATCCCACGGCCGCGGTGACCGTCGGCGGTGTAGACGAACCCGACCCGGCGGACGCCGGCCGAGCCGTCCTGCGCGACGACGCAGCCCACCACGCCGTCGTCGTCCCACACGTGCAACCGGCCACCCTCGATCATCCCGCGCACCCGATCGCGACCCTGGGTCGCGGTGAGCCCGGTGTCGGTGGCGAAGCCCTCGAAGCACCCGACGACCACGTCGACGTCGTCTCGCGTGGCGAGGCGTCGACGACCCGGTGGCGCAGCGGGGAGCACGACCTCGCCGGCCTCGTAGACCCGCTCGCCGGCCGTCGGTCGTGCCGGCACCCCGGCTGCGGTCGCCAGCTCTCCGGCGAACGCCGCAGCGACCGCAGCCGGACCCTGGACGAGGGTCGGACGATCGCCCTCGCTGCCGACGGCACGACCGAGCGCGGCCGCAGCGCCGACCGGCATCGGCGTGAGCACGGCCGGCAGCGAGGAACCGTCGCCGACAAGCGCGCCGACGCAGCCGTCCTCGGCCCGAACCAGCCGGACCACCACCGATGCACCCGACGTCGCCGCCGCAGCGAGGAGGCCGTGCACCACGTTCGTGCCGACCGGGTCCGCGGCGACGAGGTCGGCGAGCGCGTCGAGCGAGACCGCCGGATCGCCGGTGCGGGCGACGTCGAAGGGCATCCGTGGATGCTGGCGCACCGAGCGCACGGCGCCCAGCGGATTCGACGGGCACGGCGAGGGCAGCGGGCGTGCCGGGCCCGGGGGCGGGCCGCGGATCGGCCTGCTCGGCGGCAC
>CAZCEZ010000113.1:0-1108 GCA_964497795.1 uncultured Acidimicrobiaceae bacterium | reverse complement strand
CGGCACCTCCACGCCACAGCGGCGGTCACCGCCCCTGCGCTACGCCCGACCTGCGCTACGCCCGCTCGACGCGCCGGCGGCCTGCCTCGGGCGTCCACCACTCGACGACGAGCATCGTCGCCGACTCGTCCAGACCCGTCACGACGACCTCGGCCAGGTCCAGGCGGAAGCCCTCGCCGTGCACGTTCCCGTCGTCGTCGCGGAGCTCGCCGGTCGGCACGGCCCGGCCGGCGACCTTGGCCTCTCCACCCCAGCTCGACTCCTCTCCCCGGGGCGGGTGGGAGGGCGGCCCGTGGATGGCGACCCGGGGGTCGCGGTGCAGGTCGGCGGCCTTGCGCGCCCCGGGCATCGAGCCGAAGGTCAGCTCGCCGTCGACGATCTCGCACTCCGTGCCCGAGATCCGGGGCGAGCCATCCGCTCGCAGGGTCGCCATGGTCTTGTGGCGCCCGGCGTCGAGGAGCGCCTGTGCCCGGGCCGCGAGCTCGGGTTCGGCGGCGGCGAAGTCGACCCAGGACACCATGGTCGGAGGGTACGCCCGACGCGTGACGCGCTCGGCCGGGCGGCGATCGCAGACGCCCGCGACGCTGGCGCGGGATGATGTGGCCGTGCCCAGCGCCCACACCGACGTCCTGACCGCCGCCGGCCTCGACCTCGGCGACCTGGCCGAGGGCGACCTCGTCGTCACCACCCCGATCGACGGCTCGCCGATCGCTCGCGTCACCACCACCCCGACCGCCGAGATCGACGCCGTCGTCGAGCGGGCCACCGGCGCCTTCGAGGCGTGGCGGCGCGTCCCCGCCCCCCGACGGGGTGAGCTGGTCCGCCTCCTCGGCGAGGAGCTGCGCGCCGCGAAGGCCGAGCTCGGCGCCCTCGTCACCCTCGAGGCCGGCAAGATCCGCGCCGAGGGCGAGGGCGAGGTCCAGGAGATGATCGACATCTGCGACTTCGCCGTCGGCCAGTCCCGCCAGCTGCACGGTCTCACGATCGCCTCGGAGCGCCCCGGGCACCACATGCGCGAGACCTGGCACCCCATCGGCCCGGTCGCCGTCATCTCCGCCTTCAATTTCCCGGTCGCGGTCTGGTCGTGGAACTCCGCCCTGGCCCTGGT
>CAZCEZ010000112.1:8145-10960 GCA_964497795.1 uncultured Acidimicrobiaceae bacterium | reverse complement strand
TTCTTCAAGGCGCTGCTGTTCCTCGGCTCGGGTTCGGTCATCCACGGCATGCACGAGGAGCAGGACATGACCCGCATGGGCAACCTGCGCAAGTACATGCCCATCACCGCCGGGACCTTCATCGTCGGCTGGCTGGCCATCGCCGGCGTGCCGCCCTTCTCGGGCTTCTTCTCCAAGGACGAGATCCTCCTGTACGCCGCGCACGCCGAGGGCGTCGGGAACTGGGGCCTGTACGCCGTGGGCCTGGCCACCGCCCTGCTGACCGCCTTCTACATGTCCCGCCAGGTCTTCCTCGTCTTCTTCGGCGAGGAGCGCTTCGCCGTCGAGGGCCACGGCGACGGCCACGCCGACGCCGACGAGACCGCAGCGGGGGAGGACGCCGAGGCCTCCGACGAGGCCGAGGTCGCCGAGGTGGGCGAGGACGTCCTCGTCATGCACGCCCCGCCGCACGAGTCCCCGTGGACGATGTGGCTGCCGCTGGTCGCGCTCGCCGGCCTCGCCGCCGTCGCCGGCGCGATCCAGCTGCCCTTCACCAAGGACCTCCACTTCCTCGAGGAGTGGCTGCACCCGGTGCTCGGGGAGAACGAGGTCCACCTCACCGACGCGGCCACCACCGGCATGAAGGTCGGCCTCGCCGGCCTGGCCGTGGTCGCCGGCGCCGTCGGCATCGGACTCGCCTACGCGATCTACGTCCGCAAGGTCCGCGAGCCCGTCGAGCCCGAGATCCTGGCCGACGGCTGGAGGTACGACTCCTCCATCGCCGCCTTCATGGGCGGCCCGGGCCGGGCCGGCTTCGAGGCCACGTCCACCTTCGACCGCCAGGTCGTCGACGGCGCCGTGAACGGCGTGGCCGCACTGGCCCGCCGGACCGGCGAGGGCCTCCGCGGCGCCCAGTCCGGCTACGTGCGGAACTACGCCCTCGGCATCGCCGGCGGCTCCGTGCTCCTGCTCGCCTACTTCCTCGCCCAGGTCACGCTCTGATGCTGCTCGCCGCCAACCTCCCCTTCCCGCTGCTGACGGCGTCGATCCTCGTGCCCCTGGCCGGGGCGCTGCTCCTCGCGGTCCTGCCCGCACGCCGGACCGAGCTGCTCCGCCCCGTGGCGCTGCTGTTCTCCTCGACCACCGGCGCCTTCACGCTGTGGATGCTCGGCGCGTTCGACACCGGCGAGGCCGGCTTCCAGTTCGAGACGGTGCACGTCTGGATCGAGGAGTTCGGCATCCAGTGGCACCTCGGCGTGGACGGCATCTCGCTGTTCCTGATCGTGCTGACGGGCGTGCTGTTCCCGCTCACCTTCGTGGCGGTCACCCCCAAGAAGGACCCCAAGCCGTACTACGCCTGGCTGCTGCTCCTGCAGGCCGGGTGCATCGGCGCCTTCAGCGCCCTCGACCTGTTCCTGTTCTTCATCTTCTTCGAGATCGTGCTCGTGCCGATGTACTTCCTCATCGGCGGGTGGGGCTACGGCCAGCGCATCTACGCGGCGCTGAAGTTCTTCCTGTACACGATGTTCGGCTCGGCCCTGATGCTGGTCGGCATCCTGGCGCTGGCCTTCCTCAACCAGGACACCCAGCTCGAGCGGACCCAGGCCGAGCGCGACGAGCTCGCCTTCCTGCAGGAGAACATCGACATCCGCCTCGGCGCCGGCGCCGAGGTCCCCGAGGCCGACCTCGACCGCCTCGCCGAGCTCCAGGAGGTCGTCGGCGACGCCGACCAGCTGACCTTCGACCTCGTCACCATCGCCGAGAACCGTGCCGAGTCCCTGGCCGAGACCCAGGCCGCCGTGGACGCCGGCCAGGTCGACCAGGCCACGCTCGACGCACGTGACTCGTGGAACCCGGCCGACTGGGAGGCGGCGAGGTGGATCTTCCTCGCCTTCGCGCTCGCGTTCGCGGTCAAGGTGCCGCTGTTCCCGCTGCACACCTGGCTGCCCGACGCCCACACCCAGGCCCCCACCGCCGGCTCGGTGATCCTGGCCGGCGTGATGCTCAAGCTGGGCACGTACGGCTTCGTGCGCTTCGGGCTCTACCTGTTCCCCGACGCGTCGCACTTCTTCGCCCCCGTGCTCGTCACCCTCGGCGTCATCGGCATCCTCTACGGCGCCGTGGTGGCCACGATGCAGAAGGACATCAAGCGGCTCGTCGCCTACTCCTCGGTCGCCCACCTCGGCTTCATCGCCCTGGGCACCTTCGCCCTCACCCGCCAGGGCATCGAGGGCGGTGTGCTCCAGATGGTCAACCACGGCATCTCGACCGGTGCCCTGTTCCTCCTGCTCGGGATGATCTACGAGCGCCGCCACACCTACGAGATCAGCGCCATGTCGGGCATGCAGAAGGCTGCGCCCCTCCTGGCCGGCGTGTTCACCCTGGTGATGCTGTCCTCGATCGGCCTGCCCGGCCTCAACGGCTTCGTGGGCGAGTTCATGATCCTCGCCGGCGCCTACCTCACCGCGAAGTGGTGGGCCGTGGCCGCCGCCGCCGGCGTGATCCTCGCCGCCCTCTACCTGCTGTGGGCCTACCAGCGGGTGTTCCACGGCGAGCCCACCCAGGCCGACCTCGACGAGACCTACGAGATGCGCCTCGGGGAGCTCGCCGTGATGGCTCCGCTGCTCGCCCTCATCGTGTTCCTCGGCGTCTACCCCAAGCCGGTCCTCGAGCGGATCGAGCCGTCGGTCGCCGCACTGGTCGACCACATCGAGGAGACCACCGACTTCGTCGAGCCCGACGGTGCCACCTCCGGGTTCTCCGGCACGATCGTCGACGCCCACGGCGGCGACGACGGCGACGACCACGGCGGCGACGCCGAGGGCGGGTCCCACGG
>CAZCEZ010000112.1:0-8045 GCA_964497795.1 uncultured Acidimicrobiaceae bacterium | reverse complement strand
CCACGGCGAGGAAGACGACCACGGCGAGGAGGAGGAGGAGTGATGTCCGCGAACCTGCTCGCGACCCTCGGTGCGCCGCTCCAGGCGACCGACGAGGTCTTCACCCCGATCGTGACGCCCGACGTCCAGTGGTCGACCCTGGCACCGTTCCTGGTGCTGGTGTGCGCCGCGCTCGGGCTCATGCTGGTGACGGCCCTGACCCGGGCCCGGACCTTCGACGGCTTCCTGCCCCTGGCCACCTCGACGGCCGCCATCGGCGCCGCCGTGTGCACCTGGCCGCTCTGGGAGCGGGTCCAGGACCCCGACCGGGGCCCCTTCACCGCCGTCGGCGGCGCGATCGGCGTCGACGGGTTCTCCCTGTTCCTCACCGTGGTCATCTGCTCGTCGGTCCTGGTGGCGTCGCTGCTCGCCGACGGCTACCTCCGCCGGGAGGGCATGGACGGCCCCGAGCTGTACGTGCTGCTCCTCCTGTCCGCCTCCGGTGGCGTGGTCATGGCCTCGGCCAACGACCTGATCGTGCTGTTCCTCGGTCTCGAGATCCTCAGCCTCGCCGTCTACGTGCTCGCCGCCATGCACCTGCGGCGCGTCACCTCCCAGGAGGCGGGCATGAAGTACTTCGTGCTCGGCGCGTTCGCCTCGGCCTTCCTCCTGTACGGCATCGCCCTGACCTACGGCGCCACCGGCTCGACGAACCTCGTCGAGATCCTCGACTTCCTGTCGACCGTGGCCCTGTTCGACAACGGCCTGCTGCTCGCGGGCATGGCGCTGCTGCTCGTGGGCCTCGGCTTCAAGGTCGCCGCCGCCCCGTTCCACGCCTGGACCCCCGACGTGTACCAGGGCGCCCCGACCCCCGTCGTGGCCTACATGGCCTCCGGGGTGAAGGCCGCCGGCTTCGCCGGCCTGATCCGCGTCTTCCACCTCGGCTTCGCCACCTACCGGGTCGACTGGCAGCCCATCCTCTACGTGCTCGCCATCCTGACCCTGGCCGTGGGCTCGTTCATGGCGCTCGTGCAGACCGACGTGAAGCGGATGCTGGCGTACTCCTCGATCAACCACGCCGGCTTCATCCTGGTCGCCGTGCAGGCCGCGTCCGACCGGGGCGTGCAGGCCACGCTCTTCTACGTCGCCTCCTACACGTTCCTGGTCGGTGGCTCCTTCGCCATCGTGTCGGTGGTCGGGCGGGAGGGCGACGGCCGCCACTCGCTGGAGGACTACCGGGGTCTCGCCCGCAGCCGCCCGGGACTGGCGCTTGCCTTCGCCGTGCTGCTCTTCAGCCAGGCCGGCGTGCCCTTCACCTCGGGCTTCTTCGCCAAGTTCTACGCCGTGTCGGCCGCCGTCGACGCCCGGTCGTTCCCGCTCGCCGCGGTGGCCATGCTGTCCGCCGTGGTCGCCGCCTTCCTCTACCTGCGCATCGTCGTGCAGATGTGGATGGCCGACGTCGAGGACGCGGACGTCCCGAGCCGCCGCAGCCTGCCGGTCCCCGTGGGCGTGACCCTGGCGCTCGTCCTGTGCATCGGCGTCACCATCGGCGTGGGCCTGTTCCCGCACGTGCTGACCGGCCCGGCCGGCGACGCCACCGCCGTCCTCGTCGACCTCCCGGGCTGAGCCCGGGCCAGGCGAGCCCGTCCCGGCACCCGGCGTGCGCGTCCCCGAGCCACCGGAGCCGGGCCCACCCGACGACGCGGACGTCGTCGCCGAGCACGTCGCGGTCCACGAGCGCGTCCGGGTCCACGGGCACCTCGTGACCGTCGAGGCCCGGCCGGGCCGGCGCGGCCGCAGGTCGTCGCTGGACGGGCCGCGGACCTGGCCGGCCGACACCACCACGCTCGCCCTGCGTCGCACCGACGGGACGGGCCAGTGGCGGGCGACGCTCACCTCGCTCGGCCGGGACGTCGAGCTGGTCGTGCGCCAGCGTCGCCTGCACGACCTCGTGGCCCTCGCCGAGGCCCACCTGGGCGGGGTGACCGTCGGCGTCGAGGAGGCCGAGCGGGCCCGGGTCGAGCGGCGCCGGCAGGGCCCCTGAGCCGACGCGGTGCCCGTCGGCACCGGCGGCGGAACGGTGAGCGGACTCCCAGGTGGCTCCGATGGGGCTCCCACCGGCGCAACCGAGGATGACCCTCGTCCAACCGGAAGACCCGAGGAGCATCCCATGCGCAAGTCCATCGCCGCCGCCGCCATGGCGGCATCCCTGACCATCGGCGGCACCGCCGGCGCCGCCCTGTTCACCCCGACCCTGTCGGGCGCCCAGACCGACGAGGCCACCACGGAGGACGGGCACCAGCCCGGTGACCGGATCGCCGACGTGCTCGCCCCGCTGGTGGAGGACGGCACCCTCACCCAGGCCCAGCTCGACGCCGTCGTCGAGGCGCTCGTGGAGGCGGCCCCCGAGCGGCACCGCGGGCACCGCGGGGAGGGCGCCGGGCGCCCGGGCCCCGTCCAGGACGCGCTCGCCGACGCCTTGGGCGTCACCCGCGAGGAGATGCGGGCCCGCCTCGCCGAGGGCGAGACCCTCCGCGAGATCGCCGATGCCGAGGGCGTCGACCCCCAGGTGCTCGTCGACGCCATCGTGGCCGAGGCCGAGGAGCGCCTCGCCGGTGCCGTCGAGGACGGTCGCCTCACCCAGGAGGAGGCCGACGAGAAGCTCGCCGAGATCGCCGAGCGGGCCGAGGCCTCCCTCGACGCCACCTACGAGCCCGGGCGCCGCGGTCCGGGACACGACCACGGTGACGGCGACCGCGCCACCGAGGACGTCGTCGACTCCTGATCCCCTCGTCGCCCGCCCCCGAACCCGGGCGGGCCGGATCACGCCCTGCCGATCCCCCGGCCGGGACCCCGCACCGGGTCCCGGCCGGGGCCACCGCCGCGACCCGACGACCCCACGAACCCGAGGCCCCGCCACCGTGCCGACCACCGACCGACCCGCCACCGACCGACCCGCCACCGACCGGCCGCTCGCCCCGGGCGCGCCCCACGACCCGGGCGCCGTCCCCACGCCACCCACGGGCACCCCGCTCGCCGACGCCCCGATGCAGACCCTGCCGGCCACGGACCCCGCCGCCCGCCCCGCCCGCCCCGCCGGTCCGAGCCCGCACGACGGGACCTCCCCGGGCGGGGCCGCCCGGCACGGGCTGCGAGCCCGGGGTCCCGTCGTCCTGCCCGTCCTGGTGGCGAGCGTCCTGTCCGCCGCCCTGGCCGCCGGTGCCACCGTCGCCCTCGACGACGACCCCGCCCCGGCCGCGACCTCCCCGACGGCGCCGACGGCCCTCCCCGCCGCGTCGGGCGCCCCGGCCGGCGCCGACGCCGCCGCGCGCGCCGCCTCCCGCGTCGCCCCCGCCGTCGTCCAGATCGACACGGGCACCGGGGTCGGCTCGGGCGTGGTCATCGACGACGACGGCACCGTGCTGACCGTGGCCCACGTCGTGGGCGACGCCCGGACGGTGTCGGTCCGACTCGCCGACGGACGCACCGTCGAGGGGCGGGTCGCCGGCACCCACGAGGCCACCGACGTCGCGGTGGTGACGGTCCCGGCAGCCGACGTCCCCGCCGTCGCCGAGCTGGCCACGGGCACCCCCGAGGTCGGCCAGCTCGCCGTCGCCGTCGGCAGCCCGTTCGGCTTCGACCAGACGGTGACCGCCGGCATCGTCTCGGCCGTCGACCGCGTCGTGAACGGCGTCTCGATGGTCCAGACCGACGCCGCCATCAACCCCGGGAACTCGGGCGGTCCCCTGGTCGACGCCGACGGCCGGGTCCTGGGCCTCTCCGACGTGATCTTCACCCGGTCCGGCGGCAGCCAGGGCGTGGGCTTCGCCATCTCCATCGACCTGGCCCGGCTCGTGGCCGACCAGCTCGTGGCGGGCGAGGAGGTCCGCCTCGCCCTCCTCGGGGTCTCGACGACCGCCACCGTGGACGGCGCCGCCGGCGCACGCGTCGTGGAGGTCCTGCCGGGCTCGGCCGCCGATGCCGGAGGGCTCGAGGTCGGTGACGTGGTCGTGGCCGTCGACGGCAGCCCGGTGGCCGACGGCGGTCGGCTCCGGGCGCGCATCGTGACCGCTGCGCCGGGTCGCACCGTGACGGTCTCGGTCGAGCGGGCCGGCGAGCGGGTCGACCTGACGGTCACGCTCGGGGCGACCGGGGCCTGATCGGCGCCGGCCCTCCCGCCGCGCCGGGATGCGCCGCCGCGCTCAGCGCAGCAGGAGCCAGATGGCCACGACCACGCCGAAGGCGACCACGACCCCGCGCAGGGCGTCGGGGGAGAGGCGCCGGGCCAGGCGCGCCCCGGCGTAGCCCCCGGCCAGGCTCGCCGGTGCCACGGCGGCGACGGCCACCCAGTCCACGGGGCCGAACAGGGCGAAGGCGATCAGGGCGATCGTGTTGATCAGCAGGGACAGCGCGGACTTCAGGGCGTTGAGGCGCTGCAGGTGGTCGGCCACGAAGATCCCGAGCGTGGCGAGGAGGATCACGCCGAGCCCGCCGCCGAAGTAGGCGCCGTACACGCTGGCCAGGAAGATCGACGCGTGCAGCGGGACGGGGGAGCCGGCGCCCCGCGTCTCGGCCCGGGCCCGCACCAGGGCCGCGATCCGGGGCTGGGCGGCCAGCAGGAGCGAGCCGGCCAGCACCAGGAAGGGCACCACGGCGTCGAACACCGCGTCCGGTGCGGCCAGCAGCAGGACCGAGCCGGCCGCGCCGCCCAGCGCAGCGGTCAGGGCCAGTCCCGTCAGGCGTGCACGCTGGTCGGCCAGCTCGGCCCGGTAGGCGGCGGCCGAGCCGAGGTAGCCGGGCCACACGGCGGTCGTGTTCGTGACGTTCGCGTCGAGCGTCGGCAGCCCGACGGCGACGAGGGCGGGGAAGGAGATGAGCGAGCCGCCCCCGGCCACGGCGTTCACGGCGCCGGCCACGAAGCCGGCGACGGCGACGAGGGCCAGCTCCAGGCCGGTCACGGTCGTCCCGGTCGTGGCGGTCGGCGGGCGGGCACCCGGCGCACCGTAGCGGCGGCGCGGCCCGGCCCCGCCCGGGCCGGCACCCCAGGGGTGCTGTCCGGCGCCGCGGGTCTGCCCCGGGAACGGATCGGGTACCTGCCGACGTCGGATCCCCGTGACCCTCGCCGGCTCCCACCCCCTGCCCTGCCCGATGCGACCCCGCCACGACCTCGACGCACCCGCCCGGACCGGTCGGTCGCGCCCGCCCGGGCCCCGGCCCGCGCCCCGGACCCTCGTGGTCGCCTTCGTCCTGGCCCTGGCCCTGGCCGTCGGGGTGACCGCCGTGCTCGCCACCCGGTCCCTCGGGCTGGCCGACGTCCCGGCCGAGCCGACCCAGCCCGTCGTCGAGGGGTCCCACGCCACCCGCTGAGGTCGCCCCGGAGGACGTGCTCCGGCCCGCCTCGGGCGGGTCCCGGGGACCCGGCGAGCAGCCCGCCGCAGCACCCGGGCCATCTTGGCCGCCGTTCCGGCCGGTCAGTAGGGTTCCCCGACGTGTCGGAGTTCCTCCGCAACTACCTGACGGTCGCCATCTTCGGCGGCGTGGCGGTCGCCCTCCTCGCCGGCGTGCTCGGCCTGGGATCGCTGATCCGTCCGTCGCGCCGCCAGCCGGGCAAGCACCTGAACTACGAGTCGGGTGTGGACCCGGTCGGTGACGGGTGGTCCCAGTCCCAGGTGCGCTACTACATCTTCGCCCTCATGTTCGTCATGTTCGACGTGGAGGCCGTGTTCATCTTCCCCTGGGCCACCCGCCTCGAGACGTACCAGGTCTTCGGCCTGGTGGAGATGATCATCTTCATCGTCATCCTCGCCCTGGGCCTCGTGTACGCGTGGCGCAAGGGCGTGCTCCGCTGGATCTGACCAGAGACTGGAGAGTCCGCATGGGTCTCGTCGAGAGCGGGAAGCTCCCCAAGCCGCTGACCAAGCTGCTCAACATCTCACGCAAGTACTCCCTCTGGATGTACCAGTGGGGTCTCGCGTGCTGCGCCATCGAGATGGCCGGCGCCATGGCCGGCCCGCGCTTCGACATCATGCGCCTCGGCGTCATCCCGCTCCCCGCGTCGCCCCGCCAGGCCGACCTCCTCTGCGTGTCCGGCACCGTGACCGACAAGATGGTCCCCGCCGTGCGCCGCCTCTGGGAGCAGATGCCGGACCCGAAGTACGTGATCTCCATGGGCTCCTGCGCCAACTGCGGCGGCCCGTACTGGGACAGCTACTCGGTGACCAAGGGCGTCGACCAGATCATCCCCGTCGACGTCTACGTCCCGGGCTGCCCGCCCCGCCCCGAGGCCCTGCTCGAGGGCGTCGTGCTCCTCCAGGAGCGCATCGCCAACGAGGACATGGCGGAGAAGTGGCGAGGTGATCCGATTGTCGTCAGCTGACACGACCACCGACCCGGGCACCGAGGAGACGACCGGCGGCGCCGAGACCGACGAGCGCCGCGAGGCGCTGCTCGCCCGCTTCACCGACCTGCTCGGCGACGACCTCGTCGCCAGCGAGATCGACCCCGGCCACGAGCTGTGGATCCGCGTCCGGCCCGAGGCCTGGAAGCGCGCCCACCAGGTGGCCCGCCTCGAGCTGGACCTCACCTTCTTCGAGTTCCTCTCCGCCATCGACTGGCTCCCGTCGCCCTTCGGCAAGTCCGAGGACGCATCGGTCGACCTCGAGCCGACCGACCGCGAGCCCGGCGAGCCCGAGCCCGGCACGACGGGCGGCGACACCCGGTTCCAGGTCTTCTCCCGGCTCATGGACATCGACGAGCGGGACCTCGCCGTGGTCGTCAAGGCCGACGTGCCGGCCGAGGCCGGACCCGACGGGTCGATCGAGGTCGGCTCGGTCGAGTCCATCGTCAGCGTCTTCCCCGGTGCCAACTGGCACGAGCGGGAGGTGCACGAGATGTACGGGATCGGCTTCGAGGGCCATCCCTACCTCGAGAAGCTCTACCTGCCGACCGACTTCGAGGGGTACCCGCTCCGCAAGGACTTCCCCCTCCTGGCCAGACTCATCAAGCCCTGGCCGGGCATCGTGGACGTGGAACCGATGCCCGAAGACGACGAGGGAGACGACGAGGCATGACCGTCACCGAGCCCACAGAGGCAGAGCAGCTCGCCTACATCGCGGCCAAGGCCGCCGACTCGCGGGTCAACGTCGAGCTCGAGACCGACGACGGCATGACCCTGAACATGGGTCCCCAGCACCCGGCCACCCACGGCACGCTGCGCATCGTGGCCAAGCTCGACGGCGAGCAGGTCCTGTGGGCCGAGCCGATCATGGGCTACATGCACCGGGGCTACGAGAAGCTCGTCGAGGTGCGGACCTACCCGCAGGTCACGACGCTGGTCAACCGCATCGACTGGCTCGGCAGCTTCGCCAACGAGGTGCCCTTCATCCTCGCCTGCGAGCGCCTGATGGACATCGAGGCCCCGCCCCGGGCCCAGTACATCCGCACGATCCTCCACGAGATGGGGCGCATCTCCCACCTGGTGATGTTCCTCGGCGACATGGGCGTGCAGATCGGGGCCCTGACCCCGATGTTCTACGCCATGCGCGACCGGGAGTACGTCCTCAACCAGATCGAGGCCGCGACCGGCGGGCGCTTCCACCCGAACTTCGACCGCATCGGCGGCGTCAAGGACGACCTGCCCAAGGGCTGGCTCGACGAGACGATCCGGTCCATGAAGGCCATCGAGGGGTTCTGCGACCAGCTCGAGGACCTCATGATGGGCAACGAGATCTTCCAGAACCGCACCCGCGGCGTCGGCGTGATCCCGCCCGAGCTGGCCAAGCTGTACGGCCTGTCCGGTGCGAACCTGCGCGGCTCGGGCATCGACTGGGACCTCCGCCGCGACGTCGACCTGCCCATGGCCTGGAAGCACGCCGACTGGAAGGTCGTCACCCACACCGACGGCGACGCCTACGCCCGCACCTGGGTCCGGCTCCAGGAGGTGCGCGAGTCCTGCAAGATCGTGCGCCAGCTCTGCGAGTCGATGCCGAGCGGCCCGATCATGGCCAAGGTCCCCCGCATCATCAAGGTGCCCGAGGGCGAGGCCTACGTCGCCACCGAGAACCCGC
>CAZCEZ010000111.1:7826-11026 GCA_964497795.1 uncultured Acidimicrobiaceae bacterium | reverse complement strand
GGGGGGGGGGGGGGGGGGGGGGGGGGGGGGGGGGGGGGGGGGGGGGGGGGTGGGGCGGCCGGCTCAGCCGAGGCGGCGGGTGCGCCAGCGGGCCGCCCGGACGGCGAGCCCGGCGGCGGCGAGGGCGGCGGCGGCGAGCAGGCCGCTGCGCCCGCCGGTGGCGGCGAGGCGGTCTCCGTCACCGGCCGGGGTCGACGTGGTCGTGGTCGGCGCCGGGTCGGGGGTCACCTGCCGGGGGCGGCGTGCGCCGAGGCCGGCGACGGCGGGCTGCACGTGCGGGTCGCCGCGCTCGGCCATCCAGCTGGCGGCGACGGGTGCCGGGGAGTCGTCGCGGTACCGGTCGTCGAGGAAGTGGAAGTCGTACTGGACCCGCTCGGCGGTGAAGTCGGCGACGCCGTAGCCGTTGCGGACGCCGTCGTGGTACTTGATCCAGGTGTTCGCGCTGGCGAAGTTGACCTCGAACACGGTGTTGATCTGGGCGGCGAGCGGCTCGGGGGCGCCGGTCAGCTCGATCACCTCGGCGTAGCCGGGCGAGGTGACCGACGGGGCGACGAACTCGACGCCCACGGAGGCGGCGTCGACCGCGTAGGTGCCGACGTCCCGGGGCAGGTCGGAGGCGAAGGACTCGTGGTAGTCGCCGGTGAGGACGACGACGTCGTCGACCTGCTCGAACGCGTCGAACAGGACCGTCCGCTCCCCGACCCAGCCGTTCCAGTCGTCGACGTAGTACACGGGGCGGGCGATCGGCAGGCCCTCGAGCACCGGGGCGGCGGCGACCTTGAGGTCGTCGGGCACCTCGGGTCCCACGCTCTGGGGGATCATCGGCACCGGGTTGCCAGCCACCTTCCAGGCCGCGTCGGACGAGGCCATGCCGTCGACGAACCACTCGCGCTGGTCGATGCCGAGCATGGTGCGGTCGGGGTCGTCGATCGCGGGGTCGACGGAGCCGAGGCTGAACGGGCCCGACTCCGGGGGCTGGTCGCGGAAGCGGCGCTCGTCGAGCATCCACAGCTCGACCATGTCGCCGAAGCGGAACCGGCGGTGGACGCGGGCGGGGTCGACGGGGTCCTCGCGGACCGGGATCCACTCGCGCCACGCCTGCCTGGCCGCGGCGGCCCGGGCGGCGAAGTCGCCCTCGGTGTCGGGGTCGTGGTTCTCGGCGCCCTCCCGCCACGTGTCGTTGGCGATCTCGTGGTCGTCGTACATGCAGATGAGCGGGTGGGCGGCGTGCATGGCGAGGGATCCGGGGTCGCCGTGGTACTGGGCGTACCGGATCCGGTAGTCCTCGAGGGTCACGGTCTCGTTCGGCGGCTCGTGCAGGCGCGGGCCGGGCGGCACGATCGGGCCGTAGTCGTTGCCGAACTCGTAGATGTAGTCCCCGAGGTGGAGGACGGCGTCGACGTCGTCGCGCTCGGCGAGGCGGCCGTAGGCACCGAACTGGCCGAACATCCACTCGGCGCAGGTGACGACGCCGAGGCGCACCGACTCGACGGGTGCGTCGGCGGCGGGCGCGGTCCGGGTCCGCCCGACGGGCGAGGTGCCGTCCGCGGTGCGGAACCGGTACCAGTGGTCGGTGTCGGGGGCGAGGCCGGTGACGTCGACCTTGACGGTGTGGTCCCGGTCGGGTCCGGTGGACGTCGTCCCGGTGGCGACCACGGCGGCGAGGTCGGGGTCGGTGGCGACCTCCCAGGTGACCTCGACGGTCGGTCCGACGCCCGAGCCGGGGACGGCGTCGGGGGTCGGGGTGACCCGGGTCCACAGGATCACCGCATCGGCGAGGGGATCACCGGACGCGACGCCGTGGCGGAACGGCGGGTCGAGCAACCCGAGGGCCCGCTGCGCGCCCGGGATGACGGCGATGCCGAGCCCGGCCGCGCCGGCCAGGAACGCCCGCCGACCGAACGTCGTCGAACCGTCGTACTCGGTCTCCCCCATGGGCCCAGCATGATCGAACGTGGCGGGCGGGGCAGCGTCGGAGGGGCCGGTCACGGCGGCGCCGTACCAGTGGGGCCAGCCCCGTCCCGCCGTGGAGGATGCCCGTGCCCGACCCCGACCAGCTCACCGTGTCCACGTCCGACCTCGCCGAGGTGGTGGAGCACCTGCTCGGGCCCTTCGCCCAGCTCGCACCGGTGCACGAGCGTCACGTCGGGCTCCGCTCGACGCCGTCGGGGATCGAGTGGGCGGCGTGGACGGAGGCGGGGATGGCGACCCGGGTCGCCGGGACCGGGACGCTGGTCGCGGAGCGTCGGATCGCGTCGATCACCGCGCAGTTCGTCCTGACCGCGGCGCAGCGGATGGGGGTGGCGGAGGCGTCGCTCACCGTCGACGACGGCGGGCTGACGGCGTGCATCGGTGGGCTCACGCAGCGCTTCGACCCCGAGGAGGGCGCCACCCCACGGGTCCCGGACCCTCCGACCCCCGACGAGGCCATCGCCCACGTCACCGTCGATCGGGTGGCGCTGGAGGCTGCGGTCGTCGGGATCGCGAGCTTCGGCTCGACCACCCACGACGCCCGCCTCGTGCTGCTCGAGATCGGTGACGGCGCCGTCTCGGTGTCCGGGTCGTTCCGGGACGCCCACCCGTCGGCGTGCGTGCCATGCGTGGACGTCGGCGGCCCGGACCGGATCGTCTGCGACGCAGCGGTGCTCCGTGCCGTCCTGGCGTGCGCGACCTCCGACGAGCTGGTGCTGCGCACGTCGGTCGACGGACCGCTCCTGCTCAGCGACGACGCCGGCGGCGTCCGGGCCGTCGTGCGACGTGAGGTGCCGGCGCTGCACGGCGTCCAGGAGACGATCGAGGAGGCCGGCAACGACACGTGGCTCGACACCACCGACGGGGGCGGGACGGTCGTGGTGCTCGAGTGGGACGACGACGCCGAGATCGTGGTGGACGTCGAGGTCGACGACCCGTTCGGCAGCGACGCCGTGGCCCGCTGGGGGCGGACGCTGCTCTCCGGCGTGGACCTGGACCTGGAGCTGGCCACCGAGCTGAACGACCTGAACCGGGCAGCCCGGGCCTGCACGCTGGTGTGGTCCGACGGCGACGTGCGGGCCGAGACCGCCTGCCGGGTCGACCAGCTCACCCCGCAGGAGTTCGAGCACCGCTGCGCCGAGCTCGCCGAGCTGACGGCGCGGATCGCGCCGATGCTCCAGATCGTGCACGGCTGAGGGCGGGCGACCTCAGCGCCGCGGAGCGGGCGA
>CAZCEZ010000111.1:2927-7726 GCA_964497795.1 uncultured Acidimicrobiaceae bacterium | reverse complement strand
GCGGGCGACCTCAGCGCCGCGGAGCGGGCGATCGGCCTACGCAGCCGCGACCTTGAAGCGCTCGAACGTCTCGGCTGGGATCGGTTGCCGAAGGCGCCAGGTGATGGCGATCGGCCGCTCACCGACGTGTGACACGTAGTCGGCTGGCCCGAGCAGGACGTAGGGGCGAGTGGCACCCCAGGGATCGGTGCGCGACTCGCGCACGGCGAGCAGGATCCGATTGCCGTTGGTTCGCTGGTTCACGTAGCGCTGACCGGCCGCGGAGCCGAGCGTCGTCTTGTGCTGGGACTCCCAGTGGAAGAGCTCGGGACTGATCGCGAAGTCCCGGTACATGGTCTCCGGGCTGTAGTGCTTCTCGGACTTCTGCAGGGTGATGAACAGCACCTCGGTCCGAGCAGGCTCGTGCCACCACGGTCCGGCCTGGTGCGAGAAGTAGCGCCCCGGGGTCAGCGCACCGAACGCAGCGAGGATCTCGTCACGGGCATACGTCGCGCCGATCTCGAGGGGCACCGCAGCGTCGGGAAGGGGGTGCGAGACGTGGGTGATGCGGTCCCGGAGCAGCGGGAGCAACTCGAGGAGCTCGTTGACGAGTGCCGGGCACGCCAGCAGACCGTCCCACGCGTCCTCGAGCGTGGCCGGGGCAGCCTTTCCTGCCCAGATCGTGAGCAGCGCCATCCAGAGGAGACGCCGCTGGCGCTCTCCCTCCGGCAACACGCCAGTCCGAAGGAGGCCGACCAGCGAGTCGATGCGCTCGACGTCGTCGAGGTGCAGCAGCCGGCCCACGCCCTTCTGGAGCCGCTCCTCCTCTGGACCGGGTGCAGGTCCGTCGTGGCCGGCTGCCCGAGTCAGGAGAGCCCACCCACCGGCCTTGGCGACGTCCTCCAGTTCGATCCCAGCCTCCTCGACGAAGGACCGGAGCGAAACGTCCCCGTCGAGCTGGCGCATCAGGGCCAGCTCCTTGGTGAGTGCGGAGCGATTGGTCCGGACCGAGGACTTCAGGTGTTCGATGATCCACTCGCGGGACTGCCGATCGAGGGACACGTGGCTACCCGTAGGCAGGTAGGGGAAGCCCTCCTCGGCCGCATCGACGAGATCGCGCCGCGGGATGCCGGTCAGCGCGCGGAATCGGAGGTCGAAGCGGAACTCCTTGCGGTAGTTCGCGACGAAGTCGAGAACGGTGCAGACGTCCTTGGTCGGATGACGGCGGAGTCCTCGACCGATCTGCTGGAGGAACACCGTGGCCGACTCCGTCGGGCGAAGCAGCAGGATGGTGTCGCAGTCGGGAATGTCGACGCCCTCGTTGAAGATGTCTCGGGTGAAGATCGTGCAGATCTCTCCGGCACGGAGCCGCTCGATCTCGCGCTGGCGGAAGGACTGCGGATCGTCTCCGGAGAGGGCGACCGAGGGCAGTCCGGCACTCGTGAAGCGGTCGGCCATGAAGCGAGCGTGTTCGACGGTCGCGCAGAAGCCGAGAGCCTTCATCTCGGAGGGGTCAGCGACGATCTTGCGAACGTTCTTGAGGATCAGACCAGCCCGGATGTCGTTGCCCGTGTACAACTCGCCCAGCTTGTTCGCCTGGTAGCTACCGCTGCTCCACGCTGCGTCGACCTGCGTCTCGTCAGCGACGCCGAAGTACTGGAAGGGGGCGAGGAGCTGCCGGTCGAGGGCGTGCCACAGTCGCATGTCGAAGGCCGTCCGGCCGTCGGTCCATCGACGGATGTCGAGACCATCCGCCCGCTCGGGCGTGGCCGTGAGCGCCAGCAGCACCTTCGGCTCGAGGCGGTCGAGGAGCGCCCGATAGGTCGTGGCCTCGGCGTGGTGGAACTCGTCGACGATCACCATGTCGAATGCGCCTGGGTCGAGGCGCTCTGCACCGAGGGACTGGAGCGACTGGACGCTCGCGAAGACGTGGCGGCCATCGGTCGGCGTGTGCCCGCCGACGAGCTTCTCACCGAAGCTCGGCTCCAGGAGCGCCTCTCGGAAGGTCCGGCGGGACTGGTCGAGGATCTGCTCCCGGTGCGCGACGAACAGCAACGACAGCGTTCCACCATGTGCGTCGCGCAGGCGCCGGTAGTCGAGTGCGGCGACCACGGTCTTCCCGGTTCCTGTCGGTGCGACCACGAGGTTCCGAGACGACCCGTGGACGACCCGGGCGGTCTCCACCGCATCGAGGATCTCCTGCTGGTACGGCCACGGCGTGAGCACGAGCCCACTGAGCTCGCTCGACGTGTCCTCACCCCGTCCGCGCCCGAGGGCGGTGTCGAGTCGACCACCATCTCGGTCCGGGTCGTATGCCTCGAAGTCGCTCGACCCCCAGTTCGCGTCGAAGGCAGTCGCCACCTTGTCGTACAGCGCTGGCGATGCGGCCTTGGACACCCGCAGGTTCCACTCTCGGCCGTCCAACATCGCCGACCGGGTGATGTTCGAGGAGCCGACGTACGCCGTCGAGTAGCCGGTCTCCCGATGGAAGAGCCACGCCTTTGCGTGGAGACGGGTGACGGCGGTGTCGTAGGAGACCCGGACGTCGACGCCCATCGAGACGAGGTGGTCGAGTGCCTTGCGCTCGGTGGAACCCGTGTAGGTCGTGGTGAGTAGTCGAACCGTTGCACCGCGATCGATCGCTTCCTCGAGCTCGTCGATGATGAGGCGAACGCCGTACCAGCGAACGAAGGCGACGATGAGGTCGACGCGGTCAGCGGACGCGATCTCCTTCTTCAGCTCGTTGGCGAGCTGCGGCTCCCCCCGTGCGTTCACGAGAAGGTCGTGCTGCCCGAGCGGGATGCTCGGACCGGGTCGGTGAACGACCTGCCCCATCGGATTCGGATGCCCGACGGACTCGAGCACGCGCAGCGGCAACGTTGCGCTGTCCTCGGCTCGTCCGGCGAGTTCGAGCACTCGGTGTGTCAGTGCGGCCACTTCCTCGACCGCCACAGAGGGGAACTCCTCAGCCAGAACCCGTCCGATGTGATGTGCGAGGCGCATCGGTGCCTCGGCCCCGTCGACGGGCGACGTGATCGCGCCCTCGTGGAGGAGCGCCTCGACCGCACGTGTGACCAGCGCGTCGTACCTACCCGCCGGGAGCATGTGCGAACGCTATGGCAGACGCGTGGCAGGAGACCGTCCCCGGCCTCCTGCCACACCTCGTCCCCGGGTCCGGTCCATGACGCAACAGGTCGCCGGGTGGTGCATCCACCTAGGCCGCCTTCACCACCGTGCAGTTCGACATCTTGTCGACGATGGTCTGGTTCCTCTTGTCCCACAGCGGCATGAGTGCGAGGACCCCGAGCGTGAAGGTGAAGGCGAGCGGCGCGATGAACCCCCAGAACAGGATCCCGCGGAGGAAGACGTACTTCGCCCACGTGATCGGCTGACCGGTCGCCTGGTCGATCACCGTGAGCCCGAGCAGCTTCTTGCCCGGCGTCCTTCCCTCACCTGCAGTGATGGCGGCCCAGATCAGCCACCCGATGTACAGGGTGACGACCATCAGCAGTCCGTCGAGGAGGTACGACGCGAATCGGATGCCGACTCCTGCCACCTCGCCGTGTGGCGAGCCGACTGTGCTCGGCGGTGGCGGGGCGGCTGCGCCTGGCGGGGGTGGTGCCGGGGGGCTCTGCTCGGGTGTCGGTTCGGTCGTCGCCATGGGGCGTTCCTCCGTGTCTCGCCGTCGCACGCGGGGACCCGCGCGCGGATCCGCGGACTCGGCGCGGTGCGCGCCTCGGCTCAGTTCCCACCGGAGTCCGCCGACTCCGGTTCGGAAGATACCGATCCGACCGTCGTCGTGGTCGGACCGAGCCGTCAGGTGCTCACGGACAATCCGGATCCTGCATGTAGCGCTCGACGTCGCAGAACCCGTCGACGGGGTCTGTGTTGATCCCCTCGATCTGCTCGCCGACCTCCCGGAACTCGGTCTCGGCCTCCGCACCGAGGAACGCGATCATCACGATCGAGCCGATGACCAACGACAGCGCGCATCCCGTGCCGCCGAGCACGATCCCGGCGGTCGCGAGACCGGACCCTGTCTCGCCGACGAGACCCCTCGCCTTCTTCAGGCCGATCACGCCGAGCACGATGCCGGTGCCGCCGAGCAGCAGACCGCCGAGGAACGTCCAGCACAGGAGCACGGCCAGGATCCCGGTGACCAGCGCAGCCGTGGCGGTGCCGTTCGGACCGGTCCCCTGTGGTCCAGACGACGGGACCGGACCCGGCGGTGGAGGCGCCGGCGCCGGCGCAGACTCCGGCGGGTACCAGTTGCCGTCGGAGGCCAACCACCAACCGGGTGCGGGCTGTGGGGGATGTGCCGTCATCGCAGTGCTCCTGCCTCTCGAGCGGGCCGCGCTTCCCACCGAAGCGTGCGTCCCCGCAACCGGAGCAGGTGGTGCAGCTCCGCCGACACCCGCCCCGTGGGACCCCAATGAACCAGATCTCCGCCTCCGGGACAGGACCGTGCGGTCCGGAGGCACGCGCTGGTCGCCTGGCGGATGGCCTCCGATGGCTGCGGCGTCGACCGCCGAGGACTAGAAGTGGGGACGAGCGGGGGCGGGACGACGGTGGCGACGAGCCGGGGCCGTGGTGCGACGTCGCTCACGGCGGAGCTCCCCGGATGGGGCACGTCGCGCGCTACGGGGCTGAGGAGAGGGAGTGGCATGACCGATCAGACACCACCGTCGGGAGCGGGGTGGTCTGCTCCCGGGGACGGGACGCCGCCCGCCGAACCACCCAGGCCGACGCCTCCACCACCCCCGCCGGGGCCGCCGGCACCTGGCTGGTGGTTGGCCTCCGACGGCAACTGGTACCCGCCG
>CAZCEZ010000111.1:0-2827 GCA_964497795.1 uncultured Acidimicrobiaceae bacterium | reverse complement strand
GCACCTGGCTGGTGGTTGGCCTCCGACGGCAACTGGTACCCGCCGACCCAGCACCCCTCGCCCTCCCCGGACGTCGGCTACGTCCCGCGCACGCCCATGACGACGGGCATCGGGCCGGAGGGACGATTCGCGATCAACGGCCGGGAGGTGAGCAACCCGTGGAAGCGTCTCGGCGCGTACTGCCTCGACCTCCTGCTGGCCATGGTGACCTGTGGGATCGGGTGGGCGATCTGGGCGCTGATCGTCGCCGCCGAGGGGTACACGCCCGCCCGGAAGCTGCTGCGGATGCGGACCGTACGCACGAGCGACGGGAAGGTGGCGGGGTACACCGAGCTGCTGCTCGTGCGGGGGTTGGCGCTCGGGGCGATGGGTCTCGTCGTCAACGTCCTCGTCGTGGCGGTCGCCGCGGCGATCCCCCCGCTCGCGATCTTCGGGCTGATCTCGCCGCTGTGGATCGCGTCGTGGATCCTCGTGTGGCAGGGCCCGAAGACCGAGACGCTCGCGGACCGGATCTCCGGCTGCGTCGTGGTCGACGAGTGACGGGCAGCGCAGTCCTCAGGCCGTCGGGCGTCGCGCCACCGTCGAGGAGGGTCCTGACCGTCGGCGCGCCGGGTGCGGCACTGGCCTGCGTCGTGCTGGCGGCGTCGTCGACCTCCGTCGGGTCCCAGGTCCTTCGCTGCCCGGTGCACGCGGCCACCGGCGTCCACTGCCCGACGTGCGGGACGACCAGAGCGGTGCGCGCACTTGTACGGGGCGACCTGTCCGCCTCACTGGCCGCGCACCCGCTCCTCGTGCCGGCCGGAGTCGCGGTCGCATGGCTCTGGGCCCGATCCTCGAGCGGTGCCCCCGGCCTCCGGCATGCCCCGAGCGCGCTCCGGGTCCTGGTCGTCCTGTTGGCGGTGGGCTCGGTCGCGCTCCTCGTCGCCCGGAACGGCTTCCAGGTGCTCGTCCCGGCACCATCTGGTTGAACGATCGCACCTCTGGAGACCGCAGGCGGTTCCCGCGGCTCAGGGCCGGAGCGACCGACGTTGCAGCCCGAACACCCCGAGGCCGGCCGGCCCGGCCATCAGGGTGAGCAGGAGCGCCAGGCGGGCCGAGCGCCCCTCGCGAACCGCCGTCGCCCAGATCCACCGCCCGACGAACAGGTCGAAGGCCAGGAAGTGCGTCCACCCGACGAGGAAGCCGTCGGGGCGGGCGATGCTCCGCCGAAGCTCGGCGACGTCGTCGAAGGTCGGCGGCCCGTCCGATGCCGCCATGGCCCCGGCGAGCTGGACGGCGTAGGCAGCGGCGAGGCCACCGAGCAGCCAGTCAGACCAGCGGACGACCCTCGCCGTGAGCGACGACCGGGGGGCGACGATCATGGCCACCCACACCGGGAGCACGCACAGGTTCACCGCCCGGAACAGCGGTACCTCGTTGGACTCGTCCACCACGGGTGCAGGCACGGCAGCAACCGTAGGGCCGTTCACACAGGCTTCACCGGACGGACCCGATTCGGATGCGGTGTCACGGGGCCGCGCTTGTCAAACTTCCTTGCGAGTCGCCATGTCCGTTTCGTCCCGTCTGCGCGCCGTGGCGCTCGTCCTCCTCCTCGCCGCCGGCGCGCTGGCGGGCACCTCCCGCGCCGAGGCGATCTCGTCGGCGAGCTCGGCCCGCCTCGACCGGGTCTACGCCGCTGCGACGGGCATCCGGATCCCGTACTCGGAGAGCCGGCGGTGGTCGGCTCGCATCGACGCCGGGATGTCCGTCGAACGGGTGGCCAAGGCCCTCACCGCCACGGACGCGTTCCGGGCGCGCTTCGACGGCACCGACGACCGCACCTTCGTCGACCGCGCCTACCAGCTGGTGCTGGGCCGACCCGCCGAGCCCGCAGCGCTGCACGAGTGGACCCACCACCTGGGCAACGGCTCCCACCGCGGCGAGCTGATCCACCGGCTCGCGGCATCGCCCGAGTACGAGCAGCGGTACCGGCAGCTCTTCGGCACGACCAGGACCGTGTCCTACGGCCCGAACCGCAAGCAGGTCGTCGACGTCTACGAGCCGGCGTCGACCCGCCGGACCCGGACGGTCGTGCTCCTCCACGGCGGCTGCTGGTCCTCCGGTGACCAGACCCGCTGGAACGACGTCGCCGGCGAGCTCGCCCGCCGCGGCGTGGTCGTCTACAACGCCCGCTACCGCACCGGCGCCGGGGCGAAGGCCATCACCGCCGACGTGCGGAAGGTCGTCGCCCTCGCCGCCGCCAACCCCCGGACCGATCCGGGCCGCCTGATCCTGGTGGGCGACTCCGCCGGCGGGCACCTCGCGCTGCTCGAGGGCCTGAAGGCCGGATCGCCCGCGGTCCGAGCGATCGCCGCGCTCTCCCCGGTCACCAACCCCCGTGGCGCGCTCACGACGGACCCCGAGGTCAGCGCCTGCTTCGCCCAGTACGCCGGCGCCGACTTCGACGACCAGGACCCGATGCGCTTCCTCGGCCCGAAGGCCCCGCGCATCCGCCTCTTCGCGTCGGAGGCCGACCCGGTCACGGACCCGAGCTCCCAGATCCACCCGTTCGTGTCCAAGGCCCTCCGGGCCGGTGTCCGCCCGTCGGTGACCGTGTACGACCTGTGCGGGTCGCCGCGCAACGACCACGGCGTGCTCCTGCTGCCGTGCGCGCAGGACGCCCTGCTCCGGTACGTGACCAGCGTCTGACCGGCACCGGTCCCGGCCACGGCCACGGCCACGGCCTCGTCGACGTCGACGTCGAGGGCGTCGTCGGCGGGCACGCCCTGCACCGCCAGCTGCTCGCCCTCTCCGGAGCCGAGGGCACGTGGTCGCGACGGGCACGTCG
>CAZCEZ010000110.1:0-11287 GCA_964497795.1 uncultured Acidimicrobiaceae bacterium | reverse complement strand
ACCTACTACCACGAGCTCGACGACACGCTGTTCTCGGTCACCTCGCAGACCTTCATCGGCGAGGTCTACGCCCTGGCCGGCCTGGTCAACGTGGCCGACGCCGCCGACCCCGAGGGCGAGTCCTTCGGCTACCCGCAGCTGTCGGCGGAGTTCCTCGTCGAGGCCGACCCCGACCTGGTGTTCCTGGCCGACACCAAGTGCTGCGCCCAGGACGCCGAGACCGTGGCCGCCCGCCCCGGGTTCGGTGACCTGACGGCGGTCCAGGAGGGCCGCGTGATCGAGCTCGACGACGACGTCGCCTCCCGCTGGGGGCCGCGCATCGTGGACTTCCTGGCCACCATCGTCGAGGCCACCGCCCTGGTCGAGGCCTGAGGCCAGGGGCCGGGGCAGGGAGCCCACCGTGACCGCCGTCGCCGACGTCGAGGTCGTCCCCGAGTCCAGCCGGCTCACCGCCGGCTGGCTCGGGGCCGGGCTCCTCGCCGTCGTGGGGGCGCTCGCCGTGGGCATCGCCGTCGGCCCGGTCGGCATCCCGCTCCTGCCCGCCGCCCTCGAGCTGGCCGACCGGCTCCCGCTGGTGTCGGTCGACTCCGGGCTCAGCGACGTCCAGGCCACGGTGCTGTGGGAGATCCGCACGCCGCGCGTGGTGCTCGGCCTGCTGGTCGGCGGCCTGCTCGCCGGTGCGGGCGCCGGGTACCAGGGCGTGTTCCGCAACCCGCTCGCCGACCCGTTCCTGCTCGGCATCGCGGCCGGCGCCGGCCTCGGCGCGACGCTGGCCATCGTGTCGGGCTGGGGTGACGGGCTCGGCGTGTTCGACCCGATCCCGCTGGCCGCCTTCGTCGGCGCGCTGGTCGCGGTCGGCGTGGCCGCCACGCTCTCCATCCGCCGCGACGGCTCCTCCACCCCGGCCACGCTGATCCTGGCCGGGGTCGCCACCGCCGCGTTCTTCACGGCGGTGCAGACCTACGTGCAGCAGCAGCACGCCGACACGCTGCGCCAGGTGTACGCCTGGATCCTCGGTCGGCTCTCGACCAGCGGCTGGGCCGAGGTCGCCGTGCTCGTCCCCTACGCCCTCGTGTGCGGCACCGTGCTGGTCGTGCTCGTCGGCGCCCTCGACGTGCTCGCGGTCGGCGACGAGGAGGCGATGTCGCTCGGCCTGCGCCCCCGCCGCACCCGGATCGTCGTGCTCGTCGTCGCGTCCCTGGCCACGGCGGCCGCCGTCGCGGTGAGCGGCCTCATCGGCTTCGTCGGACTGATCGTGCCCCACGCCGTGCGCCTCGTCGCTGGCGTGTCGAACCGGCTGGTCGTGCCCCTGTCGATGCTGTTCGGCGCCGCCTTCCTCGCCCTCGCCGACGTCGCCGCCCGGACCGTGCAGGCGCCCGCCGAGCTGCCCATCGGCGTCCTCACCGCGTTCGTCGGCGCGCCCTTCTTCCTGTTCATCCTCCGATCGCAGGGGACGTCGGCGTGAACGCCCTCGCCTGGCGGGGCGTCACCGTCGACGTCGCCGGCACCCGCCTCGTCGACGACGTCGACCTCGCCGTGCCCGAGGGCGAGTGGCTGTCGCTCGTCGGACCGAACGGTGCGGGCAAGACCACGCTCGTGCGGACCCTGACCGGTGCCCAGGGCCACACCGGGTGCGTCGAGCTGGTCGGACGTTCCGGCGGCGACCTGTCGCCGCGGGAGCGGGCCCGCCTCTTGGCCGTGGTCCCCCAGCACCCGGTCATCCCGCCCGGCATCGCCGTGTTCGACTACGTGCTCCTCGGGCGCGTCGCCCACCAGGGCCTGCGCTGCACGCCGAGCCGTCGGGACCGCCGGCGCGCCCTGGCCGTGCTGCAGCGCCTCGACCTCGACGGCATGGCCGGACGGCGGGTCGACACGCTCTCGGGCGGCGAGCGCCAGCGGGTGGTGCTGGCTCGGGCCCTCGTCCAGGAGGCCGAGCTGCTCGTCCTCGACGAGCCCACCGCCGCGCTCGACGTCGGCCACCAGCTCGAGGTGCTCGAGCTGATCGCCGACATCCGCACCGAGCGCCGCCTCACCGTCGTGACCACCGTCCACGACCTGTCCGTGGCCGGCCAGTTCGCCGACCGGATCGCCGTGCTGGCCGGTGGGCGCCTCGTGGCCGACGGCCCGCCCGCAGACGTGCTCACCCCGGCGACCATCGGCGCCCACTGGGGCGTCGAGGCCACCTGCGAGGTCGACGCCGACGGCGCCGTCACCGTGACCGTCCGCCGCCGGCGCGAGCGCCGCCTCGGCAGCTCCGCACCGACCACCCCCACCACCGTCCCCGAAGAGGAGGAGGCCCGATGAGCGGCTCCACCCCGACCGACGCCCCGCCGACCGAGGACCCCCGGCCCACCGAGCTGCGCCGGGCGGACTCCCTGGTGCTCGTGAACACCGGCGACGGCAAGGGCAAGTCCACCGCCGCCTTCGGCACCCTCATTCGGGCCGTGGCCCGGGGGTGGGACGTGGCCGTGGTCCAGTTCCTCAAGTCCGGGTCGTGGAACACCGGCGAGGAGAAGGTGGCCCGCGACCTCGGCGTCGACTGGCACGCGATCGGCGAGGGCTTCACCTGGGACAGCGACGACCTCACCCAGGACGAGGCGGTCGCCCGGGAGGCGTGGCGGCGGGCCACCGAGCTGCTGGCCGACGACCGGTTCGGCCTCGTCGTGCTCGACGAGATCACGTACCCGATGAACTGGGGGTGGATCGACGGCGACGAGGTCGTGGCCGCCATCCGGGACCGGTCGAGGAAGGTCAACGTGGTCTGCACGGGACGGGACGCCCCCGAGGCGCTCGTCGCCCTGGCCGACACCGTCACCGAGATGCGCCCGGTCAAGCACGCCTACGACGCCGGCATCCGGGCCAAGAAGGGGATCGACTACTGAGCGCCCCGCCCCCGCCGGGCGGCGCCGTCCTCGTCGCCGGAGCGACCAGCGGGGCCGGGAAGTCGACGGTGGCCGCGGCGCTGTGCCGCAGCCTCGCCCGACGGGGCGGCGTCGTCGCGCCCTTCAAGGCCCAGAACATGTCGAACCACGCCGCCGTCGTGCCCCGGTCCGACGGGGCCGGTTGGGGCGAGATCGGCCGGGCCCAGGCCACCCAGGCCGGCGCGGCCCGCTTCGCGGCGACGACGGCCTGCAACCCGATCCTGCTCAAGCCGTCGTCGGCCACGGGCAGCCACGTCGTGGTCGACGGCGTCGAGGTCGGTACGACCGGTGCCGCCGACTGGGGCACCCGCACCCGGGACCTGCGCCACCTCGTGCTCGACCGGCTCGGCTCGCTCCGCCGGGACGCGCACGTCGTGGTGGCCGAGGGTGCCGGTGGGGCGGCCGAGATCAACCTGCTGGACCGGGACCTGGTCAACCTGCCCCTCGCCGCCGCCGCCGGGATCCCCGTCGTCCTGGTCGTCGACATCGAGCCCGGCGGGGCCTTCGCCGCCGCCCACGGCACGATCGACCTGCTCCCCGAGCACCTGCGCCGGACCGTGGTCGGCATCGTGTTCAACCGCTTCCGGGGCGACCCGTCGCTCCTCGACCCGGGCCTGGCCGAGCTGGCCCGGCGCTGCGGCGTCCCCGTGCTCGCCGTGCTCCCCCACCTCGGACCGGACGGGCTGCTCGGGGTCGAGGACTCCCTCGACGTCGCGTCGATGGCCGGACCGGCGCGCCGGCACGACACGGGGAGGTCCCGGACCGAGCCGGTCCGGGTCGCCGCCGTCCGCCTCCCGCACCTGGCCAACCCCTCCGACCTCGACCCGCTCCGCGTCGAACCGGACGCCGAGCTGGGCTGGGCGACCCGGCCCGGCCACCTGCGCGACGCCGACCTCGTCGTCGTGCCCGGCAGCCGGGCCACGGTCGCGGACCTGGCCTGGCTGCGCGAGGTGGGCCTGGCCGACGCCCTCGTCGAGGTCGCCGCCCGCGGCACCGACGTGCTCGGCATCTGCGCCGGCCAGCAGATCCTCGGCCGCTGGATCGACGACCCGGTGGAGAGCGGCGCCGGGCGGGTCCCCGGCCTCGGGCTCCTGCCGGTCACCACCACGTTCGGGCCCGACAAGGTCGTCGACCGGGTCGCAGGCCGGTGCGCGCCCGACGGCGCGCCCGTCGAGGGCTACCGGATCCACCTCGGCCGGGTCCGCACCGACCCCGGCGCCGAGCCGCTCGTCCTGCTCGACGACGGCTCGCCCGAGGGCAGCAGGGTCGGCTCCGTCCGGGGCACCTCCCTCCACGGGGTCCTCGACGCCGACGACGCCCGTCGGGCGCTGCTCGCCGACGTCGCCCGGCGACGGGGCCGCACCTTCGCCCCCGGATCCGTGGCCTACACCGACGCGCTGGACGCCCAGCACGAGCGCCTCGCCGACTGGCTCGACGAGCACCTCGCCCCCGACGTCGTCGACGGCGTGCTGGCCCGGGCCGGCACCCCCGGGACGGAGCCGGGCTGGTGACCGCGCACCGGCCGGCCCGGGCCGAGCTCGTCGACGCCGACGCCCTGGCCGGCGCGCTCCCCGACGTGCGCGCCGTGCGCTGCTGGCGCTTCACGTCCCCGATCGCCGCCCTGTCCTCCGCGCCCGTCGGCGGGGGGAGCGCCGCCCTCGACTGGCTCTGCAACGTCGGCGTCGTGGCCGGCTACGCCCGCACCGACCTCGCCGCGCACGGCCGGGAGGTGGCCGACCGGCTCGGGCTGGTCGGCACCGGCGCCGTCCTGCTCACCGCGTTCGACGTCACCCGGCAGGTCCGGGCCACCGAGCCCGGCGACGGGCGGGGCGACGTCGTGGTCGACGCCACCGTCGGCGTCACCAAGCCCACCTGGGCCGCCGACGTCGACGACGCCCACGCCGTGCGCCGCGGCGACGGCTGGGAACCGGGCACCATCAACGTCGTGGTCCAGGTCCCCGTCGCCCTCTCCCCCGCCGCGGCGGTGAACGCCGTCGCCACGGCCACCGAGGCCAAGGCCCAGGCCCTGTTCGAGGCGGGCGTGCCCGGCACCGGCACCGCCAGCGACGCCGTCGCCGTCGTGTGGCCGCCGACGCTCCCCGTCGAGGACTTCGGCGGACCCCGTTCGCCGTGGGGCGCGCGCATCGCCCGGGCCGTCCACGCCGCGGTGCGCGACGGGCTGGCCGCCAGGGGGGCGTCGTGCTGACCCTGGTGCTGGGCGGGGTCCGCTCGGGCAAGTCGGCCGTGGCCGAGGGCCTGGCCCGCGACGCGGCCCGCGACGGGACCGTCACCTACGTCGCGACCGCCGAGGTCGACCCCGCCGACGGCGACCACGTGGCCCGCGTCGCGGCCCACCGCGCCCGCCGACCCCTGGGCTGGCGCACCGTCGAGCCGCCCTCGGGCGAGGCGCTGGCCGACCTGGTCGCCGCGCTCGACGGGACGGTCCTGGTGGACAGCCTCGGCACCTGGCTCACCCGGTTCCCGGACTGCACGCCACCTCCCGCCGCCGTCACCGCCCTCGTGGACGCCCTCGCCGGCCGGGACGGCCACACCGTGGTCGTCAGCGAGGAGGCCGGGCTGTCACCCCACGCGCCGAGCGCGCTCGGCCGCCGCTTCGTCGACGCCCTCGGCTCGTGCAACCAGGCGGTGTCCCTCCGCGCCGACCGGGTCCTGCTCGTCGTCGCCGGGCGGACGCTGGAGCTGCCGCCGTGCTGAGCGCCGTCGCCTTCCTGACCGTGGCCGGGGGCGCCCGGGCGCCGGGGCCGACGACGCTGCGCTGGTTCCCCGTCGTGGGGGCGCTGCTCGGCGGCGCCCTCGCCGGGGTGTGGCTCGCGGCCGAGGCGGTGTGGCCCGCACCCGTGGCCGCGGCCGTCGTCGTGGCCGCCGACCTCGCCCTGACCGGCATGCTCCACGTCGACGGGCTGGCCGACGGCGCCGACGGGCTCCTGCCCCACCTGCCGGCCGAGCGTCGCCTCGAGGTGATGCGCGCCCCCGACGTCGGCGCCTTCGCCCTCGCCGTCGTGCCGACCGCCCTCCTGCTGCGGTGGGTCGCCCTCGCCACCGGCGCGGTCGAACCGCTCGCCCTCGTCGCCGTGTGGGCCACGAGCCGCACCGCCATCGCCGTCGTGCCCGCCGTCGTGCCCTACGCCCGCGACGCGGGCCTGGCGTCGTCGTTCCTGACCGGGGCCCGGCGCTCGACCGCGCTGTGGCTGGTCCCCGCCGGCCTGCTCCTCGGGGCCGTGCACGGCGTGGCCGGCGCCGCCGCCCACACGGCCGCCCTCCTGGCCGTGGCCGGGGTGGTCGACCTCGCCCGCCGACGGATCGGCGGGTTCACCGGCGACGTGCTCGGCGCCGCCGTCGTGACGGCCGAGACCGCAGCCCTGCTCGCCCTCGCCGCGTGAGGTGCCGACCGTGACCGTGGCCGCCCGGCTGTCCCGCAACGCCCTGGCCACCGCGGCCGGCCTGCTCGCGTCGCGGGTCGTGCCCCCGCTGCCCGACGCCGTGCACCCCGTGGCCCGCTTCGGTCGGTCGATGACCGAGCTCGAGGACCTCCTGTGGGCCGACGACCGCCGCCACGGCGTGGCCTACGCCGCCGTCGGGACGGCCCTCGGCGCCGCCGTGGGCCGGTCGGCCCGGTCGACCGCGCTGGTGGTGGCCGTGGCCGCCGCCGGCGAGCACCTCCGCGGTGCGGCCGGCACCATCGGCGATCACCTGGCCGCCGGCGACCTGGATGCGGCCCGGGCCGCCCTGCCCACCCTCGTCGGGCGCGACCCCAGCACCCTGGACGCCTCGGGCATCGCGGCCGCGGCCGTCGAGTCCGTGGCGGAGAACACGGTCGACGCGGTGTTCGCCACGGCGCTGTGGGGCCTGGTCGCCGGTGGCCCGGGGGCCGCCGCCCACCGGGCCGTCAACACCATGGACGCCATGGTCGGCCGCCAGGACGAGCGCTACGGCCGCTTCGGGTGGGCCGCCGCCCGCCTCGACGACGCCGCCGCCTGGATCCCCGCTCGGCTCTTCGCCGCCGTCGTCGCCGCGGCCCGTCCCGACCGGGCCGGCGCCGTGGCCCGGACCGTGGCCCGGGACGCGCCCGCCCACCCCTCCCCCAACGCCGGCGTGGCCGAGGCCGCGGTCGCCGCTGCGCTCGGCCGGGAGCTCGGCGGACCGCTGGTCTACGGCACCACGCACGAGGACCGGCCGCGCCTGGGCGAGGGGCCACGCCCCCACGCAGCCGACGTGGCCGCGGCGATCGCCCTCACCCGGCGGTGCGAGGACCTGCTCGTCGGGGGCCTGGTCCTCGTCGGCGTGCTCGCCGGGCTCGCCGGTCCGTGGGCCGGGCGGCTCGGGCTGCGGGGCCGACGGTGACCGGGGCGGGGCGGTCGCCGACCGCCGGTCCGCACGGGGGCGACGCCGAGGCCGTGGCCCGTTGGCTCGGCCGTCCCGTCGCCGACGTGCTCGACCTGTCGGCGAGCTGCAACCCCTTCGCCCCCGACACGCGGCGCGTCCTCGTCGACGCGCTCGACCACCTCGACCGCTACCCGGACGACTCGGTCGCGACCGCCGCCCTCGCCGAGGCGATGGAGGTCGACGCCGAGCGCCTCGTCCTCACCAACGGCGGCGCCGAGGCCATCGCCCTCGTGGCCGCCGTGCGCCCGGTCGGGTGGGCCGACGTGGACGACTTCTCCCTCTACCGCCGCCACCTGCGGGAGGTCCGGCCCGATGCCCCCCGGTGGCACTCGGACCCCCACAACCCGACCGGCCGCCTCCGGGGTCGCGACGACCGGGCCGACGTGCGGGACGAGGCCTTCTACCTCCTGGCCACCGGCACCTGGACCCGGGGCGACGAGGCCTGCACGACGCTCGGCTCGCTCACCAAGGCCTGGGCCCTGCCCGGCCTGCGCATCGGCTACGCCCTGTGCCGGGACGACGCCGAGGCCGCTGCCGTCCGGTCGGCGCGCCCCCGGTGGTCGGTCAACGGCCTCGTCTGCGCCGCGCTCCCCGCGCTGCTCGGGCTGGCCGACCCCGAGCACTGGCGCCGGTCCATCGCCGCGGCGCGCGCCGAGCTGGTCGACGTGCTCGCCGCCCACGGCCTCGTCGCCGATCCCAGCGACGCCAACTACGTGTGGGTCGCCGACGCCCCGGGCCTGCGCGACCGCCTCCTGCCCGAGGCGGTGCTCGTCCGGGACGGCGCCTCCTTCGGTCACCCGTCCGCGGCCCGCATCGCCGTGCCCGACGCCGACGGGCTCGCCCGCCTCGACGCGGCCCTCCGGGCCACGCCCCCCACCCGATCCCACGGAGGACCCCCGTGACGCTGCTCGCCGACACCGTCGACGCCCTGCGCGACGTGCTCGCAACCGACCCCGGACCCGTGGTCGAGGAGGCCCGGCGACGCTGGGACGGCCGTGTGAAGCCCCCGGGCTCGCTCGGTCGGCTCGAGGACGTCGGCACCCGCCTCGCCGCGATCGCCGGCACCTGCCCGCCACCGGTCCCGACCCGGCCCGTGGTGCTCGTCTACGCCGGCGACCACGGCGTGGTCGCCGACGGGGCCAGCGCGTGGCCGAGCGACATCACGACCTTCATGGTGCGGACCATGGTCGCCGGAGGCGCGGCCATCAACGCCCTCGCCACCACGGTCGGCGCCACGGTGACCGTCGTCGACGTCGGGGTGGCGGGCGACCTCGACGACCTCGACGGCCTGGTGCGGGCCCGGGTCCGTCCCGGCACCGCCAGCCTGGCCCACGGCCCGGCGATGGCGCGGTCCGAGGCGCAGGCCGCCGTCGAGGTCGGCATCCGCACCACGCTCGGGGCGCTCGACGGCGGTGCCGACCTCGTCGTGCCCGGGGAGGTCGGGATCGGGAACACCACCCCGTCGGCCGCGCTCGTCGCCCGCTTCGCCGGGGTCGCCGACCCGGCCACCGTCGTCGGACCGGGCGCGGGCCTGCCCGAGGACGCCATGGCGACCAAGCGGCGCATCGTGGTCGACGCGGTGGCCCGCGCCGCCGACCTCGACGACCCCGTCGACGTCGTCGCCGAGATCGGCGGCCTCGAGCTCGCCGCCATGGCGGGCGCCTACCTGGCCGCGGCGTCGCGGCGGGTGCCGGCCGTGGTCGACGGCGTCATCGCCGGGGCGGCGGCCTGCGTCGCCGAAGCCCTCGTGCCCGGCACGTCCCGGCTGCTGCTGGCCGGGCACCGCTCGACCGAGCCGGCGGCCAGCGCTGCCCTCGCCCACCTGGACGCGCAGCCGATCCTCGACCTCGACCTGCGCCTCGGCGAGGGCACGGGTGCCTGCCTGGCCGTGCCCCTCGTCCAGGCCGCGTGCCGGGCGCTGGCCGACATGCACGCCATCCCCACCGGCTGAGCGCCGACCCGAACCAGCCGGAGGCTCGCCCTGCGGGCCGAGCCGACTCAGCCGGTCCCGATGAGGCGCATGGCCTCGAAGCGGGTCGCCTGGTTCGTCTTGAACAGGCCCCGCACCGCGGACGTCACCGTCGAGGAGCCCGGCTTGCGGACCCCGCGCATCGACATGCAGAGGTGCTCGGCCTCGATGACGACCAGCGCCCCCTTGGGCTCCAGCTCGCGCACCAGGGCGTCGGCGATCTGCACGGTGAGCCGCTCCTGGACCTGGGGGCGCCGGGCGTAGACGTCGGCCAGGCGAGCCAGCTTGGACAGACCGGTGATCCGGCCGTCGTCGCCGGGGATGTAGGCGATGTGGGCCCGACCGAAGAAGGGCACCAGGTGGTGCTCGCACGCCGAGTAGATCGGGATGTCCCGGACCATGACCATCTCGTCGTGCTCCGCGGCGAAGGTCTTGGCCAGGTGGCGCTCGGGGGTGTCGTGGAGGCCGGCGAAGATCTCGGCGTACATGCGGGCCACCCGCTTGGGGGTGTCGACCAGGCCGTCGCGCTCGGGGTCCTCCCCCACGGCGAGCAGGATCTCGCGCACCGCGGCGCGGATGCGCGCCTGGTCGATCTCGGGCGCCATCGGACGGGCGTCGAGGTGGTGCTCGGGCTCGTCGTCGAGGAGGTCGTCCGGGTCGTCGTCCATGGGTGCTCCGGCGGTGTTCATCCACCGACGATCATGGCAGAGACCGGCCGCCCGACCGGCGCTTCAGGTCCCGGAGGGACCGGGGCGGAGCCGCCAGCGCAGGCGACGCCACGGGCGGGCGGGCGCAGCGGGCGGGGCCTCCGGGGCGGGCGCCGCCACCTCCGGCGGGGCCGGATCGGCGGCCTCGGCCACCGACACCGTCGCGTCCTCGGCCGGGGCGACCTCGGTGGCGGGCGGCTCCTCTACCGGCGCCGGCGGGGCGTCGTCGAGGGCGGAGGGGTCGGGGTCGACCCAGGTGTCGATGTCGCCGAACACCTCGGCCAGCTCGGCGTCGCCGAGGGTCTCGTGCTCGAGCATCTCCTCGGCCAGGCGGTCGAGCGTGGTGCGGTAGGTGGTGAGGATGGCCTCGGCCCGGGCGTGGGCGTCGTCGAGCAGCTTGCGGACCTCGGCGTCGACCACGGCGGCGACGGAGTCGGAGTAGTTGGCCTCGTGGCCGTACTCCTTGCCGAGGAACACCTCGCCCTGCTTCGCCCCGAGGGCGATCGGGCCGATGACGTCGCTCATCCCGTACTCGGTGACCATGGCCCGAGCGATGTTCGTCGCCTTGTCGATGTCGTCGGCGGCACCGGTGGTGACGTCGCCGAAGACGACCTCCTCGGCGGTGCGGCCGCCCAGCAGCATGGCGAGGCGGTCGATCAGCTCGTTCTTGGTGTGCGTGTACCGGTCCTCGGTGGGCAGGGCCAGCGTCCAGCCCAGCGCCCGGCCCCGGGCCACGATCGACACCTTGTGGATGGGGTCGGTGTGCTCCAGCACGTGCCCGACCAGGGCGTGGCCGCCCTCGTGGTAGGCGGTGACCCGGCGCTCCTTCTCGGACATGACCCGGGTCTTGCGCTCGGGGCCGGCCAGGACGCGGTCGATGGCGCCCTCGACGGTGGCCATGTCGATGGTGTCGGCGCCCTTGCGGGCCGCCATCAGGGCCGACTCGTTCATGAGGTTGGCGAGGTCGGCGCCGGTGAAGCCGGGGGTCCGGCGGGCGATCACCGTGTTGTCGACGTCGGCGGCCAGCGGCTTGCCCTTGGCGTGCACGTCGAGGATGGCCCGGCGGCCCTCGAGGTCGGGGCGGTCGACCACGATCTGGCGGTCGAAGCGGCCCGGACGCAGCAGGGCGGGGTCGAGGATGTCCGGCCGGTTGGTGGCCGCGATCAGGATGACGCCCGTCTGGGCCTCGAAGCCGTCCATCTCGACGAGCATCTGGTTCAGCGTCTGCTCCCGCTCGTCGTGGCCGCCGCCCATGCCGGCGCCGCGGTGGCGGCCGACGGCGTCGA
>CAZCEZ010000109.1:0-11290 GCA_964497795.1 uncultured Acidimicrobiaceae bacterium | reverse complement strand
CCTCTGGATCTTCATCGCCGGCGTCCTGGTCTTCTTCATGCAGGCCGGCTTCGCCCTCGTCGAGGCCGGTCTCACCCGGGCCAAGAACGTCTCGAACATCATGATGAAGAACCTCATGGACATGAGCGCCGGTGTCCTGGCATTCGCCCTCGTGGGCTACGGCATCGCCTTCGGCGGTGACGAGTACCTCGGCGGCTTCTTCGGCTTCGGCCTCGGCATCGAGGGCATCGAGACCGCTGCCCCCGACGGCGGCCTGTGGCCGTCCACGTTCTTCTTCTTCCAGGCCGCCTTCGCCGCTGCCGCCGCCACGATCGTGTCCGGCGCCATGGCGGAGCGGACGAAGTTCAAGAGCTACTTCATCTACTCGTTCGCCCTGACGGCGATCATCTACCCGATCGTCCTGCGGTGGACCTGGGGCGGCGGCTGGCTGGCCCAGCTCGACATCCCCTTCTCCGACTTCGCCGGCTCCACCATCGTGCACGCCACGGGCGGCTGGGCTGCCCTGGCCGGCGCCATGGTCCTCGGCCCCCGCATCGGCAAGTTCGGCAAGGACGGCAAGCCCCGCGCCATCCCCGGCCACAACGTGCCCTTCGTGGTGCTCGGCACGATGATCCTCTTCATCGGCTGGATGGGCTTCAACCCCGGCTCCGAGCTGCTGGCCGACGAGTTCGTCATGCAGATCGCCGTGAAGACGCTGCTGGCCGCCTGCGCCGGTGCCGTCGTCGCCATGGTCCTGAACTGGGGCAAGGACGGCAAGCCCGACGTCACCATGGCGTGCAACGGCATGCTCGGCGGCCTGGTCGCCATCACCGCACCCTGCGGTGCGGTCGAGACCTGGGCCTCCATCGTCATCGGTGCCGTCGGCGGCCTGCTCGTCGTGTTCGGCGTGAGCCTCGTCGACCGCTCCGGCATCGACGATCCGGTCGGCGCCATCTCCGTGCACGGCATCGCCGGCACCTGGGGCACCCTGTCGATCGCCATCTTCGCCAAGTACGACGACGCCTTCCTCGGTCGTGAGGACGCCGGGCTCATCTACGGTGGCGGCATCGACCAGCTGTCCACCCAGGCCCTGATGGTCGGCGCCCACTTCGTGTTCGTGTTCGGCGCCGCCTACCTGCTCTTCACCGTGATCAAGGCCACCGTCGGCCTCCGGGTCACCGAGGAGGAGGAGATCGCCGGCCTCGACATCGAGGAGCACGGCCACGTGGGCTACGCCGGCGACTTCGTCGGCGGCGGCTCCTCGGGCGGCTCGACCTCGTCCGTGACCGTCTGAACGACCTCGACACCCTAGGAGCGCACCATGTTGCATCTCGTCACCGCGGTCGTGAAGCCGCACAAGCTCGACGACGTCAAGGAGGCCCTCAAGGGCGTCGGCGTCCAGGGCATGACCGTCTCCGAGGTCAAGGGGTTCGGTCGCCAGGGCGGCCACACCGAGACCTACCGAGGCGCCGAGTACACGATCGACTTCGTCCCCAAGGTCAAGGTCGAGGTCGTGTGCGGCACCGATGAGGCCGAGAAGGTCGCCGAGGCCATCGCCACGGCAGCCCAGACCGGCAAGATCGGCGACGGCAAGATCTGGATGACCGAGGTCTCGCGCCTCACCCGCATCCGCACCGGGGAGATGGGCTCGGACGCCGTCTGAGCGTCGCCTCCGGCGACATCGAGCCGCGGGGCCCTGCCCCGCAGCCCGGTCCATCCGACCGAACACCGAGTCGACGCCCCCGGCACCTGCCGGGGGCGTCGTCGCGCCCCCGGTCGGACGCAGCGCTCGGGGTGCGGTAGGAGGTGGGGACGTGCTGACGCTCCTGGGCCAGATCGCGCCCGACCCCGACGCCGTGGAGGCTGCGGTGCCCGACGGCCTGCGGCTGCGCGACTGGCTGCTCGCCGCAGCCGTGGTCGCCGCGTCCGTGCTCGCCTCGACCGCGCTGCGGGTCGTGGTCCGGCGCACCATCGGGCGCCGCAACCGGGGCTCGGCGCAGCTCGTCGGGCGCCTCTCCACGATCGTCGTGGTGTCGGTCGGCCTCGTCTACGCCCTCTCCTCGATCGGCGTCGACGTCGGTCTCCTCGTCGGCGCCCTCGGCATCGGCGGCGTCGTCGTCGCCTTCGCCTTCCAGGACATCCTCGAGAACTTCGTGGCCGGGATCATCCTCCAGATCAAGCGCCCCTTCGTCCCGGGCGACATCGTCGAGGCCGGGGCGTCCCGCCCCCTCGGCATCGTCCGCGACGTCGACTCCCGGTCGGTCCTCCTCGACCAGTTCAGCGGCGAGCGGGTCGTGCTGCCCGCCGCCGAGGTGCTCAAGAACCAGATCGTGAACTGGACGCGCAACCCCGCCCGGCGGATCGGGGTGCCCGTCCAGATCCCCTACCGCGTCGACCCGCAGGAGGCCATCGACGCCATCCAGCCCCGCCTCGGCACGATCGAGGAGGTCCTCCCCCTGCCCCCGCCGCGGGTCCTGGTCAGCGACCTCGCCGCGTCGGGCGTCACCCTGACCTGCTACGTCTGGCACGACGCCTTCGGGGACATCTTCTGGATCGAGCACCGGGTCCGCCTGGAGGCCAAGCGCGGCCTGGAGGCCGCCGGGATCGAGATCCCGTTCCCCCAGCGCGTCGTCACCTTCGCCGACCCCGTGCCCGACGACCCCGGGCCCGACGACGAGGACGCCCGACCGGGGGGATGAGGCTCGCCCTGCGAGCCGGACCGCCTCGCGGCGCACGGCGGGGCAGCACCCTGGTCGCGAGTCGTGAGCGCAGCGAGCGACTCGAGAGGTGAGGCTCGCCCTGCGAGCCGAACCGACTCAGCCCTTGGCCTGGTCGGCCACCTTCCGGGCCTCGGCGGCCGCGGTCTCGGGGTCGAGGTACCGGTCCTGGACGGGGAGGTCCTCGGCCGGGCGGAAGTCCTCGCCCAGCTCGTAGACGAGGGGCTGGCCGGTCGGGATGTTGAGGCCGGTGATCTCGTCGTCGGAGATGCCCTGGAGGTGCTTCACCAGGGCCCGCAGCGAGTTCCCGTGGGCGGCGACGAGGACCACGGCGCCGTCGGCGAGGTCCGGCACGATGCCGTCGTACCAGTAGGGGAGCATCCGCTCCACGACGTCGGCCAGGCACTCGCTGGCCGGCCGCAGCTCGGGCGGGACCTGGGCGTAGCGGGGGTCGTCGTTGGGGTCGAACTCGTTGTCGTCGGTGATGGCCGGCGGCGGGGTGTCGTAGCTGCGACGCCAGACGTGGACCTGGTCGTCGCCGTAGCGGGCCGCCGTCGCCGCCTTGTCGCGACCGGTCAGGTCGCCGTAGTGGCGCTCGTTGAGGCGCCAGTGCCGGCGCACGGGGATCCAGGACCGGTCGCAGGCGTGGAGGGCGAGCTCGGCGGTCCGGATGGCCCGGGTCTGGAGCGAGGTGTGGACCACGTCGGGGAGCACCCCGCGCTCCGCGAGGAGCGCGCCGCCGGCCCGTGCCTCGGCCTCGCCCTGCTCGGTGAGGTCGGCGTCGTACCAGCCGGTGAAGAGGTTCTCCAGGTTCCAGGTCGACTGCCCGTGGCGGAGGAGGACGAGGGTGTGGGCCATGGCCGGCGACGCTAGCCGGAGGGTCCGGGCGGCTCCCCGGGCGACGGGCCGGCGGGCGGGTGCTCCGCCCCGCGGCGGCGCCGGGCCCGCGGCGAGGATCCGGTACGTCCCCTTCGCGCCGCTCCGGGGGGATCGCGTCGCGCAGGATGCGCCGTACGACCTATCGGGAGCCGTGGCGACGGGCGTACCATCCGTCGTGGGAGCGACGGAGAGGGGATCCAGTGCTCGACATCGACGACGCGATCGACCACAACGCCAACGCCGCCCGGCTGCGCTACGTCGTGCCGGGCCTGGCGCTTCGCATCTCGGACCTGACCGACGTGCTGGGCGGCTACGCCTGCAACGTCGTCGAGGTCGAGGGCCGCACCGTGTGGATCGACCTGCCCATCCGGCGCGACGGGATGCTCGACCTCGTGCCGGGCCAGCTCGTCGCCTGCCGCTTCGACCGGCCGGGCGACGCCGCCTACCTGTTCGACTCGGTGGTCGCCGACGTCCGCCCCGACGACCACGCTCCCTTCGGCCTGGCCATGCCCGTCACCGTCAACCGCCGCTCGCACCGCGCCGACGCCCGCCTCGCCCTCGTGCTCGACGCCGTCTACGAGGTGGACGGCGTCCGGGGTGAGGGCAAGGTCGTGGACCTGTCCGCCGGCGGCCTGGGCCTCATCTGCGAGTCCGAGCTGTCCCCCGGCGACGAGGTCGTGGTCCGCTGCACGCTCCCCGGTCCCGACGCCGACCTCGCCCTCGAGCAGCGGGCCGTGGTCCGTGCCGCCGAGATGTACGGGCGCACGCCCGGCGGCGCCACCCTCCACCAGTACGGGTGCAAGTTCGCCACCTCCGACGAGGACCTGCGCGAGCAGATCCTCGCCTCGGTGATCTGGAACCTGACCCGCAACCCGGCCGTCCTCTGAGCCAGGACGGGCCCGGCCCCGTGCCGGGCGGACCCGACGCCTGCGCCGAGGGCGACGAGGGGGCGACCCCCGACCCGGGCGACCCGGGGCATGCGGACGGCGCGGCCGTGCCGGACTGGCGCGCGCTGCTCGCGATCGCGGTCGTGGTCATGGGGGTCGCGCTGGCGCTGGGCGTCGGCTGGGGCGGCCGCTGACGCCGGTCGCGGTCGGGCACCGGCGGGCCCGGTGGTGTTCCGGCGGGGGCCGTGAGGTCCGCCCTGCGGGCGGGACGGCTCAGTCCCGGGCGCCCGTGAGCTGCAGGCGTCGCAACCCGACCGTGGCCACGGCGAGCAGGACCACGGTGAGCAGGCCGAGCCGGACGACGGCGTCGACGCCCTCGGGGATGCCGGAGCGGGTCATGTCCCCGGGCACGTCGCCGAGGCCGGTGAACACGGCCCGCCCCTGCCAGGTGGGGGACAGCTGGGCGATCCCCGAGAGCACGGCGCCCAGGAGGCGCTCGACGAGGAACACGACGGCCAGCGACCACACCGCCGCCCGGCGGGTCAGGGCGCCGATGGCCACGAACAGCGCCACGTGGGCGGCGGCGCCGGTCGCCGCGCCGAGCGCGACGGGCCCGGCCAGCGCAGGGGCACCGGCGACGACGGCGGCGAGCGCCGCGGCCGGGACGAGCGTCAGGAGGCAGACGATCCAGCCCCCCAGCCACCGGGCCACCGCGACCTCGGCGAAGCGGGCCGGGGACAGCCACGTCAGCGAGAGGGTGCCGGCCCGGACCTCGGCGCCGAGGACCGCGTCGCCCACGACGAGGGCACCCAGCGGCAGGGCCAGCCCGAAGCCGCCGATCGCCACGACGCGGGCGAAGGCGTCGCCGGCCGGCTCGTCGACGGTCAGGGCGAGCAGCCCGGTCGCGAGCAGGGCTGCGCCCGGCAGGGCGAGCACGGCCAGGCGCCGGGCGGGGAGGCAGGCGCGCAGCACGTAGCCGACCATGGCGACGAGCCGGCGCGCCGTCCCGGCGGGCCGGGCGGCCGGCGTCGTCACAGGCGCGGCGGCGGTCACCGGGTCAGCTCCGCGAACACCGACTCGAGGGAGTCGTCGAGCGCCCGGACCTCGCGCAGGTCGACCCCGAGGTCGACGGCGAGGCGGGGCAGGGCCAGGGCCAGGTCGGCGGCGCTCGTCGTGGCCACCTCGAGCGCACCGTCGGTCAGCGCCACGGACACGACGGGATCGAGGCCGACGAGGGCGGCGGCGAGCCGACGGTCGGCGCCGCTGCGGACCAGCACCCGGCGGGGCCGGTCGGCCATGGCGTCCCGGATGGCGCGGTGCCCGCCGGCCGCGGCCAGCCGACCCCCGACCACGACCACGACCCGGGGGGCGAGCCGCTCCACCTCGTGGAGCACGTGGCTGGACACGATCACGGTGCGGCCCTCGTCGCCCAGGGTCTGGAACAGCTCGATCAGGGCGAGGCGCTGCACCGGGTCGGCGCCGTTCAGCGGCTCGTCGAGCACGAGCACCGACGGGTCCGACACGAGGGCGGCGGCGACCTTGGCCCGCTGGCGCATGCCCTTGGAGAACCCGCCGAGGCGGCGGTCGGCCACGTCGAGCAGGTCGACGCGCCCCAGGGCGCGGTCCACCGCGTCGTCGAGCACCCCGGCCGGGACCCCGCACAGCGTCGCCCGGTACCGGGCCAGGCGCCGTGGGGTGAGGGACTCGGGGACGGCGTCCTCCTCGGGGACGAGGGCGAGGCGGCCGTGGACGTCCCGGTCGGTGCGGGGGTCGGCGCCGAGGACGCGCACCCGGCCCTGGCGGGTGGGGAGCAGCCCGCACACGGCGCGCATGAGGGTGGTCTTGCCGGCGCCGTTCGGGCCGAGCAGGCCGGTCACCCCGGGGCCGAAGGAGCAGGACAGCTCGGAGAGCGCGACCTTCTGGCCGAACCAGACCGACACGTCCTCGACCACGACGACCGGGTCGTCGGCGAAGGCGGGGTCCCCCGTCCGCCCCGAGCCGCTCACGTCTCCACCCACCGGTAGCGGCGCAGCAGGGTGGCGAGCGATGCGGCGACCACCGCCACGTACACACCCACGGCCATGACCGATCCGCCGTCGACGCCGAGCAGGCGCGAGTCCGGGCTCGGCTCGCCGAGGAACACCAGGTCGCGGACGTAGAGCGGGATGGCGAGCAGGTTCACGACGGCCGCCGCACCGGTCGCGCCCTCGTCGGGACCGAGCAGCACGCCGGCCGTGACCGAGCCGACCAGGAGCAGGACGAGCAGCGCTGCGGCGGCGACGATGCGTCGGGTGGCCAACGAGGACACGGCGACGGCCAGGGACGCGTAGTAGAGCGCGAGCAGCCCCACGGCGACGGGGACCTGCCACAGCACGGCGGCGTTGTCGACCAGGTAGTCGAGGGCGGCGTCGGAGACCAGGAGCTGGCCCACGAACAGCACGAGCTGGGGCAGCGTGCCGAAGGCGAAGACGATCGCGGCGATGGCGCCGACCTTGGCCACGACGTAGTCGCGACCGGTGAGCGGCCGGGCGAAGAGCAGGGGCAGGACCCGCTGGCGGCGGTCGGGGCACACGACGTCGGGCGCGGTCAGCCCGACGAAGACGAGCAGGGCGGTCGAGACGCCGACGTACTCGCGGTAGGAGAGGATCTCGATGCCCTCGGCGGCCGTGTCCCGGGTGACGTAGGCGATGCCCACGTTCACGATGGCCGGGACGGTGGCGACGGCGAGCAGGAACCAGGGGAACAGCTTCTGGCGCCAGGAGCGGCGGATGCCCAGCGCCCGCCGGACCGAGGCCCGGAAGAGCGCCCCGGTCGCGGCCCGGCGTCCGCCGAGGGTGCCCTCGTAGGGGCGGTAGCCCCGGTCGTAGACCCGGCCCCGGTCGTCGGGGCCGGTGGATCCGCGGTCGGATCCGAGCGCGCCCGGTGCGGTGCCGGTCACGACGCCCCCGGCGGGACGAACAGCTCGTCGAGGCTGGCTCGCTGGGACGACAGCCCGTGGAGCGGCAGGCCGGCCCCGGCGACGGCGGCGACGATCGCATCGCGCTCGCGGTCCTCCTCCACGGGCACCTCGACGGTGCCGTCGGGGAGGAGCCGGGCGTCGGCCCTCCCGGGCACGAGGCGGGCGCCCAGCGCGGCGAGGAGCTCCTCGCCCCGTCCGCCGACGTCGACCCGCACGACGCCGGTCGTCTCGAGCAGCGACTCGGTCCGCCCGGCAGCCACGAGCCGGCCGCCGTCGATCAGCACCACCTGGTCGCAGGTGGTCTGCACGTCGTCGAGGAGGTGGGTGGCCATGAGCACCGAGATCCCGAAGGTGCCGAGGCGCCGCACGAGGTCGAGCATCTCGTGGCGCCCGGTCGGGTCGAGGCCGGCGGTCGGCTCGTCGAGCAGCACGAGCTCGGGGTCGGCGACCAGGGCCTGGGCGAGCTTGGTCCGCTGGCGCATGCCGGTGGAGAAGCCCTCGATCGGGCGGAACCTGGCCTCGCCGAGGCCGACGAGCCCGAGCACGTCCGAGGCGCGCTGGCGGGCGTCCCGGGGCGGGAGGCCGGCGATCTCGCCGAGGGTGGCGACGGCGTCGGCCGCGGTCTGGTCGGCGGGGAGGCAGTCGTGCTCGGGCATGAACCCGAGGCGGCTCCGGACCCCGATCGGGTCGGCGGCCACGTCGGCTCCGACCACGGTCACGGTGCCCGCGTCAGGCCGGGTCAGGCCGAGCAGCACCCGGAACAGCGTCGACTTCCCCGCCCCGTTCGCCCCGACGAGCCCGACGGTGCCGGGCTGGAGGGTCAGGTCGAGCCCGTCGAGCGCCCGCACCGGACCGCCGTCGCGCGAGCCCGGGTAGGTCTTGGTCAGCCCACGGGCCTCGAGCAGGGCCCCGGAGCCCGAGGTGGTGGGGGACGTCGCCATCGCCCCGCAGTCTCGCAGCGGTCCGGGCCGGTTCCCATCGGGGATGTCCCCGACGGGGTCGGGGTCAGCGGATGAGTGCGGACGAGCCCGGGACCGGTGACGGGATGGCGTTGGTCGGATCCGGCTTGAGGTTGAGGTCGCCCTGGCCGGAGAAGTTCAGGGTCCGGGTGAAGAACTGGGCGTCGAAGGGGTTGTTCGCGGCCGCCTGGCCCTGGAACTCGAAGGTGGCGTTGGGCAGGACGAACACGCCGGTGGTGTTGAGGTTGCCGGTGCCCTTGATCTGGCTCAGCCCGGTGCCCTCCACCCACAGGGCCAGGCTCTCGAACGGCTCGGCCGCGGAGGGCGGTGCGTCGATCTGATCCGGCGCGGTCCACTCGATGGTCGAGTTGCCGCCGTTGAGGCTGAAGCGGTCGCGGGAGCTCGCCGTGGTCGACACGGGGCACGGGAGGGAGGTGGTGCACAGGAACCCGGGGACGTCGGTCCGCCACTGCTCCACGTAGTCGGCCTGGTTGCGGCCGACGTACACCATCGTCTCGCAGAGCTTGAGCGAGCCGCTGACGTCGACGATCCCACCGGTCGTGGCGATGGTGGCGGCCTCCGGCCGGGCCGTGCACGAGTTCCCGGCCTCCGACCCGTCGAGCGGGCCACCGCCGTGGAACTGGAGGGCGCCGGTCACGCGGAGGGCGCTGCAGTTGTTGTTGTTCGTGCAGGAGCTCTGCGTCCCGGCGATCGCGAGGCGGGTGGTGGTGGGGAAGCGCGCCGTGCCGGTGACGACGAGCCGGCCGTCGTTCGACGCCGGTGTCGGTCGAGTGACCTCGACCTCGGGAGCGACGACGTTCAGGGTCCCGGACACCGAGACGCCGCCGATGAACTTCACCTTGCTCGCCGTGATGGTGACGGTCGAGCCGTTGGGGACGCTGAAGCCCGTCGGGCAGTTGACGTTGAGCGTGCCGGGCTGGGTGTAGGCGGGGAGGGGTGCACCGCACTGGGCCCCGCTGATGACGTTCGCCGAGAGCGGGAGGACCGACTCGAGCGCCGCACCCTCGGTGACGGTGTCGCGGTACGTGTCCTCGTGGAGGTCCTCGAGCGCTCGCCGTTCGGTCGGGTTGTACCGCTCGTCGGCCGGGAGGCGGCTCGTCGGGTCGTTCACCGCCGTCGGTGCGACGGAGAGGCCGCCCGGGAAGCAGCACGCGTCCCGCCCGCCGCGAGACGCCGCCCAGGAGGCGATGACTCCGTCGGCCACGACGCTCCCGGCGCCGTCGACGACGTTCTGGGCCACGATGCTGGGGCCGCCGCCGGAGGCGGCCGGGAGCGCGGTCCCGTAGATGGAGTAGCCGCTGGCGTTGGTGTTCGTCGAGCACTGGAGGGGACCGCCGTAGGTCGTGCTCCCGGCGGCGTCGACCTGGATCACGCCGGGACGCTCCTCGCCCGAGGTCGCGTCCGTCACGGTCTGGACGACCACGGCACCCTGACCCGAGGTCTGGAGCGCACGGCACCCCTCCCGCTCGAGCAGGACCAGCGCTGCCACCCCGCCGGTGGGGAGCTCCGGCGCGCCCCGCACGACCGCAGTCGCCGTGACGTCGAGGTCGTCGATGCCGATGACGCGGGCGAACGCCGTCTCGTCGGTCTTGCGGATCACGACCGACATGCGCTCGCAGGGGTCCGTGCCGTCCTCGAGCCCCGCCCCGGCGAACTCCGCCCTGGCGATCGTCGGATCGGTCACGGGGTAGGCGATCGTGACGGTGTACGGGCCGTCGGTGACCACGAGGTCCCAGCTCGACGCGGCCGAGCAGGTGTCGGCGGTCGAGGGGAATCCCTCGCCCGTGCAGGCTGCGAGGCGGCTGGCGAGGTCGGCGTAGGGCGAGAAGCCCTCGAGGTTGGTCTGGGCCGACGTCAGCGCGGCCGCGCAGGCCCGGGCCGGTTCGCTCGTCGCCGGACTCGATCCGTTCCCGGCGAGGAAGTAGCCGGCCGCGAGGGCGGCGAGGTCGCTCGCCTGCTGCGTGCTCCGCTTCGAGCTGCGGGCCGTGCCCAGGTCGATCGCGAAGGCGGCGATGACCAGGAGCAGCACCATCGACACCGCGACGAGGAGCAGGACCGCTCCCTCCTCCCGGCGACGGCGCTCGCGGCGGGGGTGCGGCGCCATCACGACTCCGTCTGCGCGGTGGCGTCGACGTCGAGGGTGACGTCGATCACGCCGAACAGGCCGAGCTGGATCTCGGCCGGCTTGGAGGTGGTCACCTGGACACGACGTCCGGAGTCACCGGGCGAGGTCGGGTAGGTCTGCCCGGGGATGCACGCTGCGGCTCCGGGCTCGGTGGAGTGGTACGTCGTGGGCTGGGCCGTCAGGGGCCCGGTGGGTCCGTCGGGGTCGGCGGCGGCGATCGCCGTCGCCGGCGCGTTCCCCTCGACGAGGGCGACGCAGACGTCCGCCGCGGACAGCGCACCGTCGGACCGCTGCACGATCAGGTCCCGGACGTTGGTGGCCCAGGTCCCGCTGGCGAAGGGCTGGCCGGCGGGGATCGTGGCGGCGTAGCGGGCGCCCTCCCGGGTCGCGTAGGTCATCTGCTGCTTCTCGTTGAGCACGAGGCCGCCGGTGATGAGGCCGAGCAGGATCATGATGAGCACGGGCAGGACGAGCGCGAACTCGACCAGGGCCACGCCCCGCTCGTCTCGTCGTCCGGATCGCTGGCGCATCGCGTGCCTTCCCTCACCCACCGTGGGCGCTCCGCACGAATGGTACGACGCCCGCCGCTCCGGCACCTGCTCGCGCGCCGATCGGCCCCGGGCGAGGGTCGCCCGGTTCCGGAAGCATCGGCAGGAACGGCGGATCCTGTAGCGATCGGGCCGGCCGGGTCCCCGACCTCGGGGACCGCTCAGGTCGGGCCGATGGCCGTCGACGGGATCGGCCCGTCGGCGAAGACGGCGTGG
>CAZCEZ010000108.1:0-11307 GCA_964497795.1 uncultured Acidimicrobiaceae bacterium | reverse complement strand
GTGGCCGTCGATGCTGCGCGGCATCTGGGGGGACGACGAGCGGTACCGCGACACCTACTGGTCGCGCTTCCCGGGTCGGTACTTCGCCGGGGACGGCGCCAAGATCGACCCCGACGGCTACCTGTGGGTGCTCGGCCGCGTCGACGACGTGATGAACGTGTCCGGCCACCGGCTCTCCACCACGGAGATCGAGTCGGCGCTCGTGTCGCACCCGTCGGTGGCCGAGGCCGCCGTGGTCGGCGCGACCGACGCCACGACCGGGCAGATCCCGATCGCCTACGTCATCCTGCGCGGCGAGGCCGACGCCGACGGCCTCGGCGAGGTGCTGCGCCAGCACGTGTCCGACGAGATCGGCCCGATCGCCAAGCCCCGGACCGTCGTGATCGTGCCCGAGCTGCCCAAGACCCGATCCGGCAAGATCATGCGCCGCCTGCTGCGCGACGTGGCCGAGGGGCGCGACCTCGGCGACACGACCACGCTGGCCGATGCCGGCGTGGTCGACGAGATCGCCAGGCGCGCCTCGGCCGGCGGCGACGACTGAGCTCGCGGCGATCGCCCCGACCCGGCCCCGGGGCCCGGGGAGGGTCGGGGACCCGCCGGTAGCCTTCCCGGGATGCGCCGCATCCTGTGCCTGCTCGTGCTCGCCCTCGCCGCCGCGGCCTGCGGCGGCGACGACGACGCCACCGACGCGACGACCACGACCGTCGACGACGGCGCGGCCGAGGCCGACGAGACCGAGGGGCCCGACGAGGTCGAGGAGCCCGACGGCGCCGAGGGCTCCGAGGGCGCCGACGGGCCCGCGGAGGAGCCGGCGACCACCGTCCCCGACGACCAGCCGGCCGCCGAGGGCGACCCCGGTGACCCGGGCGACGGTGGCGACCCCCTCGCCTTCGTCGCCGAGCTGCGCGGTGCCGCCGAGGTCCCGGGCCCCGGGGACGAGGGTGCGACGGGCCGGGCCGAGGTCGAGGCCTCGGCGGACAACGACCAGCTGTGCTTCGACATCGTCGCCGAGGGCCTCGACAGCGCCGTGGCCGGCGCCCACGTCCACGAGGGCGAGGCCGGGGCCAGCGGTGGCGTCGTCGTCGGGATCGGCCTGCCGACCTCGAGCGAGGGCGGTACCGACACCTGGACCGACGTGTGCGTCGACGTCGACCCCGCCCTGGTCGAGGAGGTCGCGGGGAGCCCCGAGCGGTTCTACGTGAACCTCCACACCGAGACCTTCGGCTCGGGCGCGATCCGGGGGCAGCTCGCCGCCGCCACCATCTTCGACTTCGAGCTGTCCTGAGGGAGCGCCGCCGGTGGCCTGGATCGACCCGGACAACTGGCGGTGGCGGGACGGGCGCGTCACGCCCGGCGAGACCGTCGTCTTCGACATGGACGGCGTCCTGTCCGACGCCACCCGCCGCCAGCACTACCTCGAGTGGCCTCGACGCGACTGGGAGACCTTCTTCCACGAGTGCGGCGAGGACGAGCTGATCGCCGAGGTCGCGCGCGTGCTCGAGTGCCTCGACGAGGACCTGTGCGTCGTCCTCCTGACCGCCCGCCCGATCCGCGTCCAGCCCCAGACCCTCGGCTGGCTCGACCGGTACGGGCTGCGCTGGGACCTCCTCGTCATGCGCGACTGGGGCGACTACCTGGCCGCCCCGAACTTCAAGCGCGAGACGGTGCACGAGCTCCGGGCCTACGGCTTCGACCTCCGCCTGGCCTTCGAGGACGACCAGCGCAACGTGGACATGTTCCACAGCGAGGGGGTCCCCTGCGTCTACATCCACTCCGGCTACCACACGTGATGCCGGCTCGCTCCTGGCCGTCCCGTCCCGAGGCGTCCCGTCCGGCGCTCGCGGCCGGCTGCTCGCTGGCGCTCCCGACGCCGGCGGGGCTGCCGGCTCGCTCCTGGCCGTCCCGTCCCGAGGCGTCCCGTCCGGCGCTCGCGGCCGGCTGCTCGCTGGCGCTCCCGACGCCGGCGGGGCTGCCGGCTCGCTCCTGGCCGTCCCGTCCGCAGGCGTCCCGTCCGGCGATCGCATGAGCGTCGCCGAGGAGGAGCTGGCCCGGGAGCAGGCCCACATCGACCGGGCCTACGCGGCCCTCGACCGGCTGCGGGAGGGCGCGGCGGCCGCCGAGCCGTCGCCCCTCGACGACGACGAGGGCGCCGGCGGCACGTTCCAGGAGCGGTTCGAGCGCGAGCGCTCCTCCCAGGACGCCCGGCGCCGCCTGGGCGAGCTCCGGTGGGGCGACCCGCCGCTGGTCTTCGGCCGGATCGACTTCGGGCACGCCGACGGGCCACGTGCCCGCGGCGCGTCCGGCGGCGGCGGTGACCGCTTCGGCGAGATCCCCGACGGCAGCCGCTTCCACGTCGGCCGGATCGGGGTGTTCGACGAGGACCAGACCCAGCTCGTCGTCGACTGGCGGGCGCCCGTGGCCGAGGCCTTCTACCGGGCGACCCGGGCCGAGCCGATGGGCCTGCGCCGCCGACGGTCGTTCCACTGCCGGGGGCGGCGCCTGCTCGGCATCGACGACGTCGTCCTCGACGGCCGGGCCGCCGAGGAGCCGGTGGTGGGGGAGGCCGCGCTGCTCGCCTCGCTCGAGGCGCCCCGGACCGGGCGGATGTCCGACGTCGTGGCCACCGTCCAGGCCGAGCAGGACGAGGTGATCCGGGCCCCGATGGCGGGCATCACGATCGTCCAGGGCGCAGCCGGGACCGGCAAGACCGTCGTCGCACTCCACCGGGCCGCCTACCTCCTCTACACCTTCCGCGACGTCCTCGACCGCCAGGGCGTGCTGCTGCTCGGCCCCAACGCCCGCTTCCTCGACTACGTGCGCGACGTGCTCCCGGCGCTCGGCGAGCACGAGGCGCTGCTGACCACGCCCGAGTCGCTCTACCCCGGCGTGGACCCCGTCCCCGAGGCCGACCTCGCGGTGGCGGCCGTGAAGGCCGACCTGCGGATGGCCCGCGTCGTGCGTCGTGCGGTGCGCATGCGCCAGCGCCACGTGCGGGGCACGGTCGGCATCCCCGTCGGGCGGTTCGTGCTCAAGCTGTCGCCCGAGCAGGTGAACGGGATCGTCGACGAGGTGCGCGGGCTGGTCGGCACCCACAACGAGCGCCGCCGCTTCGTCGAGGACGACCTCGTCGGGCTCCTGTACGCCGAGCTGTCCCGGCGCAACGTCGCAGCCCGCGACCGGATGCGCGACCCCGGCCCGGCCGGGCTGCGGGCGATGCTCGAGCGCACCGACGAGTACCGGCTGCTGCTCGCCCGGATCTGGCCGCTGCTCACCCCCCAGGCGCTGCTGCACGACCTGCTCGGGTCCCGGGCCATGCTGGCCCACGTCGGCCGGCGCGGGCTCCTGACCGCAGCGGAGCAGGCCCTCCTCCACCGGCCCCGGACCCCGATGGCCGATGGCGGCGACGACGCCGTGGCCTGGACCGACGCCGACGTCCCGCTCCTCCACGAGGCCCACGAGCTGCTCGGCCCCCTGCCCGCGCCGCCGCCCCCGTCGGGCGCGCCGACCGAGGACGAGGAGCTGCTGCTCGACCGGGTCATGGAGGGCGTGCTGGCCTCGATGGACGTGGGGGCCGAGGACCGTCCCGACAAGCCCGTCGACGACGTGATGGAGGCCGACCTGCGGGCCTCGATCCTCGAGGAGATCCGCATCAACGCCGGCACGGCGCTCGGGCGCGACGAGCCCGACCCCGCCGACCGCCCCGCCGACGTGCCCGGGGTGTGGGGCACGGTCCTCGTCGACGAGGCACAGGACCTGTCCCCGATGGCGTGGCGGATGGTCGCCCGGGCCTGCCCGAACCAGGCCATGACCGTCGTCGGCGACCTGGCCCAGGGCACGGCGCCGTGGTCGCCCTCGTCGTGGGACGAGGTCGTCGGCTGGATCGGTGCGCGCCGCACGGCCCGCCGCCACGAGCTGCACGTCAACTACCGCACCCCGACCGAGATCATGGCCTGGGCCGAGCCGTTCTCCGCCGCCCCTGACCGGACGCGAGCGGTGCGCTCGGTCGGGCGCGAGCCCGCCGCCGCCCGGGTCGAGGCACGCCACCTGGCCACGACCGCGGCGACCCGGGCCCGCGCCCTGGTCGCCGAGCTCGGCCGGGGCGCCGGCGACGGACGGGGACGCTTCGCCGTCGTGGCCGCCGCGACCCGGGCCGAGGGGCTCCGGGCCCTGGTCGGCGACCGGGTCGAGGTCCACTCCCCGGAGACGGCCAAGGGGCTCGAGTTCGACGGCGTCGTCGTCGTCGAGCCCGCCGAGCTCGTCGGCGGGCACGCCGGTGCCGCACCGCTCTACATCGCCCTCACCCGTGCCACCAGGGCGCTGGTCGTGGTCCACGCCCGGCCCCTGCCCGCCCCGCTCGACGAGCTGGCCGAGCGCCCCGCCTGAGGGCCCCGGGGCGACCCCGGGGTCAGCCCCCGGCCGAGGCGAGGGCGTCGGCGACCACGGCCAGGAACGAGCGCTCCTCGAGCGGCTTGCCGATCACGGCGTGGCAGCCCCGGGCGAGCATCCGCTCCACCCGCAGCGGGCTGGCCGCCGCCGTGGCCATCACGATGGGCATGGCCGAGAGCTCCGGGTCGCCCTTGCACACCTCGACCAGCTCGTCGCCCGACAGGCCCGGCATCATCGCATCGGTCACGAGGAGGTCGGGCCGCTCGGCCCGGATCATGCGCAGCGCCTCGTCCCCGTCCTCGGCCAGCAGCACCCGGTAGCCGGCGTCGTCGAGCCAGAACTCGACCAGGCCGCGCAGGGGGAGCTCGTCCTCGGCGTACAGCACGGTGGGGCGGGGAGCGGTCACGGCCGCGCCATCCTTGCCGACCGCGGCCCGGCCCGCAGGTGGGCACGATCCGGGCGCGAGGCGGGAACGGGTCCGTGCGCCGGTACGTTCTGGATGGTGAGGGCACCCGATCCCGAGGTGCCACGGCCACGCAGAAGGATCATGCGCAACACAGCCAAGACAGCCATCCTGCTCGCCGGCATGGGCGGGCTCCTCGTCGTCATCGGCGGGGGCATCGGTGGCGGCAGCGGTGCCACCATCGGCCTGCTCATCGGCCTCGTCTTCGTGGGCGGGTCGTACTGGTTCTCCGACAAGCTCGCCATCAGGTCGGCCCGTGCGGAGGTGGCCGACCCGGCCGAGCACCCGCAGTTCCACGCGATCATGCACGAGCTGACCACCCAGGCCGGGATGCCGATGCCCAAGCTCTACATCTCGCCCAACCCCCAGCCCAACGCGTTCGCCACGGGCCGGAACCCCTCCCACGCCGCCGTCGCCATCACCAGCGGCCTCGTGCAGCACCTCACGTGGGACGAGATCCGCGGCGTGCTCGCCCACGAGCTGGCCCACGTGAAGAACCGGGACATCCTGATCTCCTCGGTGGCCGCCGCGATCGCCATGGGCATCACCTTCATCGCCCGGATGGCCATGTACTCGGCGCTCTTCTTCGGCGGGCGCGACGACGAGGACAACAACCCCATCGGCGCCATCGCCATGGCCATGCTCGCCCCGATCGCCGCCATGCTCCTGCAGATGGCGATCTCCCGGTCCCGGGAGTTCCAGGCCGACCGCTCCGCCGCCCGCCTGATCGGCACCGGCGAGCCCCTGGCCCGGGCGCTGGAGAAGCTCGAGCTGGCGGCCGAGCGGATCCCCGGCAACATCGAGCCGGCCCAGGCCAACGCCTACATCGTGAACCCGCTCCGGGGCGGCAAGGGCGGCGGTGGCACCTTCGCCAACCTGTTCCGCACCCACCCCGTCACCGCCGAGCGGATCGCCCGCCTGCGCTCCGGGGAGTGGCAGGGCATCGGGATCTGACCGTCGTCGGGCCGCCGCACGGCGACCTGCGACCCACGGGAGTCCGGCATCCGGGGCCGCCTGCGGGCGGCCCCGCGTCGCGTCCGGGCGCCGCCTGCGGGATGCGCCCGGACGTCCCCTAGGGTCCGCCCGCTGGTCGGCCCGTTGGCCGTCCGAGCGGTACGGCCGGCTGGCTGCCTCGCAGGCTCCACCGACGGATCGTGCAGACGAGCACACGCGTCGTGGGCAGGAGTCCTGCGGTCCGATGGCGAACGGATGACAGATGGCTGAACGTCGACGAGCAGCAGGGACCCTGGCCGCCACCGTCGCGCTCGTGCTCCTCGTGCTCGGCGCCCCCGTCTCGGCCCAGCTCCTCGACCCGGACCCGACGACCACCACCACGAGCGCCCCCAGCACGACCACCACGGCGCCGCCCGAGTCGACCACGACGACCACCGAGCCTCGCGGCGACGACACCCCGGACCTGCTCGGCGGCGACGAGCCCTCCACCACCACGACCACGGCGCCCCCGTCCGACGGCGGCGAACCCGGCGGGGGCGAGGGCACGGCTCCGCCCGAGGCCGGCGACCAGCCCGCCGACGACGGCGAGGGCAGCCCCGACCCCGGTCCCGGCTCCCGCACCGTGCCGCCCGAGGCCCAGGCCATCATCGACGCCTACCCGCGGACCGGCCCGAGCAGCTCGGCCGCCCTCGACCGGGCCGTGCAGGAGCTCGTCGACCTCGGCCTGTCCCGCGAGGAGGCCTACCGGATCGGGTTCGGCCGCTTCCCCGTCGCCGGCGTCGCCCGCTACTCCCACGACTGGCTGTTCCCGCGCTACGGCCCGGGCTTCCGCTTCCACCTCGGCACCGACGTCTTCGCCCCGTTCGGCACGCCGCTGCGCTCGCCCGTCGACGGCACCGTGACCGCCGGCACCGGGAGCCTCGGCGGCCTGTTCGTCAAGGTGTTCATGGACGACGGCACGTACTTCTACATGGCCCACCTGAGCGGCCTGCCCGACGGCTTCGTCGACGGCATGGAGGTGCGCACCGGTGACGTCGTCGGCTTCGTCGGCGACTCGGGCAACGCCAGGGGAGGCTCGCCGCACCTGCACCTCGGCGTGTACCCGCAGGGTGGCTCGGCCACCGACCCCAAGCCGATCCTCGACCAGATGCTGGCCGACGCCGAGGCCGCCCTTCCCGCGATCGTCGCCGACGTCGCCGCCCAGCGTGCGGCCGCCGGCGCCGCGGCATCGACCCCCGAGGCGCCCCGCGGCCCCCGCTCCCTGCTCGCCACGGCCCTGCTGCGCCCCCTGCTCGACGAGCGCGGTGCCGGCGGCCTGTCGACCGCGGTGCTCCTCGAGACCCTGGGCAACCCCTCCGCCGGCGGCCTGGCCGTCGCCGAGGCCGAGGCCGCCGACCTCGTCGGTCGCATCGACTGGCAGGCCCGGGCCGAGCTGGAGCAGACCCAGCGGGCCGTCCTCGACCGGGTCGAGGAGGTCGTGCGCCTGGCGCTCGGCCCCTTCGTCGCACCCGGGGCCTCCGGCTCCACCGCCGCCGGCCGCTAGGGCCGGGCCGCCGTCGCCGGAGGCGACGCTCAGTCCCGGAAGTTCTCGAACTGCAGGGGGATGCCGAAGTCGCCGCCCTTGAGGGAGGCGATGACCTCCTGGAGCGCGTCGCGCTTCTTGCCGATGACCCGGAGCTGCTCGCCCTGGGTCTGGGACTGGATGCCCTTGATGCCGAGCGCCTTGATGTGCTTGTGCAGCTCCCGGGCCTTGTCGGCCGAGATCCCGGCGCGCAGGGCGATGGTCTGGCGGGCCGAGCCGCCGGAGGCCTCCTCGACCGGGCCGGGGTCGAGGACCTTGAGGCTGACCTTGCGCTTCACGAGCTTCTCCTCGAGGACGGTCCGGAGGGCGTCGAGGCGGTCCTCGCTGGCCGAGCGGAGGGTGATGGCGGCGTCCCCGCTCAGCTCCACGGAGGAGGAGGTGCCCTTGAAGTCGTACCGGTTGGCCGCCTCCCGGGCGGCCTGGTCCACGGCGTTCCGCACCTCCTGGAGGTCGAACTCGGACACGACGTCGAAGCTGGGCATGGGGCCGGAGGATACCGATGACGATCCGGGCGACGGGCTGGGGAGCCCACGGGGCGCGCTGCTACATTCCTGCGCCCCTGGGTCGGTGCCCGAGTGGCCAAAGGGAACGGGCTGTAAACCCGTCGGCATTGCCTTCGTTGGTTCAAATCCAACCCGGCCCACACGGACACGGCGCCCCGCCCGACGGCGGGGCGCCGTCGCGTCCGGGGTGCGGGTCGCCGGGCGAGCCCTCAGAGCACGTCGAGGTCGGAGCGGTGCGTGCCCAGGGCGCGGGCCAGCGCGTCGAGGCCGACGGCGGCGAGGTCGTCGCCGAGGCGCAGCACGTCGCGGAGCAGGCCCGCGTCGTCGTAGCCGTGCCGCTCGGCCCACGCCTCGAAGCCCTCGGCTCCCTCGCCGTCGGGGCCGCCGACCCGGAACCCCCGCGGGTCGGTGGCCGCCAGCGCGGGCGAGTGGCGGGCCCATCGGATGTCCAGGCTCCAGCGCACGAAGTCGTCGCGGCGGTTGGGCGTGGCGCGGTGCACCGTCCGGTTGTGGAACAGCACCACGTCGCCGGGGGCCGCGTCGAGGGTGACGGGGGCGACGTCGGGCAGGTCGTCGGGCGCGACCTCGAGGAGCACGCCGCCGCCGTCGGGCGACGGGCCGGCGGGCAGGACCGGGCCCCGGTGGGTGCCCGGGAGCACCTGGAGGGCGCCGGTCCCGCCGTCGACGGGCACCAGGGGGAACCAGGCCGTGACCACGGTCGGGTCGCCGTCGTGGGCGAGCTCGTAGTGGACGTCCTGGTGCCAGCCCACCTTCTGCACGCGGTTGTTCGGCTCCCGCGGGCGTCCGTTCCAGATCCCGTGGCCCCACAGGTCGGGCCCGAGCAGGGCGCGGGCCGCGCCGACCAGCCCCGGGTGCGACCACAGCGCGTGGACCTCGGGCGACACGAGGGCGCGCCGCCAGGCGACCGGGATCCGGGCCGGGTGCTCGGCGCGCAGTCGGGCGTAGCGGGAGGCCAGCGGCGCATCCGCGTGGGCCGAGCCGACGAGGCCGTCCTCGAGCCAGCCCCGGGCCAGCGCGTCCAGCCGGTGCGACACCACCCGGGCCAGCCCGTCGAGGGTGCCCGGGTCGACCAGGCCGCGGCACACGACGACGCCGAGCTCGTCGAAGCGGGCCCGGAGCAGGTCCGGGTCGGTGGGGTCGACGTCGAGCGGGCCGGTGGGCCGGGTGGTGGGGTCCACGGCGCCAGCGTGCTCCGCCGTGCGCCCCGACGCCCACCCGGAGGTCACAGGAGCAGCTGCATCACGACGACGTCGAGCCAGCGGCCGAACTTGCGCCCGACCTCCCGCTCGGTCCCGACGGCGTCGAAGCCCACGCGGCGGTGGAGGGCGATGGAGGCGTCGTGGCCGCCGACGATCCGGGCCATCACGGCGTGGAAGCCCCGTGCCCCGGCGACGGCGACGAGCTCGTCGAGCAGGGCCCGCCCGACCCCGGCGCCCCGAGCCCCGGGGTGGACGTAGACCGAGTCCTCGACCGTGGTGCGGTAGGCGGGGCGGTCCCGGTAGGGCGAGAGCGAGGCGAAGCCGACGACGCCGGCCGGCGCGTCGGGCCCGAGCTCGCCCTCGTCGACCTCGGCGACCAGCACCTCGAGCACCCCGGAGCGCTCGCCGAGCCAGGCCGCCTGGTCCTCCACGGTGCGGGTCCGGAGGTCGAAGGTGAAGGTCGACGTCTCGACCCAGTGGTTGTAGACGGCGGCCGTGGCCGCGGCGTCCGCGGGCGTCGCCGGTCGGATGCGCACGCCACCATCCTGTCGCCCCGGGTGCCGTGCGGGCGCGACCGCCGCGCCGTCGGGTCAGCCCGGGACGGTGGCGGTGATCTCGGGCTCGACGACGGCGACCTCGCCGGTCATCGCCTCGACCCGGGCCCACGAGGTGACGTCCTCGTCGGCGGTGACCAGGATCAGCTGCGTCGAGCCGGCCTGGGCGGAGAGCATCTCGAGCAGCATGGGCTTGCGGGACGGGTCGAGCCCGTCGAAGGGGTCGTCCACGACGAGGGGGAGGGTGTCGGGGGTGAGGGCCCGGACGGCGTCGAGGCGGGCGAGCACGGCCCGGGCGAGCTCGGCGCCCCGGGCGTCGGCGTCGTCGGGGACCGTGGCCGACACGGCCCGCAGCGAGCCCATGCCGTGCTGGAGCTCGGCGGTCGCCCGGATCTCGCGCTCGTTGTCGAGGGCGAAGTGCAGGGGCGCGTCGCCGGCCACGGCCTGCCAGGCCTCCTGGGCGCGCCGGTGGTCGCTCACCGCGAGCATGAAGCGCCGGCGCTCCTCGTCGCCGTCGAGGAGCGCGGAGACGCGCTCGAAGTGGAACGAGGCGTAGTCGTCGGCGCCGGCCTCGGCGAGGGCGGCCCGCTCGGCCTCCTCGGCCCGGTCGACCTCGCGGCGGAACCGCATGCCGAGGACGGCGCCGACCAGGCCGACGAGCACGCAGGCGAAGGTGGGCAGCCCGACCGACAGCTGGGTCGACGCCGCCGCACCGATCGCGCCCACGGTGCCGAGGGTGAGGGCGACGAGGCGCACCCGCTCCCACGAGTCGGTCGCCTCGACCAGCGAGGCGTGGCGCGCCTCGATCTGGGCGGCGAGGGCGGCGTCGTCGGGGTTGGCGCCGGCTGCGGCCGAGACCCGCCGGAGGAGCTGCTCGGCGGCGCGACACCGGGTCGCGGCGTCCCACAGCTCGTCCTGGTCCGCCGTGGCCAGTGCGGTGGTCCACGCCTCGGACTCGCCCTGCAGGACGAGGTCGTCCCGGCCGAACCGGATGGCGTGCCGGGCCTCCTCGGGGTCCACGCCGAGCCCGGCGAGCAGGTCGATCCGTCCGTCGGGGGCGAGGTGCTGGTCGGTCACGTCGGCCGGGGCGGCGGTGTCGACCACGCGGTGGCGGCCGCCCACGGGGCGGAAGACGGCGAGGTCGCGCTCGCCGAGGCGCAGCTCGAGGTGCACGCCGGGGCGACCGCCGACCACGGCCTCGACGAGCTCGCCGACGAGGGCGTCCCGGGCCGCGGGGGTGAGGCCGCCGATCACCGTGAGCCGGGGGTGGAAGCGGGCGGTCAGGGTCCGCCCGCCGGAGTCGATGACGAGGCGGTCGAGGCGCACGGGGGTGGCATCGGCACCGGCGCGCCCGGCCTTGAGCGCCGGCGTCCCGAGCCGTCCGTCGCCGCCGTGCCCCCACGTTGTCGCGCGCCCCGCCGGCGTGCATAGAATCCGCCCCCGCACCGAGCCGGGCTCGCCCGCGCGACGTGCCACAGATCCGCCCCGTTAGCTCAGTCGGCAGAGCACAGCCATGGTAAGGCTGGTGTCGTCGGTTCGATTCCGACACGGGGCTCGACGTCGGTGGCCCCGGCCGCCGACTCGAAGAGGGGCGACGTAGCTCAGTTGGTTAGAGCACGCGGCTCATAATCGCGGTGTCGGCGGT
>CAZCEZ010000107.1:0-11330 GCA_964497795.1 uncultured Acidimicrobiaceae bacterium | reverse complement strand
TCGTGAGGGTGGTCGGACGGTGGGTGCTGGTCGGGTGACCAAGATCCTGAAGTAGCTGTTGGTGTGGTGGTCCCGGCCGGTGTCGGGAGCGCCAGCGAGCAGTCGGCACGGCTGCGGCGGAGCCGCAGACCCTGCGCACGGTGTGGGCCGTCCCTTTCGGGGGCGGCCCTCGCCGCGTCCGGGGGCGGCCGGGCTCAGCAGCCGGCGAAGGTGGGGTGGTGGGGGAGCTGGAGGATCTCGTCCTTGTGCAGCACCCCGCAGCCGAGGGCCTCGGCCTGGGCGATCAGCTCCCGGTCCAGCTCGGCGGAGAACAGCACGATGGGCACGTCGCTGCCCGAGGCCCGGATGGCTCGGGCCACCTCGAGCCCCTCCAGCCCGGGCATGCGCTGGTCGAGCGCGACCGCTCCGATGCGGTGCTGCTCGCGCTCCCAGGCCTCGAGGGCCTGCGCGCCGTCGGGGGCGACGTCGACCACGGCGAAGCGGGACCCGGCGAAGGCCGCGGACAGGAGGAAGCGCATGTCCTCGGTGTCCTCGGCGAGCAGGATCCCCACCTCGTCGCTCACGCCGCCGATCCTGGCAGGCCGGCACTCGCCCCCGCAGGTCGGGTCGCGCCCTGCGCGCCACCGCCGCTCGGATCCGGCACGGCATCGGGGAGGACGACCCGGAAGCGGGCGCCGCCACCCTCGGCGTCGTCGACGGTGACGGTGCCGCCCTGCAGCCCGGAGAGCTCGGACACGACGGCGAGGCCGATGCCGGTGCCGGGGATGGCCCGCTCGGCGGCCTGGCTGCCGCGCCAGAACCGCTCGAAGACGTGGGGCCGCTCGTCGGCCGGCACGCCGGGGCCCTGGTCCGACACCACGAGCTCCGCGCCCCCGTCCACGGGCGCGACGCGGACCGTGACCGTCGTGCCCGGGGGCGCGTAGCGCCAGGCGTTCGACACCAGGTTCGTCACGATGCGGCCGACGGCGTCCCGGTCGAAGGCGCAGGGCGCGGGTCCGAGGTCCCGGACCAGGTGGTGGTCGGGGCCGACCGGTTCGAGGGCGTCGAGCACGTCGCCGACGACCACGGCCAGGTCGCCCGGGGCCGGGGACAGCCGTGCCTCGGCCCGCTCGAGCCGCGTGTACTCGAGCAGCTCGTCGATGAGCACGTGGAGGGCGTCCGCGTTGCGGGCCACCCGGGCCAGGAACTCCTCGTGCTGCTCCGGGGCGAGGTCGGTGCCCTGCTGGCGGAGCAGGGCGACGAAGCCCTTGATCGCGGTGAGCGGCGTGCGCAGCTCGTGGGACACGGTGCCCAGGAAGGCGGTCTTCTGCTCGTTGCTGCGCCGCAGGGCCTCCCGCGTGGCTTCCTGCACGGTGACGTCCCGCAGGGAGGCGATGACCGAGCCGCCCTCGATCGGCGCCAGCGAGACCTCCGTCGGCACCACCTCGCCGTCGGCGCGCAGCGCGGCGAAGGGCACGTCGGTGCTGCCCATGAGCCGGTCGCTGGGCATCCGGGCGAAGCCGGCCCGGTGCCCCCGGTGGGCGGCGCGCAGGTGCTCGGGGACGAGGACCTCGATCGGCTGGCCGACGAGGTCCTCGGTGGGCCAGCCGAGCACCTCGGTCACGCGCCGCGACGCGAGTGTGATCGTGCCGTCGGGGGCCACGACGAGGGTGGGCTCGGGGGCGTCGAGGATCAGCTGGCGCACCTCGGCGGTGCGCCGCCGGGCGAGCGCCTCGGCCCGGTCGCGGCTCCCGGCCACGGACGCGACGATCCCGGCGAGCAGGACCGAGACGACGAGCCCGGCACCGGTCAGGAGCCACGGCGTCGGCCCGATGCCGGGGTCGAAGTCGTCGCCGGGCGCCATCGCCATGCGCCAACGACGGCCGCCGACGTCGAGGTCGCGCAGCACGTGCAGGTCGGGCAGGGTGCCGTCGGCCGAGACCACGGCCTCGTCGGGGTCGACGTGGAGCCGGTCGTCGGGATCGAGCGCGGTGCGCGGCGGCTCCTCGGTCGGGCCCACGTCGTAGATGTCGACCTCGACGAGGGTGTCGACGCCGAGGACGTCGACGAGGAGGTCCTCGATGCGCACGACGATGGAGACGGCGCCCACGAAGTGCCTCCGGCGGGCCGGTGCGGTCGTCGGGATCTCGCCACCGTCGTAGACCGCCGCCATCAGGAGGATCGAGCGGGACTCGCCGCCCTCCTGCACCAGCGTGATGGGGCGGGTCGCCACCGCCTCGCCGCGGTCGCGGGCCGCCTCGACGGCCCGCCGTCGGTCGGGGTCGGAGCCGACGTCGTAGCCGAGCGCGCTCTCGTTCCCGGCCAGGGGTTCGATGTACTCGACGACGAAGCGCTCGTCGAAGCCCGTCGTGGCCGGCGTGACCTCGAACCCGGGGTAGCCCCCGTCGACGATCGAGTCGTCGGCGCGCACCCGCGCCTCGAGGACCTCGGTCTCCTCGACGGGGATGGCACGCAAGAACGACACGCCCCGCGAGGCCCGGAGGACCTCGAGGTCCCCGGCGAGCCCGGCGAGGTCGGCGAAGGTCGGCCGGTCGACGGGCCACAGCAGGACCAGCGCGTTGCGGGACTGCGTCGTCGCGTCCTCGATGCTGATGAGGCGCTCCTGGACCCGGTTGCGGACCAGCTCGGCCCGGGCGTCGAAGCGGCGGTCGCGGGCCTCCTCGAGCGAACGGACCTGGGCGAGCCCGCCCAGCGCGGACAGCACGACGCCGACGATCAGCACCGCCGCGGGGATCATCCGCGACCGCCGGCTCGGTCGTGCTCCGCTCACACCACGATCCTACGATCGGCCCCGTGCCCGCGACCCGACCGAGCGTGAGGAGATCCCTCCGCAGCGCGCTTGCCGTCGCGCTCTTGGTGGTCGTCACCGCGGCGTGTGCCGACGGGTCGGGGTCGGAGGTCGACGAGGGGGCCGAGGAGGCCGTCGTCGGCTTCATCTTCGTGGGCGAGCGGGACGACCTCGGCTACAACCAGGCGGCGTGGGAGGCCTCGGAGGCGCTGGCCCGGTCCGAGCCGTCGCTCACGGTGCTGCGCGTCGAGGACGTCCCCGAGACCGAGGCCGCCGTCGACGCCATGGAGGACCTGATCGATCGCGGCGCCGGACTCGTCTTCGCCACGTCCTTCGGTCACCTGCCCTTCGCGCTCGAGGTCGCCCGCGCCCACCCCGACGTCGTCGTCGTGCACCAGGGCGGCCGGGAGCCCGAGGAGCCGCTGCCCAACTTCGGCACGTACTTCGGCACCCACCACGAGATCCTCTACGCCGCAGGGATCGGTGCCGCCCGCGACAGCACCTCGGGTCGGCTCGGCTACGTGGTCGCGTTCCCCATCGCCGCCACCTACTCCAACGTCGACGCGTTCCTCCTCGGCGCCCGCTCGGTCCGGCCCGAGGCCACCGTCGACGTCGTGTTCACCGACGACTGGTGCGACCCCGAGGCCCAGCAGGCCGCCTTCGACCGGCTGCTCGGCGCGGGGGTCGACGTGATCGCCATGCACCAGGACTGCACCCGCCAGCTCCTCGTCGCCGCCGAGGAGGCCGGCATCGGCGTCGTCGGCTACCACGCCGACGGCTCCGAGGTCGCCCCCGGGGCCTGGATCACCGGGTCGGTGTGGACCTGGGTCGACGTCTACCGGGACGTGGCCGAGGCCTGGCTCGAGGGCCGCTTCGCGACCAGCCCGTTCTCCTCCGACCACCGGGGGACCCTGGCCGGCGGTGACAACCCGGCCGGTCTGGCCGACCCCGGGGCGCGCGTCCCCGACGACGTGGTCCGGGAGATGGAGCAGGTGCTCGTCGACTTCTCCCGCGAGCGCAGCCACCCCTTCGACGGGCCGGTCGTCGACGTCGACGGCGTCGTCCGGGTGCCCGCCGGGGAGGCGCTGACCCAGGAGGAGATCGACGCCATGGACTTCTTCGTCGAGGGCGTGACCGTCCTGGAGCCCTGACCGCGCCCCGTCACCGTCGCGCCGGGTTGGCTGCGGTGGTGCTCGCCGCGGTACCGTGACCGACTCGGTACCGGGGAGCCCGGCACCGCGTCCGACCCACTTGACAACCGAGTCCCGAGCACGAGGCCGCACACCGTCATGGCTGACAGTCAGAAGATCCGCATCCGCCTGAAGGCGTACGACCACGAGGTCATCGACACCTCCACGAAGAAGATCGTCGAGACCGTGCTGCGCACGCAGGCCGTCGTCCGGGGCCCGATCCCGCTCCCCACCGAGAAGCACCGCTTCACCGTCATCCGCTCGCCGCACAAGGACAAGGACAGCCGCGAGCACTTCGAGATGCGGATCCACAAGCGGCTCATCGACATCCTCGAGCCGACCCCGAAGACCGTCGACTCGCTGCAGCGCATCGAGCTCCCCGCCGGCGTCGACATCGAGATCAAGATCCAGCAGGCCTAGGCCTGCGACCGGGGCCCGCTCCGGTCAGCCCCGGGCGAGGACGGCGGTGACCCAACCGCCGACCTCCACCTCCCGAGACACGACGCGGCCACCGCCCGAGGCGGTGGCCGCTTCGCGCACCTCCGGCCACCGGTCGGCCAGGATCCCCGACAGCACCAGGTGCCCGTCGGCGGCCACCCGCTCCCCGAGGTCGGGGAGCAGCCCGAGCACGGTCCCGGCCGAGATGTTGGCCACGACGAGGTCGAAGCGGCCCTGGACCTCGGCCAGCGGCGTCGTCGACGCGTCGACGACCACTCCGTTGGCCGTCGCGTTCGACGTGGTCGCCTCCACCGCGGCCGGGTCCACGTCGACGGCGACGACGCGCGCCCCGGCCCGCGCCGCGACCACCGACAGCGCGCCGCTCCCGCAGCCCACGTCGAGGACGGTGCCGCCGGCCCGGGCCAGCTCGCGGACGGCCTCCAGGCACGCCGCCGTGGTCGGGTGCGCGCCGTCGCCGAAGACCGTCGGCGGCACGGCCAGGGTGACCTCGCCGCCCCCGGGGCCGGCCACCACGACCTCCCGGGTCGCCAGCTCGACCCGGTCCTCGTCGGTGACGTCGACCGGCGCCAGGTCGGCGAGCGCCTCGCGGAAGGCCCCGAGCGACGCCTCGGGGACGCCGACCCGGAGCACCACCTCCTCCCCGGCGACCTCCTCGACCTCCCACAGCCCGGCCGCACCGGCCTGCCAGCAGCGGTCGGCGACCAGCTCGGCGTCGGTGGGGGAGCAGCGGACGGCGAGGAGGTGCACCGTGGGATCCTCCCCCAGGCGCCGGTGCCCGCGGCGGACCCGCCCGCACCGACGGGCCCGGGTGGCGTGCCCTCAGGCGGCGTCGAGCTCGGCGAGGGCGGCGTAGGCCGCCCGGCGGGCGTCCCGGATCGCCCGCTCGAGGGCGTCGTCGTCGAAGTCGTCGCCCGGCGTCGGCACCGGTCGGGTCGCCGCGCTCCAGGACGCGTGGTCGGGGGTCGAGCCGTCCAGGTGCAGGTGCAGGTCCGCCATGGATCGCATCCAACCGGGCCCAGGTGGCAGCGCGGTGTCGACGACTTGACGATGGGTGACGATGTCGTTGCGGATCGTCACGTGGCCCACGGGTCGCGGCGCTGGGCCCTGTGCGGGCACCGGGCACCGGGGATCCGCGACGGCGACGGCGGTCGCGTGCCAGGATCGCCCCACGACGGCGGGCCACGGGCCCGATGCCGGTCCTCGCCCTCCCGTGCGCTCCGCATTGGACCGGGGGAGCGCGGCCCGCTACTGTCTCCTCTTCGTGCCCCCAGGACGTCCGCGTCCCGGAGGCCGAAGCCAATCGAGGCCCGTGCAGGCCCGGCTCCAGCCGGACCGGGAACCGCACGGCACAACCGAACCAGCGCTCCGCTGGGCCCTCGTGCCCTGCGGAGCGTTCGCGTGAAGAAGGCACGTCACATGGCCACGAAAACGATCGTCGCCACCAAGGTCGGCATGACGCAGGTGTGGGACGAGGACGGCAAGATCGTCCCCGTCACCGTCCTGCGCGTCCAGCCGTGCCGTGTGGTCCAGATCAAGACGCCCGAGCGAGACGGTTACAGCGCACTCCAGGTCACCTACGGCCAGCGTGATGCCCGCAAGCTCTCCATGCCCAAGGCCGGCCACTTCAAGGCCGCCGACGTCGAGCCCGGAGAGGCGCTGGTCGAGCTGCGGCTCGACGACGTCTCCGGCTACGAGGTCGGACAGGAGATCGGTGCCGACGTGTTCGCCGCAGGCGAGCTGGTCGACGTCACCGGCGTCTCCAAGGGCAAGGGCTTCGCCGGCACCATGAAGCGCCACGGCTTCGGCGGCCTGCCCGCCAGCCACGGCGCCCACCGGGTGCACCGCAAGCCGGGCGCGATCGGGGCCTGCGCCACGCCGGCCCGCGTGTTCAAGGGCCAGCGGATGGCGGGTCGCATGGGATCCGAGAAGGTGACCACGCAGAACCTGACGGTGGTCGAGGCCGACGCCGATCGGGAGCTCGTCCTCATCCGGGGCTCGGTCCCCGGCCCCAAGCAGTCGACGGTGCTGATCCGCGACGCCGTCAAGAGCGCCGGGAAGGTGGCCAGCTGATGCCCTCCATCGACGTCAAGGACGCCACCGGCAAGACGGTCGGATCCCTCGACCTCGCCGACGAGGTCTTCGGCATCGAGCCGAACACCGCCGTCATGCACCAGGTCGTGACCGCGCAGCTGGCCGCCAAGCGCGCCGGCACCCAGTCCACCAAGACCCGGGCCGAGGTCCGGGGCGGTGGCGCCAAGCCGTGGAAGCAGAAGGGCACCGGTCGTGCCCGGCAGGGCTCCATCCGCTCCCCGCAGTGGCGGGGTGGCGGTGTCGCCCTGGGCCCCAAGCCCCGCTCCTACGCCCAGAAGACCCCCAAGAAGATGGTGAAGCTGGCCCTGCGCTCCGCGCTGTCGGACCGCTTCGCCTCGGACCGGGTCGTCGTCCTGGACTCCTGGGGCCTCGACGCCCCCAAGACCAAGGCCGCCGTGGCCGCCCTCGTTGCCCTCGGCACCTCGGGCCGCGTGCTCGCCGTCGTCGGTCGCGACGACGTGGCCGCCGCCAAGAGCCTGGCCAACCTGCCCACCGTGCACGTGTGCCAGCCGGGCGAGCTCAACACCTACGACGTGCTGGTCTCGGACTGGGTCGTGTTCACCAAGGACACCGTGCCCACCGCCCAGCCCGCCGCCTCCGAGGGGAGCGCCGCCTGATGGACGCCCGATCCGTGCTCATCCGACCCGTCGTGTCGGAGAAGTCCTACGACCTCATCGAGGGCAACGTCTACACCTTCGTCGTCCACCCCGACGCCAACCGGACCCAGGTCCGCCAGGCCGTCGAGGAGGCCTTCGGGGTGCGCGTCCTCAAGGTGAACACGCTGAACCGCAAGGGCAAGCGCATCCGGAGCCGCCGCACCGGCACCTTCTCCCAGCGCCCCACCACCAAGCGGGCCATCGTCACCGTCCACGCCGACGACACCATCGACCTGTTCGAGGGGGCCTGATCATGCCGGTCCGCAAGCGCAAGCCGTCCAGCCCCGCCCGTCGCTTCCAGACGGTGTCGGACTTCTCCGAGGTCACCAAGGCCACGCCCGAGAAGTCCCTGCTGGCCAAGAAGTCCTCCACGGGCGGCCGCAACAACCACGGTCGCATGACCTCCCGCCACCGCGGCGGCGGTCACAAGCAGCGCTACCGCAAGGTCGACTTCCGTCGGGTCAAGGACGGCGTCGAGGCCAAGGTCGTCGCGGTCGAGTACGACCCGAACCGCAACTGCCGCATCCTCCTGCTCCACTACGTGGACGGCGAGAAGGCCTACATCCTCGCACCGCGGGGCCTGAAGGTCGGCGACCGCGTCATGTCCGGCCAGGGCGCCGACATCACGCCCGGCAACGCCATGGAGCTGCGCTACATCCCGGTCGGCACCACCGTCCACAACGTCGAGCTCCAGCCCGGCGGCGGCGGGAAGATGGGCCGCTCGGCCGGCACCAGCGTCCAGCTGGTGGCCAAGGAGGGCAACCACGCCACGCTGCGCCTGCCCTCCACCGAGATGCGCCGCGTGCCGATCGACTGCCGCGCCACCGTCGGTGAGGTCGGCTTCGCCGAGGCCGACCTGATCAAGGTGGGCAAGGCCGGCCGCAACCGCTGGAAGGGCATCCGCCCCCAGTCCCGCGGCGTCGTGATGAACCCCGTCGACCACCCGCACGGTGGTGGCGAGGGCAAGACCTCCGGTGGCCGTCACCCGGTGTCCCCGTGGGGCAAGCCCGAGGGCCGCACCCGCGACAAGAAGAAGAAGTCCAACGACCTGATCGTCCGCCGCCGCCGCACGCGCGGCTCGCGGCGCTAGGAGCCGACATGCCCCGTTCGCTCAAGAAGGGCCCGTTCGTCGACGACCACCTGCTGGCCAAGATCGACGACCTCAACGAAAAGAACGAGAAGAAGGTCATCAAGTCCTGGTCTCGTCGCTCGACGATCATCCCCGACATGGTCGGCCACACCATCGCCGTCCACGACGGGCGCAAGCACGTTCCGGTGTACGTCACCGAGGCCATGGTCGGCCACAAGCTCGGCGAGTTCGCCCCGACCAAGACCTTCAAGTACCACGCCGGCATGGAGAAGTCCGCGAAGGGACGCCGATGACCGGACCCAAGACCAACGAGCGCCCCGGCACCAAGGCCGTGGCGCGGAACATCCGCATGTCGGCCACGAAGGCCCGTGCGGTGCTCGACCTCATCCGCGGCCTGCCCATCGACGAGGCCCGCGCCGTGCTGGCCTACACCGAGCGCGGCGCCGCCGAGCCGGTCGGCAAGTGCCTCGAGTCGGCCATCGCCAACGCCGAGCACAACGACGAGATCGACCCCGCCGTGCTGATGGTGTCGGCGTGCTTCGCCGACGAGGGCCGGACCATGTACCGGTTCCGCCCCCGGGCCCGCGGCCGCGCCACCCGCATCCGCAAGCGGACCTGCCACATCACCGTGATCGTGTCGCCGATGCCGGCCGACATGCTCGCCATCGAGCAGGCCAAGCGCGAGGCCATCCCGGGCAGCCGGGCCGCCCGCCGCCGTGGCCAGGAGGCCGCCCGTCGCGCCGAGCGCGTCGCCGCCTCCCGGGCCGGCGACGAGGGTGACGACGAGGCCCCCGACGCCGCCGAGATCACCGACGTGACCGAGGAGGCCAGCGTGGCCGCCGAGGGCGTCGACGAGACGACCGAGGTCACCGCCCCCGAGGTCGACGAGGCCGAGGTCACCGAGGCCGCGAAGGACGAGGGCATCGTCGACGCGACGGCCGAGGCCGCCGCCGAGGCGCCCGCCGAGGACGAGAGCACGGACGACGCCGCAGACGACGCGGAGAAGAGCGAGTAATGGGACAGAAGATCCACCCGTACGGCTTCCGCCTGGGCATCACCACGGACTGGAAGTCCCGCTGGTTCGCCGACCGCGAGGAGTACAAGGACTTCGTCATCGAGGACTGGAAGATCCGGGACTACCTCATGACGGAGCTGCCGCACGCCGCCATCTCCCGCGTGGAGATCGAGCGGACCCGCGACAAGCTGCGCGTCGACGTCCACACGGCCCGCCCGGGCATCGTGATCGGCCGCAAGGGCTCCGAGGCCGACCGCCTCCGCTCCGGGCTGACCAAGATCACGGGCAACCCGAAGGTCCAGCTCAACGTCATCGAGATCAAGCAGCCCGAGCTCGACGCCGCCCTCATCGCGCAGGGCGTCGCCGACCAGCTCGCCGGCCGCGTCGCCTTCCGCCGGGCCATGAAGCGGGCCGTCCAGTCCGCCCAGAAGGCCGGCGCCCTCGGCATCCGGGTCCAGTGCTCGGGTCGCCTCGGCGGCGCCGAGATGTCCCGCACCGAGTGGTACCGCGAGGGTCGCGTGCCCCTGCACACCCTCCGGGCCGACATCGACTACGGCTTCCGCGAGGCCCGCACCACCGCCGGTCGCATCGGCGTGAAGGTGTGGATCTACAAGGGCGAGATCCTCCCCTACAAGAGCGCGGACGCCGACAAGGTCGAGCGCGAGGCCGCCATGGCCGTGGGCGACACCTCCGGTGCGCCGGCCAAGCCCGTCGTGTCCTCCGCCGCCCGCCGTCGTGCCGACGAGGCCCAGGCCGAGCCGGCCGAGGGCGAGACCGCCGAGCCCGAGCCCCTCATCAAGGAGGCCGATCCCGAGCTGGAGCGCCTCCTCGCCGAGGAGGAGGAGATCGAGCGCCAGACCAAGGACCGCGCGGACACCCCCCACTTCCGCGACGGGGACTGAGGAGCACCACCATGCTGATGCCCAAGAAGGTCAAGCACCGCAAGCAGCACCGAGGCCGGACCAAGGGTCAGGCCAAGGGCGGCACCGAGGTCACGTTCGGCGAGTACGGGATCCAGGCCCTCGAGCCGGGTTGGATCACCGCCCGCCAGATCGAGGCCGCTCGTATCTCCATGACCCGCCGGACCCGTCGTGGCGGCAAGGTCTGGATCAACATCTTCCCCGACAAGCCGGTCACCCAGAAGCCGGCCGAGACCCGCATGGGCTCGGGCAAGGGCAACCCCGAGAAGTGGGTCGCCGTCGTCCGTCCCGGCCGGATCCTGTTCGAGCTGAGCTACCCGGACGAGGTCATCGCCCGCGAGGCCATCGAGCGGGCCATCCAGAAGCTGCCCGTGCGCGCCCGCTTCGTCACCCGTGAGGAGGGCCTCTAGATGGCCGCCGACATCGTGCGCGACCTCGACGACGACGCCCTCCTCGGGCGCCTCGCCGAGGCCCGCGAGGAGCTGTTCAACCTCCGCTTCCAGAAGGCGACGGGGCAGCTCACCAACACCGCCCGCATCGCGCAGGTCAAGCGCGAGGTGGCCCGCTGCCTCACCGAGGCCCGGGCCCGCGAGATCGCCGCCGCCGAGGCCCTGGAGAGCCAGTCATGAGCGACACCACCGAGACCACCGAGCGGGCCACCCGCAAGGTCCGCGAGGGCATCGTCGCCTCGACCAAGATGCAGAAGACCTGCATCGTCGAGGTCGAGTCCCGCAAGCCGCACCCCCGGTACGGCAAGACCATGGCCCGATCCAAGCGGTACCACGTCCACGACGAGACCAACGACGCCCGCGAGGGCGATCGGGTCCGCATCATGGAGACCCGTCCCCTGTCCAAGAACAAGCGCTGGCGACTCCTCGAGATCGTCGAGCGGGCCAAGTAGGTCGGTGACGAGATGATCCAGCAGGAAACACGCCTCAAGGTCGCGGACAACAGCGGCGCCAAGGAGGTGCTGTGCATCAAGGTGCTCGGCGGCTCCAAGCGGCGCTACGCCGGCATCGGCGACATCTTCGTGGCCACCGTCAAGGACGCGCTCCCCGGCGCGGCCGTCAAGAAGGGCGACGTCGTGAAGTGCGTCGTCGTGCGGACCAAGAAGGAGCGCC
>CAZCEZ010000106.1:0-11354 GCA_964497795.1 uncultured Acidimicrobiaceae bacterium | reverse complement strand
GCGTCGAGCGCGCTGAACGGCCTCTGGGGCCGGGCGCTGCTCGAGCTCGCCGAGATGGCGGAGCACCTCGGCGACGCGGGGCGGGCCGGCTGGGCCCGACGTCGGCACGCCGACCTCGTGACGGCCTTCGAGGCGCTCTGGGACCCGGACCGCCGCCGCTACGTCGACGCCATCGACGGCGCAGACGTCGCGTCCTCCTCCGGTGCACCGGTCGCGTCCGAGCACGGCCAGGCCGCCGCCCTCGTCGGCGGCGTCGTCCCCGCCGACCGGGTCGCCCGGCTCGTCGAGGTGCTCCAGGCGCCCGAGGGGCGGGTGCACGCGACCCGCTCCGTGCCCGACGGACCGGCCGAGCCGAACTGCGAGGCCCCGGTCGGCGGTCCGTACCTGCGCCAGGGCCACGTGGACCCCTGGTGGGACCCCGACAGCCTCGTCGTCGCCCAGCCGTTCTTCTCCTACGTCGTCCACGACGCCCTCGCCGCAGCCGGCCGCGCCGACCTCGTCGTGGACCGGTGCCGCACCTGGTCGGTGGCGCTCGAGCGGTGCGCCACGTCGTGGACCGAGACCTGGTTCGGCGGCACGATCAGCCACGGCTGGTCCTCCACCCCGACCCGCGACCTCGTGCAGCGGGTGCTCGGCGTGACCCCCGCGGAGCCCGGCTTCGCCGTCGCCGCCGTCGCCCCCGCACTCGGCGACCTCGACTGGGCCGAAGGCACCGTGCCCACGCCCCACGGGACGATCCGCGTCCGCGCCGAGCGGGATCGCCTCCGCATCGACAGCCCCGTCCCCGTCCTCGTCGACGGGACCCAACACCCCGCCGGCTCGCACGACCTCGTGCGCTCGACCCGCCGCCCCGAGGAGCACGCATGACCGATCCGACCCCCTCCACCGCCGGCCTCTCGCTCGGGAGCCGATCGCGGGTGTACGGCAGCGTCGTCGGACTCGGCGCCGCCATCCTCGTCGTCGGGCTCGTGCTGCCCTTCCTGGTCGCCGACCCCGCGGAGGTGACCGCAGCCGGTCCGAGCGCACCGACCACCACCTTCGACTTCTCCGCCGGGGGCGACGGCGGCGGCACGGTCCCCAGCGTCGGCGACGGACAGACCGGCGACGGCCCGGGGGAGGGGAGCGGCACGACCCCGAGCGGCGCGTCCCCCTCGTCGCCGGGCGGCGGGCAGGGCCCGGGTCCGTCGGGCGGCGACGCCGGTGCTCCGGGCGCCCCGGGCGCCGGGCCCGCCACCACCGCGCCGCAGGTCGCCCGGACCGCCTCCGACGTGGGCGTCACCGCCGACGCGATCGAGCTCGGCATCCTCGTCCCCCGCTCCGAGCTGGCCGGCATCGACGTGAGCGAGTTCACCGGCGACGTCCCCGGCCTCTGGCGCGCCTTCGTCGACGAGGCCAACGAGAACGGCGGGGTCGGCGGACGTCGGATCGAGCCCGTGATCGTCGACTACGACGGCCTGTCCCAGGACGACATGCGGGCCGCGTGCATCGCCCTCACCGAGGACGCCCGCGTGTTCGCCGTCCTCAACGCCGGCGGCTACTACGGCGATCCGATCCTGTGCATCACCGAGCAGCACGAGACGCCGGCGATCCTGCAGAGCGGCGAGATCCGCAGCTTCTACGAGCGCAGCCGCGGCCGCTACATCTCCACCGGCATCCAGAAGGAGCGGGCGCTGGTCAGCTGGGCCCGCCGCTCCGTGGCCGAGGGGCGCTTCGAGGGCCAGCGCATCGGCGTCCTGGACCGCGAGGGCGTGGACAAGGTGGCCGTCGACGAGGCGCTGGTGCCCGAGATGGCGCGCCTCGGCGTCCCGATCACCCACCGCTCCACCATCTCGGCCGACTTCGCCGTGGCCCAGAACCAGATCCAGCTCGAGGTCCAGGAGATGCGCCGCAAGGGCGTGACGCTCGTGTTCCTGGCCACGGGCTTCACGCAGGGCGCGGTCTTCGCCCAGAACGCCGAGAGCCAGGGGTGGCGCCCCCAGTACACCGGCTCCGACTTCGCCGGCGTCACCCTCGACACCTACGCCGCGGCCATGCCGTCCAGCTTCTCGGGTGCCTACGGCTACACGTCGCTGCGCACGGGCGAGAGCCGCGTCGGGCTGGCCGAGGCGGCCAACGACGCCCGCTGCCGGGAGATCGCCGAGCGCCGCCTCGGACGCGGCATCGAGCGGGACTCGGGCGAGTACGTCAGCGCCGTGAACTCCTGCGGCATCCTCGAGCTGTTCCGCCGGGCCACCGAGGCCGCCGGACCGAACCCGACCCAGGACGGCCTCACCGCAGCCCTCGCCGGCCTCGGGACGGTCGACGGGCCCTACACCGGGACCAGCAGCCTCGGTCCGGGCAAGCACGACCTGCCCGACGTGATCCGCTCGGTCTCCTACGACGGCGGCTGCCGCTGCTGGACGCCGACCGGGCCCTTCGAGCAGGCGGGCGTCTGATGGCCCTCGCCGAGGACGACACGGACCTGTCCGCGCTCACCTCCGGCCTGCTCGCCGAGGAGCCGGTGGAGGAGGTCGCGCCCGAGGTGCGCGCCCACGAGGCGCTCCTCGACGACGACGCCGAGGACGCCCCCCTGCGGCAGGTCGTCGGCGCCGGCGGCGTCGCCACCCTCGGCGTGCTCTTCGGGCTCAACCTGGTCGACGAGTTCGACCGCATCACCCTCACGATCCTCGCCCCGGACATCCAGCAGACCTTCGGGGTCAGCGACGCCGCGCTCACCCTGCTCGCGAACGTCGGCGCCGTCGCCGTCCTGGCCGGCGCCGTCCCGCTCGGCGTGCTCGGCGACCGGCGCCGTCGCACCACGATCGTCGGCATCACGTCCCTCGTGTGGGCCGCGGCCGCCGCGCTCGGGGGCATGACACGGGCCGTGTGGCAGCTGGCCCTGACCCGGGTGTTCAACGGGCTCGGCAAGGGGTCCGGGCCGGTGCAGGCCTCGATCCTCGCCGACGCCTACCCCCTCCAGGGTCGGGGACGGGTCTTCGCCGTCCACGCCTTGGCCAACCCGGTGGGCAACACGGTCGGCCCGATCCTGGCCGGCGTGATCGCCACGATCGCCGGCGGCACCGAGGGCTGGCGCTGGTCCCTCGTCGTGCTCGCCGTCCCCGCCGCCGTCCTCGGCGCCCGTGCGCTGCTGCTCCCCGAGCCCGAGCGCGGCCGCCACGAGCGGACCCGCGCCCTCGGTGCCGCCGAGGCGGTCGCGACCGGCGACGCGCCCACGGAGGCGGCGGCCGAGGTGACCGAGCAGATCTCGATCGGCGCCGGCTACGAGCGCCTCCGCAGCATCCGCACCTTCGCCGCCCTGCTCACCGGCGTCGCCGCCGTCGGGCTCGCGCTCTCCGGCGCCCCGACCATCGTGAACCTCATCCTCGAGGACCGCTACGAGCTCGACGCCCTCGGCCGCGGCGTGGTGTCGGCCATCGCCTCGGTGGGCGGGATCGTCGGCCTGCTCGTCGGCGGGCGGGCCGTCGACCGGCTCTTCCGGCGGGACCCGGCCGCGGTGATGAAGCTCATCGGCGGGGTGATGGCCGTGGTCGCCATCGCCTTCCCGCTGAGCGTTTTCATGCCGAACGTCGTGCTCTTCGTCGCCGTCCAGGCCGTGGTCGCCGCCGTCGCCGCCCTGCCCGGTGCGGCCATCAACTCGGTCATCAGCGTGATCGTCCCGGCCCGGATGCGCGGCCTCGCCTACGGGATGATCGGCGTCTACCTCGTCCTCGTCGGCGGCCTCGTCGGCGGTCTCGTCACCGGCATGCTGTCCGACGCCGTCGGCCAGCGGTTCGCCATCGCCATCGTCATGCCCGTCGCCGGGCTCGCCGCCGCGGCGAACCTCTACCGGGCCCACCGGACGATCCGCGACGACATCGACCGGCTGCTCGCCGAGATCCGGGAGGAGCGCGACGAGGCCGAGCTGCGTCGGACCGGCGCCACCGACGACCTGCTCCAGGTGCGTGGCGTCGACTTCTCCTACGGCCAGGTCCAGGTCCTCTTCGACGTCGACCTCAGCGTCCGGCGTGGCGAGGTCCTCGCCCTCCTCGGCACCAACGGGGCGGGGAAGTCGACCGTGCTCCGTGCGGTCAGCGGGCTCGGCACCCCGTCCTCGGGCGTGATCCGCTTCGACGGCGAGCCCGTCACCTTCGCCGATCCGGCGACGCGCGTGCGCGCCGGGATCGTGCAGGTCGCCGGCGGCAAGGCCGTGTTCCCGACGCTCACCGTGCGGGAGAACCTGCTCGCCGGTGCGTACACCTTCATCTGGGACGAGGATCGGGTCGACGAGCGCAGCCGCGAGGTCCTCGACCTCTTCCCGCGGCTGCGCGAGCGGCTCGACCAGCCGGCGGGGACGCTGTCGGGTGGCGAGGCCCAGATGCTGGCCATCGCCAAGGCGCTCATGCTCGACCCCCGACTCCTCCTCATCGACGAGCTGTCCCTCGGGCTCGCCCCCGTCGTCGTGCAGGAGCTCCTCCAGGTGGTCGAACGACTCCGGGAGACGGGGATCACGATCGTCATCGTCGAGCAGTCGGTGAACGTGGCGCTCTCGGTCGCCGACCGGGCCGTGTTCATGGAGAAGGGCCAGGTCCGCTTCGAGGGACCGGCCCAGGACCTGCTGGAGCGGGACGACCTCGTCCGGGCTGTCTTCCTCGGCGGGGAGGGCGGCTGATGCTCGCGCTCACCATCTCCAACGAGATCGTCACCGTCGGTCTCCTCACCGGCCTCGGCTACGCGCTCCTCGCCTGCGGCCTGGTGCTCGTCTACCGCGGCTCCGGGGTCATCAACTTCGCCCACGGCGAGCTCGGCGCCCTGTGCGCCTTCGTCCTGGCCAAGCTCGTGCTCGACCTCGGCTGGAGCTTCTGGCTCGCCTTCCCGGTGGTGATCGCGCTCGGCGCCGCCCTCGGCGCCGTGGTCGAGCTGGGCGTGGTGCGACGGCTCTTCGACCGTCCGCGCCTCATCCTCCTCGTGGCCACCATCGGGGTGTCCCAGCTGTTCTTCCTCGCCCAGCTGCTGCTGCCCCGCGTCGAGAACTTCGGTGCCTACCCGAGCCCGCTCGGCCGCTCCACCGAGCTCGGCACGCTCGTGCTGCGCAGCGAGCACTTCATGGTCATCGCCGTCGTCCCCGCCGTGGTGGCCATGGTCGGCGCCTTCCTCACCCGCACGCCCTACGGCATCGCCATCCGGGCCTCGGCGGAGAACCCCGACGCCGCCGCCCTCGCCGGCATCAGCCCGAAGCGGGTGTCCACGGTGGTGTGGATCCTCGCCGGTGCCATCGCCGCGGTGACCGTCGTGCTGCTGAACCCGCTGCGCGGCACCCTCGTCGGCCAGCCCGCCGCCGCCCTCGGTCCCACGCTCCTGCTCCGAGCCCTGGCCGCGGCGCTCATCGGCCGGCTCGTCTCCCTGCCTCGCGCCCTGGTCGGCGGCCTGGCCATCGGCCTGCTCGAGGCGCTCCTGTTCGTGAACGTGGCCAACGTCGGCGCCGCCGACGCCGCCCTGTTCGTGGTCGTGCTCGGCGCCCTCCTCCTCTCGCCGAGCACCGGCGCCAGCGACCGGGGCACGGGCTTCACGAGCCTGGCCCGACCGCCGGCGATGCCCCGGGCGCTGCTCGGCACGGCCGTGGCCCGCTGGCGTCGACCGGCGATCGTGGGCGCGGGCATCGCCGTCGGCGTGCTCGCCCCGATCGCGTTCTCCGCGCCCGACGACGTGTTCCTGCTCAGCCGGGTGCTGGTCGTGGCCCTGGCCGCCATCGGGCTGACGTTGCTGATCGGCTGGTCCGGGCAGCTGAGCCTGGGGCACTTCGCCTTCGTCGGCCTCGGCTCGATCGTCACCGGCGGCCTGGTCAGCCGGGGCATCGGCTTCCCGACCGCGGTCGGCCTCGCCGTCGTCGCCGGTGTCGTCGCCGGCCTCGTCGTCGGCGCGCCCGCGCTCCGGCTGCGGGGTCTGCTCCTCGCGGTCACGACGCTGGCCTTCGCTGCGGCCGCCAACACCTGGCTGTTCTCCCTCGACGTGTTCCGCAGCACCGGCACGGCCATCACCGTCCCCCGGGCCGAGGTACTCGGCGTCGACCTGGCCCCGCAGCGCAGCTACTACTACCTCTGCCTCGTCTGCCTGGTGCTCGTCGCCCTCGCCGTCGGACGGCTCCGGGGCACGGGTGTCGGCCGGGCGATCCTGGCCGTGCGCGACAACGAGCAGCGGGCGGCGTCGCTCACCATCTCGCCTACCGCCGCGAAGCTCCTCGCCTTCGGCCTCTCCTCGGGGATCGCCGCCCTCGCCGGCGGCCTGCTCGCCGGTCTCCGGGTCCAGTTCTCCCCCAACGTCTTCGGTCCCGAGCTGTCGGTGGAGCTCGTCGCCATCGTGATCATCGGCGGAGTCGGGACCGTGGCCGGGGCCATCCTCGGCACCGTCTACGTCATCGGCCTGCCCACGATCCTCGGGAACTCCCCGGAGATCGCCCTGCTCACCTCGGGCATCGGGCTCCTGGCGCTCCTGCTGTACCTGCCCGGCGGCCTGCTCGAGGTCGCGCACCGCGTCCAGCGGCTCGCCCTCGGCGCGCTCGCCGCCCGCCGCAGCCCCGGCGACGCCCCCGACCTGCCGCCTCCGCCCCGGCCCGCGGTCCGACCCGTCCTGGCCCGGCCCCCGGTCCCCGACGTGGTGCTCGCCGCGTCCGGAATCGCCGTGGAGCTCGGCGGCCGGCGCATCCTCGACGGCGTCGACCTCGAGGTCCGGGCCGGCGAGACCCTCGGCCTGATCGGCTCCAACGGGGCCGGCAAGTCCACGCTGCTCGGCGCGGTCTCCGGGTTCGTGCCGACCGTCGGCGGTACCGTCGAGCTCCTCGGCCGGGACGTCACCGGGCGTCCGGCCCACGAGCGGGCCCGCCTCGGCATGGGGCGCATCTTCCAGGACGCCCGGCTCTTCGGCGACCTCACCGTGCACGAGTCGATCCGGGTCGCGGTCGAGTCACGGGAGCGGCCCGAGCTCGTGCCCAGCCTGCTCGCCCTCCCGCCGTCGCGCCGCCACGAACGGCGGGTCGCCACCGAGGCGAGCGAGATCGTCCAGCTCCTGGGCCTCGGCCGCTACGCCGACAACCGCATCGCGTCGCTGTCGACCGGCTCCCGCCGGATCGTGGAGCTCGCCTGCCTCGTGGCCCAGCAGGCGCGCGTGCTGCTGCTGGACGAGCCGACCGCCGGCGTCGCCCAGCGCGAGGCCGAGGCGTTCGGCCCGCTCGTCGGTCGCATCGCCACCGAGCTGGACGCGACCGTCGTGATCATCGAGCACGACATCCCCCTCGTGACGTCCATGAGCGACCGGCTGGTGTGCATGTCCGCCGGCGCCGTGATCGCCTCCGGCGACCCGCAGGACGTCGTCCACGACCCCGCCGTCGTCGCCGCCTACCTCGGCACCGACGAGCGGACCATCTCCCGGAGCGACGCAGGAGCGACCACGTGAACCACGACGTGACCGACGGATCCACCGGAGCGACGGCCGACGCCCGGGTGCTCGAGCGCGTGGCGCGACGCCTCGGGATGACCGAGGGCCAGCTCTGGACCATCGCCGTGCTCGCGGTGCTCGTCGCGCTGCTGCTCCTCGGGCTCCGGGGACTCGGGACCGGAGGTGCGGCATGACCTCCCGACGTGTGCTGCTCGCACTGGTCACGCTCATCCTCGTCCTGGCACCGTCGCTGCACGCCACCGCCCAGGAGACGAGCGTGGCCGAGGTGTACGACGTCGCAGGCCCCCACGAGGTCGTCGTCACGGAGGTCGCCGACGCCGAGGGCGCGACCGCTGTCCTGTTCCGGCCCGAGGACCTGGGCGACGGGCCGTTCCCCGCGCTCGTCTGGGGCAACGGCAGCGGATCCAGCCCCGACCTCTACGCCGGCCTGCTCGAGCACCTCGCCTCCTGGGGCTTCGTCGTCATCGCCACCACCTGGGAGGAGGTGGGCACGGGCGAGGAGATGCGGGCCACGCTCGACCACCTCGAGGTGATGGCGGCCGACCCCGCCGACCCCCTCTTCCGGAAGGTCGCGCTCGACGCCGTCGGCGTGACGGGCACCTCGCAGGGCGCGGGCGGCGCGACCCGCTCGGCGCAGCTGGACGGCCGCTTCCGGGCGCTCGTCCCGATCAACCTCCCGGCAGAGATCTACGTCAGCCCGGGCGACGAGTACGTCGTCGAGGAGCTGACCGTCCCCACCCTGTTCTTCGGCGGCACGCTCGACCCGATCAGCCCGAACCCCGTGAACCAGGACTTCTACGACCGCGTCCCGGGCGCTGCGGGCATCGCCATGCTCACCACCGGCGGGCACCTCGACGTCGAGGACGACGGCGGCCCGTACCGGCCGTACCTGACGGCCTGGTTCCGCTACCTGCTGGCCGGCGACTCCTTCGCCGCCCGGGCGTTCCTCGGCGACGCGCCCGAGCTCGCGTCCGACCCCGCCTTCAACAGCCAGGCCTTCAAGCAGCTGCCCCCGGTGCAGGCGGCCGGCAGCCCGGCTCCCGCCGTGCCCCCGACGACGCCGGCGGCGTCGCCGACGACGGCCCCGACGTCCCGGCCCGCGGCCCCCGCGCCGGTCTCGCCGGTCTCGCCGGGCTCTCCGAGCCGCCCCGCCGTCCCTGCGACGCCGGGCCGCGCCCCGAGTGCCCCGTCGGCACCCGTCGACGGGGTCGGCGACGAGCAGGCGATCGTGCTGCCCGAGGCCACGCCGAGTTTCGCCGCTCCCCTCGACGGCACCGGCGGCCAGATCGATCCGCCCGCCGTCGTGGTCGCCGTGCTCGTGCTCGGCGGCGCGGTCGTGGCGCTCACGTCCCGCGGCTCGCTCCGCTGGAGGGCGCGGTGACCGCCGACGCGCTGGCCCCCGGGGTCGAGGCGCTCGTCGCGCACCTGCGCGGCAGGACTGTCGAGGACCTGCTCGCCGGGACGATCGAGGCACCCGGGTCGGAGCCGGCACCGGTGCCGGGCGTCGTCGCCACCGATCTCGCCCTGGACGCGCCGTCGCCGGTGCCCGTGCGCCGCTACCTCCCGGACGACCGCCGCGGCTCCGGTCCGGGCGTCGTGTGGGTGCACGGCGGCGCGTGGATGTACGGCTCGCTCGACGACCCCGAGGCCGACGCCGTCGCCCGTCGGATGTGCCTGCGCCTCGGTGCGACGGTGCTGTCGGTCGACTACCGGCTCGCACCGGCCCACACGTTCCCCGCGCCGATCGAGGACGTCGTGGTCGCCCTCGACGCGCTCGCCGCCGACCCCGCAGTGGATCCGTCCCGGATCGTGCTCGGTGGTGCCTCGGCCGGCGGGAACATCGCGGCCGGCGCCGCCCTCGCCCTGCGGGACCGGGGTGGCGTCCAGCCGGCTGCGCTGCTGCTCGCCTACCCGGCCACCGATCCGAAGGGCGGCCCGTACCCCGACGAGCGCCCCGAGGTCTGCCCGCAGCTGCTGTGGTTCGACCCCGACACCACCGGCTTCCTCTTCGACGTCTACCTCGGCGGCGCGGCCCCGATGCCCCAGGCCGTGCCGGCCTCCGGCGACCTCGGCGGCCTCCCCCCGACGCTGGTGACGACGTCGAGCCTCGACGCCCTCGCCGACCAGGCGGTCCGGTTCGCGGAGCTGGCCGCCGCCGCAGGCGTGACCGTCGAGCACCACGCCGTGGACGGCGTGCTCCACGGCTACCTGTCGATGTGCGGTGTCGTGGAGGCCGCCGACGCCGCACTCGAGCGGCACCTGACCTGGATCGAGGACCACCTGGCATGACCGCCTTCGCCGACATCGCACCGCAGCTCGAGCACCAGGCCATCGAGCTGCCGTCGTGGGCCTTCGGCAACTCCGGCACGCGCTTCAAGGTGTTCGCCCAGCCCGGGGTGCCCCGGGATCCGTTCGAGAAGGTCGCGGATGCGGCGACGGTCCACGAGCTGACGGGCTTGGCGCCCTCGGTCGCCCTCCACATCCCGTGGGACCGCGTCGACGACTACGGGAGGCTCGCCGCCCACGCCGAGGACCTCGGCGTGCGGCTCGGCACGATCAACACCAACACCTTCCAGGACGACGACTACCGGCTCGGCTCGTTCTGCCACCACGACGAGCGGATCCGGGCCAAGGCGGTCGCCCACGCCGTCGACTGCGTCGACGTGCTCCGCCAGACCGGCGGTCGGGACCTCAAGGTGTGGCTGCCCGACGGGCTCAACTACCCGGGCCAGGCCGACCTGCGCGACCGCCAGGACCGCCTCGCCGACTCGCTCGCCCAGGTGTACGCCGCCCTCGACGACGACCACCGACTGGTGCTCGAGTACAAGTTCTTCGAGCCCGCCTTCTACGCCACCGACGTCCCCGACTGGGGCACCAGCTACGCGCACTGCGTGTCGCTGGGGGAGCGCGCCACCGTCTGCCTCGACACCGGCCACCACGCCCCCGGCACGAACATCGAGTTCGTCGTCATGCAGCTGCTCCGCCTCGGGCGGCTCGGCGCCTTCGACTTCAACTCGCGCTTCTACGCCGACGACGATCTGATCGTGGGCGCCGCGGATCCGTTCCAGCTGTTCCGCATCCTCGTCGAGGTCGTGCGGGGCGGCGGCTACGGACCCGACAGCGACGTCTCGTTCATGTTGGACCAGTGCCACAACATCGAGCCCAAGATCCCCGGGCAGATCCGCTCGGTCCTGAACGTGCAGGAGGCCACGGCCAAGGCCCTGCTCGTCGACCGCGCCGCCCTGCGCGAGGCCGAGCACGCCGGTGACGTGCTCGGGGCGCACGGCGTGCTGATGGACGCCTTCAACACCGACGTCCGCGCCGACCTCGCCGCCTGGCGGGCCGACCGCGGCCTGCCCGCCGACCCGATGCGCACCTACCTCGACTCCGGCCACGCCGATCGGATCGCCGCCGAGCGCGTCGGCGGCGACCAGGCCGGCTGGGGCGCCTGAGCGCGCCCGTCCCACCACCCCGACGCACCCCAAGGAACCCTCCGATGCACCCCACGGTCCAGCAGCTGATCGAGCGCTCCAACCGGCTCGGCGCCGACCGCCGCAACACCAACTTCGCTGGCGGGAACACGTCCGCCAAGGGCACCGACGTCGACCCGGTGACCGGCGACGACGTCGAGCTCCTGTGGGTCAAGGGCTCCGGGGGCGACCTCGGGACCCTGACCGAGTCCGGGCTCGCCACGCTGCGCCTGGACCGCCTCCGGGCGCTGGTCGACGTCTACCCCGGCGTCGAGCGGGAGGACGAGATGGTCGCGGCCTTCGACTTCTGCGCCCACGGTCGCGGCGGTGCGGCGCCCTCGATCGACACCGCGATGCACGGCCTCGTCGACAGCGCGCACGTCGACCACCTCCACCCGGACTCGGGCATCGCGCTGGCCACCGCGGTCGACGGCGAGCGCCTCACCAAGGAGATCT
>CAZCEZ010000105.1:0-11585 GCA_964497795.1 uncultured Acidimicrobiaceae bacterium | reverse complement strand
TCGGCTACGGCAAGGCCAAGGAGGTGCCCCTCGCCATCCAGAAGGGCACCGAGGAGGCCCGCAAGAACCTCTTCGAGGTGCCCCTCGCCGGCGACACCATCGTCCACCCGATCACGGGTGAGCTGGGTGCCGGTCGGGTCATGCTGAAGCCCGCCGCTCCCGGTACCGGCGTCATCGCCGGCGGTGCCGCCCGCATCATCCTGGAGGAGGCCGGCATCCACGACGTGCTCTGCAAGTCGCTCGGGTCGGCCAACCACATCAACGTGGCCCGGGCCACCATCGAGGGCCTCAAGAGCCTCCGCCGGCCCGACGAGGTCGCGGCCAAGCGCGGCCTGCCCGCCGACACCTTCGTGCCCAAGGGCCTCCTCGAGGCCTACAACGAGTCCGAGAAGCTGCGTGGCCGCGGCGGCGCGCCGAACGCGGGGGCGACCCTGTGAGCGCGCTGAAGGTCACCCAGGTCCGGTCCGCCATCGGCTCCAAGCCCAAGCACCGCGGCACGCTGCGGGCGCTCGGCCTGGGCCGGATCGGCAAGACGAACACCCTCCCCGACCGTCCCGAGATCCGCGGCATGATCGCCCGGGTCCCGCACCTCATCACCGTCGAAGAGACGGACGAGGCCTAGGAGTCGAGACATGTACAAGCTCCACGACCTGCAGCCCCCCGAGGGCTCGAACCGTCGACGCAAGCGCGTCGGCCGTGGCATCGCCGGCAAGGGCGGCAAGACCGCCGGCCGCGGCACCAAGGGCCAGAAGGCCCGCAACAAGGTCCCCCTCGGCTTCGAGGGCGGCCAGATGCCGCTGTACATGCGCGTCCCGAAGAAGCGGGGCTTCAACAACCCGTTCCGGGTCGAGTACCAGCCCATCAACCTCGACACCCTCGTCGAGTCCGGGCTGATCGAGATCACCCCCGAGGCGCTGCACGGCAAGGGCCTGGTGCGCAAGAACGCGCTGGTGAAGATCCTGGGCCGCGGCGAGGTGGGCACGGCGCTGACCGTCAAGGCCCACAAGTTCTCCGCCAGCGCCGCCGAGGCCATCACCGCCGCGGGGGGTACGGTCGAGCAGATCCCGCTGCCGTGGGGCGATCGCCGCCCGCCGGCCAAGGGCAACCAGTTCACCAACCGCTGATCCCGCCGCTGGGTCCCCAGCTGCACGACGATTTGTGACCGGGCCCGCCGCCTCGTGCGGCGGGAGCCCGGGGAGGGCACGTGTTCCAGAGCCTCAAGAGCCTGTCGAGGGTCGCGTCGGTCAAGGACCTGCGCAACAAGATCCTGTTCGTGGTCGCCATGCTCGCCCTGTACCGGGCCGGCTCGGCGATCCCGGCACCGGGCATCGACCTCGACGCCGTGCAGAACCTCAAGGAGCAGGCCGAGGAGGGCGCCGGCGTGCTCGGCTTCCTCACGCTGTTCTCGGGCGGTGCGCTGACGCAGTTCGCCCTGTTCGCGCTGGGGATCATGCCCTACATCACCAGCTCGATCATCATGCAGATCCTGACCGTGGTGATCCCCCGCCTCGAGCAGTGGCAGCAGCAGGGCGCCATCGGCCAGCGCAAGATCACGCAGTGGACCCGCTACCTGACGGTGGCCATCGCGCTGCTGCAGTCGACGGGCCTGGCCTTCCTGTTCCACAACGGCGGCGGCGGCCTGCTCGGCGCCGGCCAGGGCATCGACCTCGGCATCGACCTCTTCGGCGGTGACGAGAACTTCAACACCGGCCGCATCCTGATCGTGGTGCTGACCCTCACCGCCGGCACCGCCCTGCTGATGTGGATGGGTGAGCTCATCACCCAGCGGGGCATCGGCAACGGCATGTCGCTGCTGATCTTCGCCTCGGTCGTGTCGAGCTTCCCCGTCGCCGGCGCCCAGATCAACGCCGAGCGGGGCCTCGGCCTGCTGATCCCCCTCCTGGTCCTGGCCGCGGCCATCACCGTGGCGATCGTGTTCATCGAGCTCGGCCAGCGCCGCATCCCGGTGCAGTTCTCCAAGCGCGTGGTCGGCAACCGGATGACCGGCGGCCAGTCCACCTACATCCCGCTGAAGGTGAACCAGTCCGGCGTGATCCCGGTGATCTTCGCCTCCTCGGTGCTGTACCTGCCGTTGCTGCTCACCCAGGTCCTGCCCGCCGACCAGTCCTGGGCGGTGAGCATCCAGGAGTGGGTCAACGACAACCTCGTCCAGCCCGACTCGATCTTCTACATCCTCACCTACGGGTTCCTGATCGTGGGCTTCGCCTACTTCTACACGGCGATCCAGTTCGACCCGGCCCAGCAGGCCGACACCATCCGCCGGCAGGGTGGCTACATCCCCGGCATCCGGCCCGGACCCCAGACCGAGCGCTACCTGGGCCGCATCCTGAACCGGATCACGCTGCCCGGCGCCCTGTTCGTGGCCGCCATCGCCCTGCTGCCCTCGATCCTCCTGGCCACCGCGGACATCAACAACTTCCCCTTCGGCGGCATCTCGATGCTCATCGCCGTGGGCGTGATGCTCGAGTTCATGAAGCAGGTCGACAGCCAGCTGATGATGCGGAACTACGAGGGCTTCCTGTCCTGAGCGCTTTTCGCCGACGCGAAACGGCGGTGGGTAGGATCGTCGGACCATGATCCCCGGTGCTCGACTCGTGATGCTCGGCCGGCAGGGCGCCGGCAAGGGCACCCAGTGCACGCGTCTGTCGCGGCACTTCGTCGTGCCCCACATCTCGACCGGGGACATGCTCCGCGCCGCCGTCAAGGAGGGCACGGAGTTCGGTCGCAAGGCCCAGGAGTACATGTCGGCCGGCGAGCTGCTCCCCGACGACGTGATCATCGGCATCGTCGAGGAGCGCCTCCTCAAGGACGACACCCGCAACCGGGGCTACATCCTCGACGGCTTCCCCCGCACCGAGGAGCAGGCCGAGTCGCTGGCCGAGATCACCTCCGACCAGCCCCTCGACCTCGTGATCGACCTGGACGTGCCCACCGAGGTCGTCCTCGGGCGCCTGGCGTCGCGCCGCGTGTGCGCCGACTGCGGCGCCAACTACTCGGTGCAGACCCCGCCCAAGCACGCCTGGGTCTGCGACCACTGCGGCGGCGAGGTCATCCAGCGCCAGGACGACACCGAGGACGCCATCAAGCGCCGGCTCGCCCTGTACGAGGAGGAGACGGCGCCCCTCATCGACTGGTACAAGGCGCGCGACCTGCTCACCGTGGTCGACGGCTCCGGCGACGCCGACGAGGTCACCGCCCGGCTCATCCGCGCCATCGACGCCTCCCGGCGCTGAGCGCCGTGGGCCTGCTCCGACGAGAGCGGATCGGTCGCCGCACGCCCGGTGAGGTCGAGGCGATGCGCGCCGCGGGCGCCGTCGTCGCCGACATGCACGTCGCGTGCCGCGCGCTGCTCGTGCCCGGCACGACGACGGCCGAGCTGGACGAGGCCGCCCGGGCCGTGCTGGCCGAGGCCGGCGCCACCTCCAACTTCCTCGGCTACGGCGGGTTCCCCGCCGTCATCTGCGCCAGCGTGGGGGACGAGGTCGTCCACGGCATCCCGGGGGACCGGGTGCTGGCGTCGGGCGACGTCGTCTCGATCGACTGCGGGGCCGTGGTCGACGGCTGGCACGGCGACGCCGCCTTCAGCGCCGTGGTGGGGGAGTCCACGCCCGAGCTCGACCGCCTCGTGGCCGTGGGCCTCGCCAGCCTCGAGGCGGGGATCGCCGCCCTCGTGCCGGGCAACCGGATCGGCGACGTCGGTGCGGCCGTCCAGGCCGTGGCCGAGGGCGCCGGCTACCACCTGCTCGAGGACCACTGCGGGCACGGCATCGGCCGCGCCATGCACGAGGCCCCCGACGTGCCCAACACCGGTCGTCCGGGCACGGGCCTCGTGCTCGAGGCCGGCATGGTGCTGGCCGTGGAGCCGATGGTGTGCGCCGGCACCGGCGACTACGGCGTCCTCGACGACGGGTGGACCGTGGTGACCGCGGACGGCGGCCCGTCGGTCCACTGGGAGCACACGATCGCCGTCACCGACGACGGCCCCGACGTGCTCACCCGTTGAGGGTGCCGGCGGTGCGAACGGTCGAGCCATCCGCCCCTCGTGGCGCGATCTGGGGCAGGATGTCGCCGCTCTCGGCCGGTACCCCGCCCACCGACGACGTCGGGTTGGCGCACGCGTGCCCGCTGTCCTAGGCTGCCCCTTCGGCTCTGGGGCAGGCGCGCCCGTCCCCCGAGTCCACGTCCGCCCAGATCCAACCGTGGGGAACCTCCCCGGCCGGTGCCTGCGGCGTCCACCGCCCCCGAGGCAAGTCCTCGAGGCGTTGGCGTCCGTGCCGGTGCGCGGTCCCCGAACGAGAGCGACAACGATGAAGGTCCGACCGAGCGTCAAGCCCATGTGCGAGAAGTGCCAGGTGATCCGCCGGCACGGCCGCGTCATGGTCCTCTGCACCAACCCCCGTCACAAGCAGCGCCAGGGCTGAGGAGCAACACCGACCAATGGCACGTATCCAAGGCGTCGACATCCCCCGCGAGAAGCGGCTGGTGATCAGCCTCACCTACCTGTTCGGCATCGGGAACACGACCGCGGCCCGCATCTGCGACGAGCTCGGCATCGACCCGTCCACCCGGGTCCGCGACCTCACCGACCCCGAGGTCAACAAGATCCGCGAGTGGATCGACGAGAACATCGAGGTCGAGGGCGACCTGCGCCGCGAGGTGCAGCAGAACATCAAGCGCAAGATCGAGATCGGGTGCTACCAGGGCGTGCGCCACCGCAAGGGCCTCCCCGTCCACGGTCAGCGCACGCAGACCAACGCCCGCACCCGCAAGGGTCCCAAGAAGACCGTCGCCGGCAAGAAGAAGGTCAAGAAGTAATGGCCAAGCCATCCGCAGGGGGCCGACGTCCCCGCAAGCGCGAGCGCAAGAACGTCAGCCACGGCATCGCGCACATCAAGTCGTCGTTCAACAACACGATCGTCGCCATCACCGACCCGGGCGGCAACGTGCTGTCGTGGGCGTCGGCCGGCAACGTCGGCTTCAAGGGCTCGCGCAAGTCGACCCCCTACGCCGCCCAGATGGCCGCCGAGAAGGCCGCCCGCGGTGCCATGGAGCACGGCGTGCGCCGCGTCGAGGTGCAGGTCAAGGGCCCGGGTTCGGGCCGCGAGACCGCCATCCGCTCCATCCAGAACGCCGGCATCGAGGTGTCCGGCATCAAGGACGTCACCCCCGTGCCCCACAACGGCTGCCGCCCGCCCAAGCGGCGCCGGACCTGAGGAGGTAGCACCACATGGCCCGCTACACCGGTCCCCGCAGCCGCGTCGCCCGTCGACTCGGCGTCAACATCTTCGGCACCTCGGGTGAGGCCCGCGCCCTCGAGCGCCGCCCCTACCCGCCCGGCGAGCACGGCCGCGGCCGTCGCCGCGGTCAGCCGAGCGAGTACCTCATGCAGCTCCAGGAGAAGCAGAAGGCTCGCTTCACCTACGGGCTGTCCGAGAAGCAGTTCCGCAACCTCTACGACGAGGCCAACCGTCGCAAGGGCGTCACCGGCGAGCTCATGCTCCAGATGCTCGAGCGCCGCCTCGACAACGTGATCTACCGGGCCGGCCTGGCCGCCACCCGGCCGCAGGCCCGTCAGTTCGTGAACCACGGCCACGTCGAGGTGAACGGCAAGCGGGTCACGATCCCCAGCTTCCGGGTCCGCGTCGGCGACAAGGTCGCCCTGCGCACCAAGTCCCGCGAGATGGTCACCGTGCAGTGGAACAAGGACGTCCTCGACCGCCAGGCCCCTGGCTGGCTCGAGACCGGCGACGACGGCTTCGCCGTGACCGTCCGGGCCTACCCGGAGCGCGAGCAGATCGACGTCCCGGTGCGTGAGCAGCTCATCGTCGAGCTGTACTCCAAGTAGTCCCACCCCTCCCGCACCGCCCGCACGCCCCCACCGACCTCACGAGGTACCCCTCCCAGATGCTGGTCATCCAACGCCCCACCGTCGAGCCCCTCGGCGACGAGGAGAACAACCGCCAGCGGTTCGTCATCAGCCCGCTGGAGCCCGGCTTCGGGCACACCATCGGCAACTCCCTGCGCCGCGTGCTGCTGTCGTCGATCCCCGGCGCGGCCGTCACCCAGGTCCGCTTCGACGAGGCGCTGCACGAGTTCGACACGATCCCCGGCGTGGTCGAGGACGTCACCGACATCATCCTCAACCTGAAGGACCTCGTCGTGGTGTGCCACAGCGACGAGCCGGTCTCGCTCCGCCTGGACGCCTCCGGCCCCGCCGTGGTGCGGGCCCAGGACCTCCAGCCCAACGCGGACGTGGAGATCCTCAACCCCGAGCTGCAGCTCGCGACCATGAACGGCGAGGGCCGGCTGGCCATCGACGTCACGATCGCCAAGGGCCGCGGCTACGTGTCCGCCGACAAGAACAAGTCGTCGGACACCATCGGCGTGATCCCGGTCGACTCGATCTTCTCGCCGGTCCGCAAGGCCACGTTCTCCGTGGAGCCGACCCGCGTCGAGCAGGACACCAACTACGACCGCCTGGTCGTCGACGTCCAGACCGACGGGTCGATCAGCCCGTCCGAGGCGCTGGCCTCCGCCGGCGACACCCTCCGCAGCCTCGTCGGCCTGATCGCCGACATGAGCGAGGAACCCCAGGGCCTCGAGCTCGGCGAGGTCCCCCAGGCCGGCACCGGCCCGTCGGACCTCGACCTGCCGATCGAGGACCTCGAGCTGTCCGAGCGGCCCCGCAACTGCCTCAAGCGCGCCCAGGTCAACACCATCGGCGAGCTCGTCAACAAGACCGAAGACGACCTCCTGGCCATCACCAACTTCGGCCAGAAGTCCCTGGACGAGGTCGTGGAGAAGCTGGACGAGCGCGGCCTCACGCTGCGCATCCGCGGCTGACCCACCCGAGACACGGAGCAACCCCATGCCTGCACGTCCCCGCAAGGGCAAGCGATTCGGCGGCTCGTCCGCCCACCAGAAGGCCATGTTCGGCAACCTCGTGGCCAGCCTCGTCGCGGCCGAGTCGATCGTGACCACCGAGGCCAAGGCGAAGGCGATCCGGCCCGTGGCCGAGAAGCTGATCACCAAGGCCAAGAAGGGCGGGCTCCACAACCACCGCCAGCTCGTGTCCTTCCTCCGCGACGAGGAGATGGTGCACAAGCTGATGACCGACGTCGGCCCCCGCTACGCCGACCGTCCCGGTGGCTACACCCGCATCCTCAAGCTCGGCCCGCGCCACGGGGACAACGCCCCCATGGCGCGCATCGAGCTGGTCTGAGCCCGGCCCCCGACGACCTCGGGAGCCCGGGGAGGGCCGCCGAGCCCACCCCCGGAACCAGGACGACGTGCACGACCCGGCGGTCCCCGCCGGGTCGTGGCGCGCCCGGGCCCGGATCCCCACCCGGCCCCGGTCTTCCTGGCAGGCTCGTCCACCCATGGCGACGCCACTCACCCTCTTCGACGAGGACGACATGACCGCGGCGCCGCGGCCCCCGCTCGTCCGGGTCCGCCTCACCGTCGCCTACGACGGCACCCGGTACCACGGCTTCGCCCCGAACCCCGGGGTACCGACCGTGGGCGGCACGCTGCTCGAGGCCCTCGAGCGCGTGCTGCGCCACCCGGTGGAGCTCACCTGCGCGGGCCGGACCGACAAGGGCGTCCACGCCCAGGGCCAGGTCGTCGACTTCGCCACCACCGAGGGCGTCGACCTCGACGGGCTCGTCCGGGCCCTGAACTCGCTGTGCGGGCCCAGCATCGCCGTGCGCGAGCCGGCCGTCGTGCCCATGGGCTTCTCGGCGCGCTTCGACGCCACCTGGCGCCGCTACCGGTACACGATCCGGAACACGCCCGAGCCCGACCCGTTCTCGGTCCACACCGCGTGGCACGTGAAGGAGCCCCTCGACCTGGGCGTCCTGCGCCTGGCCTGCGACCCGCTGATCGGGACGCACGACTTCTCCTCGTTCTGCCGCCGTCCGAAGCGCAGCGACGGCGAGGAGGCGTCGCTGGTCCGCGACGTGCGCGCCGCCCGCTGGGAGGTCGAGGACGACGGCGTCCTCCGCTTCTGGATCGAGGCGTCGTCGTTCTGCCACCAGATGGTCCGCTCCATCGTGGGCACGATGGTCGAGGTGGGCCTGGGGCGGATGCGCGCCGGTGACCTCCGGGGCGTGCTCGCCGCCCGGGACCGCGCCGCGGCCGGCCCGGTCGCCCCACCCCAGGGCCTGGTGCTGTGGGCGGTCGGCTACCCGACCGGCACCCCCGCCGCCCGGACCAGGTCGACCGCGTAGTCGATCCAGAAGGCGCCGGCGGGCGGGCCCCCGTTGCAGGTCCCGTCGGACTCACCCGGCACCTTGATCCACAGCAGGGCGTCGACGGACGACGTGGGCGTGGCCGTCGTCGGGGCCGACCCGATGGCCCGGCCGAAGGGGTTGCACCAGGTGCCGTCGCTGCCGTTCCCGTTCCGGCTCGTGTCGATCACGGCGTGGACGCCGATCCGGGCCCGGAGCGCGTCGGCGTAGGCGGCGTTGTCGGCGGTGGAGCCGAAGTTCGAGACGTTCAGCGAGACGCCCCGGCCCGCACCGACGCCGGCGGCGACGAGCCGATCGGCGAGGACGTCGACGGGGAGCCAGCTGCTGTGGCCGCCGTCGAGGTAGACGACGACGTCGGGGTCGGCGGCGAGCACGGCCACGGCGTCGCGCAGCAGGGCGAGGCGGGACTCGCGTCCGGCGGCGTCGAGGCACTCGAGCAGGGCGAGGGCGTCGGGCTCCACGACCACGACGGCGGCCCGGCCGCCGATGCCCCGGGCCACCGCACGGACCCAGTCCCGGTACGCGGCCGGGCTCGTGGCGCCGCCTCCGGAGTAGGAGGAGCAGTCGCGCTGGGGGATGTTGTAGGTGACCAGGACCGGGAGGGCCCCGGCGGCCGCGGCCTCGTCCACGTAGGCGTCGACGGCCCCGGACACGTCCGGCGTCCAGTCGCCGAACCACCGGGCGGTCGGGGTCCCGGCCAGGTGGTCGAGGGCGGCGGCGTCGGCCGGGCGCTCGTCGCGGATGTCCCGGGCCGCCTGGCCGGCCGCCGTCCACGACGCGACGTGGAAGCGGCGACCCTCGAGGGGGTCCGCAGGCGGGGGTGCCGTCGTCGTCGTCGTGGTCGTGGACGTGGTGGTCGACGTGGTCGTGGACGGCGCGGCGGTGGTGGTCGTCGTCGTGGCCTTCGGGCCGCCGCGGCCGCCGCCACCGGGGCGCCCGTCCCGGTCGCTGCGCCGGGCCAGCGCGATCCCCTGGTCGGCAGCGCGCCCCGCCGCGGTGCCGGTCGACACGGGGTGCGCAGACGCGGTGTCGGTGGACGCGGTGTGGGTGGACGCGGTGCCGGCGGACGGGGCCTCGGCGCTGCCGTCCGCACCGCCGGTCGCGGCCCTCGGGCCGGGGGCGTCGGTCCCGAGCCCGTCGCCCGGGGCGAGGGCGCCCGCCGCCGCCCCCGCCGTCCCGGGCCACCCGGCTCCGCCGACCGCGTCGACGGTCCCGGCGGCGACCGGGGCGCGGTGCGCCGGATCGCTGGCCGAGCCCGCACCTCCGAGGAGGAGGGCGAGCAGGGCCACGACGGCCAGGGCCGCGCGGGTGGGCGGCGCAGGCGTGCCCGTGCGGGGTCGCGGGCGGGGGTTCATCGGATCCGTCTCCTCACGGTGGTGTGATCACCGCACTGCCCGGTCCCGGCATCGGCACCGTCGGCGGCGACTTGAGCCCACGGCGCGATCAGACGAGGGAGATCCCGCCCCCACCGGCCCGGACCCGACCCACGACGGCGGCGTCGTGCCCGGATGCCCGCAGCGTGGCCACGGCGGTCGCGGCCGCGCCCTCGTCGACGGCGCCGAAGAGGAGCCCGCCGCTGGTCTGCGCGTCGGCGAGCAGGAGCTGCGTCACCTCGTCGTGGTCGCCCGGGTCGAGGACCCCGCGGACGTGGTCGAGGTTCCTGCGGCTGCCGCCGGGGACGACGTCGTCGGCGAGCAGCGCCGCCGCGCCCTCGAGCACCGGGATCGCGCCGACCTCCAGGGCCACGTCGACACCGGACTCCGCGGCCATGCGGGCGAGGTGCCCCAGGAGCCCGAAGCCGGTGACGTCGGTGCAGCCGGTGGCACCGGCCGCGAGGGCGGCATCCCGGGCCGCGTCGTTCAGGCGGACCATCGACCCGATCGCGGCGCGGGCCACGGCGGCGGGGGCGACGTCGCGCTTGATGGCCGTGGTGACGATCCCGATGCCGAGCGGCTTGGTGAGCACGAGGACGTCGCCGTCGCGGAGCCCGGCGTTGGTCAGCAGCCGGTCGGGGTGGACCTCCCCGACCACGGCCATGCCGTACTTCGGCTCGGGGTCGTCGACGGTGTGCCCCCCGGCGACGACGAAGCCGCCGGCCGCGGCCACCTCCGCCCCACCCTCGAGCACGTCGCCGAGCAGCTCGGTCGGGAGCTCGTCGACGTTCCAGCCGACCAGGTTCAGCGCGAGGATCGGCCGGCCGCCCATGGCGTACACGTCCGAGGCCGCGTTGGCCGCGGCGATCCGCCCCCAGGTGCGGGCGTCGTCCACGACCGGGGTGATGAAGTCCGCGGTGACCACCAGGGCGCGCGCGGCGTCCAGGCGCCAGACGGCGGCGTCGTCGCCGGTCTGGGCTCCGACGAGGAGCTCGGGAGCGGTGGGAGGTGCCAGGCGGCGCACCACGTGCGCCAGCTCGCCGGGGGCGAGCTTGCACGCTCAGCCGGCGCCGTGGCTGAACGCGGTCAGGCGGGGTCGGGCCGGGGGTGCGCCGTCGGCGCCGGAGCCGCCCGTCCCTCCGTCCTGCGCGTCATCCGACATCGCCCCGCACGCTACCGGTGCCCGCTACCGTGCCGTGGACCGGCGAGCCGCTCCCCGGCGCCGCCCCGGGCGGGGCCCGGACGGCCTCCCCGGTGGACCGGCCCCACGGCGGGGCCCGCCCGCGTGCGCTCGGGTTGCAGCCCCGTCGCCCCCGCACGTAGATTCTCCCTTCGTGCCCGGGGCCCTTCGCGCCCCGGAGACGAGTCGGAAGAACGCATCGAGAGAGTCAGGTCGCCACCGTGCGCACGCATTCCGTGAAGGCAAGCGAGATCACCCGGGAGTGGTGGGTCATCGACGCCGAGGGCATGGTCCTCGGCCGTCTGGCCACCGAGGTCGCCCGCGTCCTGCGCGGCAAGCACAAGGCGATCTTCACCCCCCACCTCGACACCGGCGATCACGTGATCATCGTCAACGCCGACAAGGTGGTCATGACCTCCAACAAGATGGATCGGCAGATCCTCTACCGCCACTCCGGCTTCCCGGGCGGCATCAAGTCGCAGACCTACGCCGAGGCCATGCAGCGCAAGCCGGCCGACGCCGTGCGCCGGACCATCAAGGGCATGCTGCCCAAGAACCGGCTGGGCGCCCAGATGCTGACCAAGCTGAAGGTCTACGCCGGCCCCACGCACCCCCACGCCGCCCAGCAGCCCAAGCCGCTCGAGATCGACGCCCGGGCCAAGGCCCGCGTCAGCTGAAGGAACGCACCGTGAGCACCAAGCCCCTCGTCCAGGCCACCGGCCGCCGCAAGCGCGCCGTGGCCCGCGTCGCCCTCCGCCCCGG
>CAZCEZ010000104.1:0-11604 GCA_964497795.1 uncultured Acidimicrobiaceae bacterium | reverse complement strand
GGATGTGCTCGAGCACCTCGGCCGCGATGATGCGGTCGAAGGTGGCGTCGGGGAAGGGCAGGCGGGTGCCGTCGCCCTGGGTGGTGGCCACGTCGTCGGTCGAGTCGAGCTCGCCGGCCTCCACCATGGCGCTGGTCAGCACCCGGGCCTGGCCCAGCTCGCCGGCGTCGTAGTCGCACAGCACCACGCGGGCGCCGCGCCGGAGCGTCTCGAAGGCGTGCCTGCCGGGGCCCGATCCGAGGTCGAGCACGAGCTCGCCGGCCTGCAGCCCGAGGCGGCGGTAGTCGACGGTCAGCACCTAGGACACCCCTCCCCGGGCGGGCTCGAGGAGCCCGAGGCGCATGCGGTACTGCTCCACGGTGCGCTCGGCGGTGTGGCGCCACGACCAGTTGTCCTGCACGCGGCGGCGGCCGGCCATGCCGATGGCCCGGGCCTCGTCGGGGTGGCCGAGCGCCCAGGCGATCCGGGCGGCCAGGGCCTCGCCGTCGCCGGGCTCGACCAGCATCGAGGTCTCGCCGTCGGGGCCGACGACCTCGGGGATGGCGCCGCCCGTGGTGGCGACCAGCGGGCAGCCGCAGGACATGGCCTCGATGGCGGGCAGCGAGAAGCCCTCGTACAGGGAGGGCACGACGGCGACCTCGGCCTCGGAGTACAGCTCGATGATCCGCCGCTCGGGCACGCCGGTCACGAACTCGACGTGGTCGCGCAGGCCGAGTCGGTCGATCGTCGCGGCCGACTGGCCTCCCGGCTTCTCCTTCCCGATGACGACGAGGTGGACGTCGTCGCGCTCGGTCCGGAGCTTGGCCACGGCCTCGAGCAGGTAGCGCAGGCCCTTCATCGTCACGTCGGCCGACGCGGTCGTCACCAGCCGCCCCGGCACGCGGGCCACGTCGTCGAGGGGACGGAACACGTCGGGGTCGACGCCGACGGGCACGATGGCCATCCGATCGGGGTCCACCTTGTGGTCGGCGACGATGTCCTTGAAGGAGTTCTCCGACACGGTCACGACCCGCTGCAGGCGGCGGGCCACCTGGGTCTGCATCCGGGTGAAGGAGTACCAGCGGGCCAGGCTCAGGCGCTTGTACAGGCTCGGTGCCGCGGCCAGCTCGAGGCGTCGGTCGACGGTGATCGGGTGGTGGATCGTGGCCAGCACCGGGAGGCCGGCGGCCTCGATGCCGAGCAGGCCCCAGCCCAGCGTCTGGTTGTCGTGGACGATGTCGAAGTCGTCGCGCCGGTGGCGGAGGTGGTCCCAGGCCCGCAGGGAGAAGGCGAGCGGCTCGGGGAACTGGCCGGAGGAGAACGAGAGGACCTCGGCGAGGTCCTTCCAGTCGCCGATCTCCCAGAACCCCGGGGGCCGGGCCGGGAAGTGCTCGTTGTAGATGTCCAGGCTGGGCAGCCGCACGAGCGGGACGTCGTCGTCGAGCTCGGGGTAGGGCTGGCCGCCCAGCACCTCGACCGAGTGGCCGAGGTCGCTCAGGGCCCGGGCCAGCTGGCGCACGTACACGCCCTGGCCGCCCACGTGGGGCTTGCCCCGGTACGCCAGCAGCGCGATGCGCAAGGGGTCGTCCACCCCGAGTCCACCAGTCCGGGTTCCAGGCATCCGACGATGGTCGCCGGAACTGGACCGGAGGGTCAAGATGGGCCGAACCGCCAGGTCCAGGTGGTGGTGGCGACGAGGGGCTCGTCGGGGGTCACCCAGGCCAGGTCCTCGCCGGATCGGTGCGCGTCGGGCGGCCCGGTCTGGGGCTCCACGCACACCCCGACGTCGAGCTCGTCGAACACGACGACGTGCTCGGCGTCGGCGTCGACGTGGAGCGAGCCGATCCCGTCCCAGGCGAGGGTGACCGGGCCGATGAGGCCGGTGAAGCAGTCGTCCCAGGGCCCGGGCGGGGGAGGCGAGACCAGGGTGCCGTCGGGGATGCCCTCGTGGTCGCGGCGCCACATCGCCTCGGCCGGCACGTCGAGCGTGACGGGCACGGGCCCCTCGGGGCCGTCGAGGCGGCGTCGGAACCACGGGTGCCAGCCGACCGTGGCCGGCATCGGGTCGGCGTGGCTGCCACCCTCGACGACGAGCGTCCAGGTCAGCGAGCGGGGCGACAGGTCCAGCACCTGGGTCACCTGGCCGGGCCAGGGCCAGTCCGGGCCGAGGTCGATCCGGCTGGAGCCCGGGCCGACCGGCGTCCAGGCCCGGTCGCAGGTCGTGCCGTGGATGGCGTGGGGCGGCATCGCGAGCGGGAGCTGGACGGTCCGGGCGCCGCGGCCCGACCCGACCTCGACGCGGCCGTGTCGGATCCGCCCGGCCCAGGGGACCAGCGGGAACGCGCCCCAGCCGAAGGGGTGCCCGATCCCCTCGTCGGCGCCGACGAGCAGCTCGTGGCCGGCGACGCGCAGCGATGCCAGGCGACCGCCCCGGTCGTGGTCGACGACGAGGGACACGACCTCGTCGCCCTCGCCCGCACGCAGCTCCTCCACCCGCCCGATTCTGGCGGCTCGTCCCGGCGGTGGGTGCGACGGTCCCTACGCTGCCGGGCCGTGCGAGGTCTGGTGCAGCGGGTGTCGGAGGCGAGGGTGACCGTCGTGGGGCCCGACGGCGCGCCGGAGGTGACCGGGGAGATCGGTCCCGGCCTGCTCGTCCTCGTCGGCGTGACCCACGACGACGGCCCCGAGGAGGCCGACCGCCTCGCCCACAAGCTGGCCCGGCTGCGCGTGCTCGACGACGCCGAGGGCGTCATGAACGAGTCGGTCCTCGACCGGGGCGCGGCCGTGCTCGTCGTCTCCCAGTTCACGCTGTACGGGTCGACCGAGCGGGGCAACCGCCCGTCGTGGATCGCCGCGGCCCGCCCCGAGCACGCCGAGCCGCTCGTCGAGGCGGTCGTGGCCGGCCTCCGCGACCGTGGCGTGCCCGTGGCGACCGGTCGGTTCCGGACCGAGATGGCGGTGTCGCTGGTCAACGACGGGCCGGTGACGGTGCTCGTCGAGACCTGACCCGGTCTAGCGACCCGCCCCGGACCCGGGGGTGGGGCGGCGCTCGAGCCACCAGCCCGCGGCGAGGCAGCCGACGGCCAGGAGCAGGGCGAGCGCGTCGCCCCAGCGGACGTAGAGGGTCTCGCCGGTGCGGAGCCCGACCGTGTCGTAGAGGATGGCCCGCTCCGACACGCCGGTGCGCTGGAGCACCTCGCCGTCGGGGGTGACGACGGCGGAGAAGCCGGTCGGGGCGATCTGGGCCACCCAGCGTCCGGTCTCGATGGCCCGCATGCGGCTGGACGCGACCTGCTGGGTCTGGACCTGGGTGCCGTCGAAGGACGCGCCGTTGGTCGGGTTGAGCAGGACCTGCCCGCCGCTCGACGCCGCGTCCCGGGCCCGCTCGCCGAAGAAGATCTCCCAGGAGATCGACACCCCGATCGTCCCGGCGGGGGTGTCGAGGACGGCGGGGGTCTGCCCGATGCGGGCGTCGCGGGCCGGGAGGGCGTCACCGGCGAGGGACTCGAGGAACGACCGGAACGGGACCCACTCGCCGAAGGGGACGCGCTCGACCTTCTCGTAGCGGTCGACCTCGGTGCCGTCGGGGGCGTAGGCGACGGCCCAGTTCCGGAACGCGTCGTCACCCTCGTCCTCGATGACGCCGGCGACGAAGGTGGCGTCGGCCTCCCGGGCCAGGGCGACCAGCCGGCGCTCCTCGGGCGATCCGGTGAGGTCGACCACGTCGACGACGTCCTCGGGCCAGAGCAGCAGGTCGAGGTCGCCGTCGCCGGTCACCAGGTCGGGGTCGAGCTCGGCGGAGGCCGCGAGGTGGCGCTCCAGCACGATGCCGGGCTCCGTCGTGGCCGCGCGGGTGCCCTGGGGGCCGCCGCCCTGGACGAGGGCCACGTCGAGGGTGGTGCTGGTCGCCTCGCCGGCGGGGGCGACGTGGGCCAGGGCGACCGCGGCGACGACGCCGGCTGCGATCCCGGCGCCGAGCCGGCGGTGACCCCGGACGAGCGCGGCGAGGGCCGAGCCGGCCAGCACGGTCACGCCCACGACGAGGAGGGCGCCGCCGAGGCGCAGCACCGGGGCGAGGGGTCCGGCGACCTGGCCGACGGCGAGGTTGGACAGGGGCACGCCGCCGAAGGGCCACTGCCAGCGCACCCACTCGGCGAGGACCACCCCACCGGCGACGGCGAGGTGCCGGCCCCGGCCGCGCGGGGCGAGCAGGGTGCCCACGGCGAGGAAGCCGGCGTAGGAGAACGAGGCGATCACGTAGCCGGGCAGGGTCATCGCCCGCATCCAGAACAGGGTCGGGAACAGCAGGCCGGCCCACACGATCCACGCCCGCCCGAGCCGCTGCACCCGGGTCGCGGCGACGTCGCCGACCACGAGGTCGAGCAGGGCGATCCCCGGCAGGGCGAGGGGCCAGAAGCCCATCGGCGGGATGGACGCCGCCAGGCAGAGGCCGCCGAGGAGGGCGAGCAGCGGCGTCGGCACCCGCGCTGCGGCGCGGACCGGCGACCGGGGTTCGGAGCTCGGGCCCGGCTCCCGGGCGTCGACCTCGGTCAACGCGCCTGGCGCCACTCGGACACGTGCGTGAAGTGGGCCACGATCCGCTGGCGGGCCGAGCCGCGGGGGTGGCAGGCGAAGAGCGTCGCGGTGCGGGCCGGGGTCTGCTCGATGATGTGGACGCCGTCGGGCGAGACGATCTCGAGCTCGTCGAGCACGTAGGTGTGGCGTCGGCCGTCGACCATGTCGAAGACGAGCTCGTCGCCCGGCTCGAGGGCCTGGAGGTCCCAGAACGGGCGGGTGTAGGTGGTGCGGTGGCCGGCGACGACGACGTTGCCGAGCTCGCCCGGCATGGCCGTGCCCGGCCAGTGGCTCGGGCCCCGGTTGATGGCGGTCAGCGTGACGCCCTCGTGCAGCGGCTGCGACAGCCCGATCGCAGGGATCGACAGGGTCCCGTGGACGATCTCGGGGGTGGGCGCGTACGGGTCGGCCGGGGGGACCTCGGGCACGGGCAGCGCGACGTCCGGGGACGTGTTGACCCCGATGGCGGGCACGGCGAGGTCGGGCAGGAACGAGAGCTCGGCCTCGGGGGCCGACGACGCGGCGAGGGCGAGGGCGGCGGCGGCGACCTCCGCGTCGGCCGGGGCGGTGGCGTCGTCGGCGGCGAAGGCGGCCAGCGCGCCGACGGCGCCGGTGGCGAGGGCGAGCACCAGCACGACCACGCCGACGCGGTGCCAGGCGCCGGTGCGCGGGGCCGGGTGCGTGGCGGGGGACTCGGGCACCCGACCAGTGAACCACGGACCGGCGGCGACGCCACCGGCGCGGCTCACGTGCCCAGCAGCGAGCGGGCCGCGACGCGCCCGGACCGCAGCGAGGCGGGGACCCCGATGCCGTCCAGGCTCATGCCGGCCAGGGCGACGGGGCCGGCGTCGGCCAATGCGGCGCGCACGCCGGCGACCCGCTCGACGTGGCCCGGGCGGTACTGCGGGAAGGCCCGGGTCCAGCGCCCGACGCGGGTGCCGACCGGGACGACGTCGACGCCCATGATCGCCCGCAGGTCGGCCAGGGTGGCGGTGACGAGGTCGTCGTCGGACGCGGCGACCCAGTCGGTCGGGTCGCCGTCGTGGCCGAGGGACACCCGCAGCACCACGTGCTCGCCGTCGTCCCAGTGGGCCCACTTCGACGAGCCCCACGACGCGGCCGTGATCGAGCGCCCGGCGGTCCGGGCGACGACGAAGCCGCTGCCGTCGAGGGCGTGGTCCACGGTGTCGCGACGGGCCACGACGGTGACCATCACCACCGAGGCGAAGTCCCAGGCGGCGAGCGCAGCCGCCGCGTCCGGGGCGAGGTCGCGGACGGCGGCGCCGGCGACGTCGGCGGGCACGGCGAGGACGAGCCCGGCGGCGGGATCGCCGCCCACGAGCAGCCCCCCGGTCGCGGGGTCGGGTGCGACGGGCGGGAGCGGCGACGCGAGTCGGACCTCGACCCGGCCGAGGCCCGGGCCGTGCTCGGCGAGGCGGTCGGCCAGGGAGCGGGGGAGCGCGGCCATGCCCGCGGCGGGCGCGGCGAACACGGGCGCGGTCGGGTCGCCCTGGGCCTTCATCGCCGCAGCGGCCCGGATCAGCGACCCGCCCCGCTGGGCGCACGCCCAGATCTGCGCCCCGGCGGCCCGGAGGCTCAGGCCGTCGGCCTCGCCGCCGTTGATGCCGCCGAGCAGCGGCTCGACCAGGTGGTCGCACACCTCGTCGCCGAGGCGCTCGCGGACCAGGGCCCCGACGGAGACGTCCTCGGTGAGCGGCGGGGCGTCGGCGTCCAGGTCGCGGCGGGCCCGGGCGACGCCCTCGGGCGACACCAGGCCGGAGGCGGCGAGCTCGTCGAGGTCGGTGGGCACGCCGAGCAGCTGGCCGGCGGGCAGGGGGCGCAGGCCGTCGCCGACGTGGACCCAGGCCGAGCGGGCCGCCGGGTGGACGAGGTCGTCGATCCCCACCTCGGCGCACAGCTCCAGCGCGTCGGGCACCCGGGCCAGGAACGCGTCGGCCCCCTCGTCGAGCGGGAGGGCGAGCCCGGGCACGGCCGAGGCCTGGAGCTTCCCGCCGATCCGATCGGCGGCCTCGTGGACCACGACGTCGACACCCGTCCGGGACAGCTCCCAGGCCGCCGCCAACCCGGCGGGCCCGGCGCCGGCGACGACGACGGGGCGGCTCGTCACGACGCCGGCCCGCCGGCCCAGCGGTCGTCCAGGCCGTGGGCGTGGACGTGGTCGACGACCCGGGCCAGCACGTCGGGGTCGGTCGTGGGCAGGACGCCGTGGCCGAGGTTGAACACGTGGCCCGGCCGGCCGCCGTTGCGGGCCAGCACGTCCTCCACCGCGCCGCGCGTCGCGTCCCATCCGGCGAAGGTGACGGCCGGGTCCAGGTTGCCCTGGACCGCCTTGCCCGGCACCCGGCTCCGGGCCGCGTCGAGGGGCACGCGCCAGTCGACGCCGACCACGTCCGCCCCGGCGTCGCCCATCAGGCCGAGGAGCTCGCCGGTGCCGACGCCGAAGTGGATCCGGGGGACGCCGAGGTCGGCGACGCCGGCGAACACCTTGGCCGAGTGGGGCATCACGAAGCGCTCGTAGACGGGCGGGCTGAGCGCGCCGGCCCACGAGTCGAAGAGCTGGACCGCGGCGGCCCCGGCCGTGATCTGGTCCCGGAGCGAGGCGATGGCGATGTCGGCGAGCCGGTCGAGGAGGGCGGCGAACAGCTCGGGCTCGGCCCACATCATGGCCTTGGTGTGCTCGTAGCTGCGGCTCGGCCGACCCTCGATCAGGTAGGAGGCCACGGTGAAGGGTGCGCCGGCGAAGCCGATCAGCGGTCGGTCGCCGAGCCGTTCGACGAGGATCCGGACCGTCTCGGCGATGTAGGGCGAGTGCTCCTCGGGCACCAGCAGGGGGAGGCGGTCCAGGTCGTCCCAGGTGCGGAACGGCCGCTCGGCGACCGGGCCGACCCCGGCGACGATGTCGATCCCGAAGCCGATGGCCCGGGCCGGGACCACGATGTCGGAGTAGAAGATCGCCGCGTCCACGCCGTAGCGGTCGACGGGCTGCATGGTGATCTCGGCGGCGAGCTCGGGGAGCTCCACGGCGTCGAGGATCGAGCGGTCGCCCTTGACCCGGTCGTACTCGGGCAGCGACCGGCCGGCCTGGCGCATGAACCACACCGGGACGTGCTCGACGGGCTCGCCCCGGCAGGCGGCGAGGAAGGGGTGGTCGGGGCGGGGCGCCATGGCCGGCAACCTACCGAGGGCGCCCGGTGCTGCACCGCGTCGGCTCCGGCCTAGGTTCGCCCCGTGACCACGAGTCGGGCCGACTGCGAGGCCCTCGACGCCGGCGACCCGATCGCCTGGCTCCGGGAGCGCTTCGCGATCCCCGATCCCGGGCTCCTCTACATGGACGGGAACAGCCTCGGGCGGCCCTCGACGGCGACGCTCGACGCCCTCGACGGGCTCCTGCACGACGGCTGGGCCCGGGGCCTGGTCGGGTCGTGGGAGGACTGGATCGACCTGCCGCTGCTCGTGGGCGACGAGCTCGGCGCCGCCTTCCTCGGCGCCGCCGCCGGGCAGGTCGTGGTGTGCGACGGCATCACCCTGAACCTGTACAAGGCGGTGCGTGCGGCCCTGGACCTGCGCCCGGGGCGCGGGACCATCGTGCTCGACCCCGACGACTTCCCGACCGACCGCTACGTGCTCGCCGGCATCGCCGCCGACCGGGGCCTCGCGCTGCGGCCTGTGGCCAGCGACATCGACGCCGGGCTCTCCCTCGACGCCCTCGACGACGCGCTCGACGACGACGTCGCCGTCGTCTGCCTCTCGCTGGTCGCCTACCGCTCCGGCGCCCTGGTGGACCTGGCGGAGGCGACCCGGCGGATCCACGCCGCGGGTGCGCTCGCCGTCTGGGACCTGAGCCACGCGACCGGTGCGGTGCCCGTGGACCTCGACGCCGCCGGGGTCGACCTGGCCGTGGGCTGCACGTACAAGTACCTCAACGGCGGTCCCGGCTCGACCGGCTTCCTCTACGCGGCGCAGCGCCTGCACGAGGGCCTCGCCAACCCGATCCAGGGCTGGATGGGCCAGCGGGACCGCTTCGCGATGGGAGACGGCTACGACCCGCTGCCCGGCGTCGGCCGGTTCCTGACCGGCACGCAGCCGATCCCCTCGATCGTGGCGGTGCGGGCCGGGGTCGCCACGCTCGCCGAGGCCGGCGTCGACGCGCTCCGAGCCAAGGGCGTGGCGCTGACCGAGATGCTCGTCGCGCTCCACGACGAGCGCCTCGCGCCGCTCGGGTTCCGGCTCGCCACGCCCCGCGACCCGGCGCGGCGCGGCAGCCACGTCACCGTCGAGCACCCCCGTGCCCTGGCCGTCTCCCAGGCCCTGCGCCGGCGCGGCGTGGTGCCCGACGTGCGGACGCCGGACCGGCTGCGGTTCGGGCCCGCCCCCGCCTACACCCGCTTCGTGGACGTCTGGGACGCCGTCGAGGCCGTGTGCGACGTCGTCGCCAGCGGCGAGCACGAGCTCGACGTGGCGGCCCCGTCGGTCACCTGAGCTCAGGCGCCGGCGTCCTCGCCGACCTCGGCGAGCGCGTCGCGCAGGGCGCGGCGCAGGCGCCGGGCCGCATCGGGCGCGAGGTGGGCGACGAGGCCGGTGCCGGGCGCGCCGACCTCCTCGACGGTGAGCACCACGCGGGGCTCTGCGTCCTCGTAGTCGTCGCTGATCGCCACGGCCCAGGAGATCCGCTGGAGGTCGAGGTCCTCCCAGTCCGGCGGGAGGTCGTCCGGTGTGGCGGCGTGGTCGTCGATGGAGCGTCGCACGGACCGAGCATGCCCCAGCAGGTCCCGGTGGGCCGCGCCGCCGGTAGCGTCCCGGCGATGTCCGCCCCCACACCGCCCCGTCCCCAGGCGCGCCCGGTCGAGCGAACCCGCCACGGGCGCACGGCGACGGATCCCTACGCCTGGCTCCGCGACGACGCCCGCGCCGATCCCGCGGTCCTGGCCCACCTCGAGGCGGAGAACGCGCACACGGACGCCGTGCTCGCCCACACCGCCGCACTGCGCGACGACGTGTTCCAGGAGATCAAGGGCCGCGTCCAGGAGACGGACCTGTCCGTGCCGGTCCGCCGGGGCACGTGGTGGCACTACTCGCGCAGCACCGAGGGCGAGCAGTACCCCGTGTACTGCCGCCTGGCCGCCGGTCCCGAGACCGACCCGCCCGACCCCGACGACCCCGAGGTGCGCGCCGCCGAGCAGGTCGTGCTCGACGCCAACGCCGAGGCCCGGGCCCTCGGCGGGGACTACTTCGCCCTGGGCGTGTTCGACGTCGCCCCGGGCGGCGACGTCCTGGCCTGGGCCTTCGACACCAACGGCTCCGAGCGGTACACGCTGCGCTTCCGCGACCTGGCCACGGGTGCCGACGCCGCCCTCCCGGACGGGACGCCCGAGGAGGTCCCCGGCGTCTACTACGGGACGGCGTGGTCGGCCGACGGCGCCCACCTGCTGTACACGCGCCCCGACGACGCCACCCGTCCGCACGAGGTGTGGCGCCACCGCCGTGGGACCCCGGCCGACCAGGACCAGCTGGTGCACCGGGAGGAGGACGAGCGCTTCTTCTGCTCCATCGCCGAGACCAAGGACCGGCGCTGGTTCGTGCTGACCGTGGGGTCCAAGGTCACGACCGAGGTGCGCGTCGGCCCGACGATCGACCCGACCGATCCCCTGCACGTGCTGGTGCCCCGCCGGCAGGGCGTCGAGGCCAGCGTCGAGCACCTCGACCACGACTTCTACGTCCTGACCAACGACGGCGCCCTCGACTTCCGCGTGCTCCGGGCGAGCGCCGACCAGCGGGACCTCGAGCGCGGCCCCGACCCCGACGCCTGGGTGGAGGTCGTGCCCCACGAGCCCGGCGTGCGGATCGAGGACCTCGACGTGCTCGAGGGCCACCTGCTCCTCGAGGAGCGGACCGAGGCCACCACGCGGGTCCGGGTCGTGCCCGTGGGCGAGGACGGCCCCGACGTCGCCGCGGCCTGGACCCTGGACCAGCCCGAGGCGGTCTCGACCGTGTCGCTCGGCTCCAACCCGGACCCGGCCTGGCCGCTCCTGCGGCACACGTACACGTCGCTGACCGTGCCGCCGACCGTGGTCGACGTCGACCTCCGCTCCGGCGAGCGGGTGGTGCGCAAGGTGACCCCCGTGCTCGGTGGCTACGACCCCGCCGACTACGTGTCCCGCCGCCTGTGGGCGACGGCGGACGACGGGACCCGCGTGCCGATCTCGGTGGTGGAGCGGCGCGACCGCACCCCGGGTGGGCCGACCCTGCTCTACGGCTACGGCTCCTACGAGATCTCGATCGACCCCGGCTTCTCCTACGCCCGGGTGTCGCTGCTCGACCGCGGCTGGGCCTTCGCGATCGGCCACGTGCGGGGCGGCGGCGAGATGGGCCGCGCCTGGTACGAGGACGGCAAGCTCGCGGCCAAGCCGCACACCTTCGACGACCTGGTCGCCTGCGGGCAGGCCCTGGTCGACGAGGGCGTCGCCTCCGTGGTCGACGACGCGACCGGTCGCACGAACGTGGCCATCCGGGGAGGGTCGGCCGGCGGGCTGCTCGTCGGCGCCGCCCTGAACCGCGCCCCGCGCCGCTGGGCCGCCGTGGTCGCCGAGGTGCCCTTCGTCGACGCCCTGAACACGATCCTCGACCCGTCGCTGCCCCTGACCGTCACCGAGTGGGAGGAGTGGGGCAACCCGATCGAGTCCGCCGAGATCTTCGACGTGATGGCGTCGTACGCGCCCTACGAGAACGTGCCGGCCGTCGCGCTGCCGCCGGTGCTGGCCACGGCCGGCCTCCACGACCCGCGGGTCGGCTACTGGGAGCCGGCCAAGTGGGTGGCCCGCCTGCGCGACGTCGCCGGCGAGCTCCCCGACTCCGGCCCGTTCCTGCTCCGCACGGAGATGGGCGCCGGTCACGGCGGACCGTCGGGGCGCTACGACGCCTGGCGCGACGAGGCCCTGGTGCTGGCCTTCCTGCTCGACGCCGTACCCGCCTAGCGGAGCCGACACGGCTGCGACGGAGTCGCAGACCCTGCACGCGGGTACGCTGTTCGGT